>NZ_JBNQFT010000002.1:0-408114 GCF_050321925.1 Rhodococcus sp. IEGM1339
TCCTCAAATGGGCCGCGAAACGCGCGCACCACCAACACCATCCACAACCCACCCAGTCACCGATATGCACCATAGTGAGTCACTAACTTAACGGTATTGACCGTAAGCCGAATCCACCGTCCTGACGTTGATCGAAGCCGATACCGTCGTCGACGATATCGAGCCGTACTTCGTCGGATGCGTAGCTCAATGTCACCCGTACCCGACGCGCCCGCGAATGCAACCGCACGTTGGCGAGAGCACTCTGGGCGACGCGGAGCAAGGCGACGTCGAAGTCCGTCACCAGCGGGATCGGATCGCTGTCGGTGAGTAGGTCACCGGTGATCCCGGTCTGCTGCTCGAGTTGGTCGAGCAGGCGCCGCAACGCGGATTCGAGCGGTGCGGACTCGAGCGCAACCGGCGCGAGCGCGTCGACCACCCGGCGGGCCTCGATCAGATTCTGCTGCGCGGTGTCCGCGATCTGCGCGAAGACCGCCGCAGAATTGTCGGGAGCGCGCTGCCCGGCTCGGGAGAGCAGCAGAATGGACGAAAATCCCTGCGCCAGAGTGTCGTGAATGTCACGCGCGAGGCGGGAACGTTCGGTCAGTGCGCCCGCTTCCCGTTGCAGCGCGACCAATTCGTCCTGCGCCCCGAGCAACTCTCGGTGCGCCTCGGTGAGTTCGTCCACCAACTGCTGTCGCTGCGCGGACTGCCGCACCAACTGTTGTTAGACGACGGCCATTCCGGCGGCAGCTGCCGCCCCGAACACCGGTCCGAGAATCGAGGCAACCGTGTTCGTGGTGCCGTGCCACAGCGTCGCTGCGATCGCTATCGCGGTCAGCATGATCGTCACCGTCAACGCGACCGGAGTGGAGAACAGGGGAAAGCACAGGAAGAACAGGGCGAACGCCAGCCAGACGAAGTTGACATCCGCCACCACGAGAGCCAACCAGCCCAGCCCGAGCGCCGCGAACCAGATCTGCCCCGACCGGCGCTGTACCGGCTCCCCGTTCTCGAAGCCCTCACGCTGCGCGAACCAGATCCCGAAGAGATACCACCCGGCTACCACGACAGCGAGCGCGACGATCGGAACGGGATGAGCACTGTCGGTAACCGTGCGCACGACACCCACCGCGAGGAGCAGGAAGAACAGCAGATGGGCGCCGAATTGCATGGCGCGTAGCACCGGCACGGCCCCGCCCGAGTCAGACCCATCGGAATTCCGCATCTCGCCCACTCTAATACCGCACTATGCCGTCGACCGCACCGATCGGCGATCTCCAACTTTCGATGGATCAGCGAACCCAACCAATGCGCGATGCCGGGAATGTTGCCTTGCACGACACTGAGATGCATGTTCCTCGCTTTCCGTGATCTCCGGTTCGCCAAAGGTCGCTTCACGCTGATGACCTCGGCCCTGTTCTTCATTTCGCTGATGGTGGTCACGCTGTCGGGGCTGACCTCCGGACTGGGTAATCGGTCTATCGCTGCGATCGAGAACATCGGCGCCGACCACTTCGCATTCGGTGCTCCCCCCGATGGCCGCTCGGTCTCGTTCGCCGAGTCGACCGTGACGACGCGGCAGTATGCGGAACTTGCGGAGGCCGACGGTGTCGATGCTGCGTCGATCATCGGGGTGGCACCCGCTCGGATCAGCGTCGACGGTCGAGAAGTTGCCGCTTCTGCGTTCGGCGTCGACGGGCATTCTTTCGCCGCTCCGGTCGTGCTCGGTGCCGGCTCGGTAGCCGTGGGCGCCGACCTCGCCAATGACAACGGATGGACGAACGGAACCCGGATTTTGATGAGCGGAAAGGTATTCACCATCACCGCTCTGGTCGACGACTCGTTCTACAGTCATCAGCCCGTGGTCTGGATGGACCACGACGCATGGATGTCACTGCCGTCGGCCGGTGGCAGTGACGGCACCGTCGTTGCATTGCGGACCTCCGCAGGGTTCGACGCCGATTCTGTCGGTGAGGCGACCGGGACGGCCGTCACCGACGGCCGCGGTGCGCTGAACGCGATCGGGTCGTACACCTCCGAGCGTGGATCGCTGCTGTTGATGCAGACGATGCTGATGATCGTCAGCGCCTTGGTCGTCGGGGCCTTCTTCACGGTATGGACCATCCAGCGCGGCCAGGACCTCGCTGTGCTCAAGGCTGTCGGTGCCTCCACCCGCTATCTGCTCCAGGACGCACTCGGGCAGAGCTCGATCGTGCTGGTACTCGGATCCGGACTTGGAACCCTGGCCGCAGCCGGTCTCGGAACGGCAGCCTCGCAGTCGGTTCCGTTCTCGCTCACGATGTCCACCACCGTGGTTCCGTTCCTCGCCCTCGTTGCGACGGGCATGATCGGCGCGGCTGCTTCCCTGGTCCGTATCGCCAAGGTCGACCCGCTCGCTGCCCTTGCAGCCGCTCGATGAGTCATCTACCGAGAACGAAGGACTTCGACATGAGTATCTGCTTACGCAACATCGTCCTCAGCTATCCCGACGGTGACGGGCATCGACGCGTCCTCGACGACGTGGATTTCGAGGTCCGACGCGGCGAATTCGTGGCTGTGACCGGTCCGTCCGGGTCCGGCAAATCGAGCCTGCTCGCTGTCGCCGGCCTTCTCATCACCCCCGATTCGGGTCGTGTCGTTATCGACGGCAGCGACATGACGGGACTGGACCGTGACGAGCGCACGACCGTGCGACGCGAGAAGCTCGGATTCGTGTTCCAGCAGTCGAACCTGCTGCCCTCGTTGACCGCAGTCGAACAACTGCAGATGATGTCCCATCTCGCGGGCGACTCGGTCCGCGAGAGTCGTGCCCGTGCCACGGACCTGTTGTGTTCATTGGGTCTCGACGGGCACCTGGACCGGCGTCCCCACCAACTGTCGGGAGGGCAACGGCAACGGGTTGCGATCGCGCGAGGACTGATGAACGACCCCTCGGTGTTGCTCGTCGACGAGCCCACCTCGGCCCTCGACGAGAACCGCAGCCGCGAGGTCGTGGCCCTGCTCGCCGATCTGAGCCGGGATCGGGATGTGGCGATCGTGATGGTCACTCACGACCTGAGCCGGCTGACTCTCGTCGACCGCGCCTGTGCCGTGCGCAACGGGACACTGATACCCCTGCCTGGCTCCGTGCCGAGCGCAATTCACTGAGACAGCGGCGAACTGTTGTCACGCGGTATCGGGAATCTTCCTGACCGGGCCTTGGCTTGGGCTTCGGCGGAGTGGGGTCGATTTTCCGGACCGCGGGAGGCATCGTGAACGACCCAGCGCCTGTGTCCGGCGACGCGCGGCGGAGTCTGCGCACGTCGGAACCGATCGAGACCGGTGTTGTTGTCGATTTCTCGCGGAAACTCGACAACAACACCGGTCTCGATCTGCTGGGAATCGGAATCAGGCGGCGGGACGCCCCTGATCGCGCAGGGCGGAGAGCGCGTCGATGCGCTCGACTGCCTCGGCGACGATGCGGTCGATCAGTTCCTGGCAGCTCGGCAGGTCGTCGAGCATGCCGACGACCTGGCCCGAGGCGAGCACACCGGCTTCGGTGTTGCCTTCCACGAGACCGGCCTTGAGGAGCATGGGGGTGTTGGCGGCCATGATGATCTGCTGCCAGGTGCGGTCGCTCGCCTTCTTCATGGCGAGGCCGTCCTTGACGATGGTCGACCACTTCATGCCCGTCATCGACTTGAACTTCGTCGCGTTCCGCGCGGCCGCGAGCAGTCCCTTCGCGTAGGTGGACTTCTCGAGGCTGTTCACCAGGTCGGTGTTCAGGACCCGGTGCGGCATGCCGTCGACCTTGAGTGACACCGTGGTGTCCTGCAGTCCCCGCGAAAGGTACTGCTGCTTCACCGAATCGGGAACAGCACTGTCGCTCGTGAGCAGGAACCGAGTGCCCATCGCGATGCCGGCCGCGCCGTAGGACAGCGCGGCTGCGAGCCCACGACCGTCGAAGAAGCCACCGGCGGCGACGACGGGGATGTCGACGGCGTCGAGGACGCTCGGCAGCAGCAGGGTTGTCGCGACGGGACCGGTGTGGCCACCGCCCTCGCCGCCCTGCACGATCACCGCGTCGGCGCCCCACGAGGCGACCTTCACGGCGTGCTTGGCAGCACCGGTCGACGGCACGACGACGATGCCGTGATCCTTGAGCTTGGCGATCAGCTCCTTCTTCGGTGCGAGGGCGAACGACGCGACTTTGACCTTCTCGCGGATCAGCAGGTCGATGCGCTCACCGGCGTCCGAGGCGTCGGCGCGGATGTTGACGCCGAACGGCTTGCCGGTCAGCGACTTGGTCTTCGCGACCGCCGCTTCGAGTTCGGCGTAGGTCATCGTCGCCGAGGCGAGGATGCCGAGACCACCGGCGTTCGACGTCGCGGCGGTCAGGCGGGGACCGGAGACCCATCCCATGCCCGTCTGAACGATCGGGTGCTCGATCCCCACCAGGTCGGTCAGGGCGGTGCGCAGGACGGTCACAGCGAGACCTCGCGGTCGCGCAGACCCTTGGGGTCGATCACCTCGCGGATCAGACGCAGTTCCTCGAAGGTCGGCTCGCGGGTCACGCCCGCCTCGTCCAGGCCGGCGACCTCGAAGGAGGTGTTCTCCGCGACGGTGGACGCCTCGACACCCGGGTGCAACGAGAGCGCCCGGAAGGTGTGGTCGGGACCGCCGAAGTCGAAGACACCGAGGTTGGTGACGACCCGCGCGATGTCCAGGAAGCGGTACGCCGGGTTCTCGGGATCGACCTTGTCGTATCCGACACCCGAGACGATATCGACCGTGTCGACGAAGACGCGCGTGGAGTGCTTGCCGACCCAGTAGCTGGTCGCGTGGTTGATCGTGTTGCCGGGAGCGCCGCGCACACCGAACATCTGGCGTGTCGGCTGCTGGAGTGGACCGAAGGCCGACAGGTTCTGGTTGCCGTACCGGTCGATCTGGTTGGCGCCCATCACCACGTGGCGGCGGCCCGAGGCGACGACGTCGAACACCTTGCGGAAGGGCATCCAGCCTTCGATCGGTGCCTTCGCGCCGAGGGCCGGGACGTCGGCGAGGATGAGTGCTTCACCGTCGGTGATCAGCAGGTCGGGCTCGGTGGTGAGCTTGGCCAGGCGTGCACCGATCTGCGGCAGTGTCGCCATCGGGCTCGCCATGATCTCGCCGGCACCCGAGAAGATGTCGGCGCATGCGATCGCGCAGTACTCGGCGCGGGTCACGGTCTCGGTGGTGGTCATGCCTGCTCCTGTGCGAACGTCTGGACTGCGGCCTGGTAGTCGTCCTCGCTGCCCGAGAGGAAGCGGTCGACGAATGCCTGCCATGCCTCGGGGTCCTTGGCGGACTCGGCGTAGTGGCGCTGGAACTTCTCGTCGCGGCCGTAGCTGTCGCCCGCGAGGGTGAAGTGCGCCCCGTTCGGTGCTTCGACGATTCCGTCGACCATCATGCGGTTGAGCAGGAGCTGCTGCAGCGGAACCTCTTTCACGAGCTGCTCGGTCTCGACGATCTTCTCGACGGAGACGTAGCGACGTTCGGCGGCCATGCAGTAGAGGTCGTCGAAGTAGGGGTCCACGCCCTGGTAACCGGAGTTGCCGTGCTTGTCGCCGATGTTGAGGTGCACGAACGACGCGTCGAGGTTCAGCGCGGGCATGGCGATGAGGGTCTCGGTGCCGTCCGGTCCGGGATACGGCGAGGTGACGGTCTTCAGTTCACCCTCCCAGAAGTCGACCACGGCCGAACCCAGGCCCGCGCGGAGGGGCAGGAACGGCAGGCGCGCGGCGGCGGCTTCCAGGCCGCACTTGATCATGCCCTCGTCCATCTCACGGGCGATGATCTCGCCGCCCGTGCGGGCCTTGGAGAACCACGGGTCGTAGAACGGTGCCGAGTCGAGCGAGACGAATCCGTAGTACGCCTTCTTCACCTTGCCCGCCGAACACAGCAGGCCCAGATCGGGACCGCCGTAGGTGACGACGGTCAGATCCTTCACGTCCGAACGGAGGATGGCCCGCACGAGGGCCATGGGCTTGCGGCGCGATCCCCAGCCGCCGAGGCCGATGGTCATTCCGCTGCGCAGCTCGCCGACCACGTCGTCGAGCGACATTCTCTTGTCACGCATGGTGTTCCGAACTCCTGGTGGTGTGAGGCGTCAGCTGTTGCTGCGCGGCTTTCCTGTTGCGACGAACTCGTCGCGGTGCTCGTCGGCGATGCCGGCGAGATTCAGCTCGAAGGTGAAGCCCTGCTCGAGGCGGTAGCTCGTCTTCACGTCGACGGGGTCGATGCGGTTGATGGCTTCCTTCGCACGGCGGATGACGCGGGTGTCCTTCGCGGCGATCATCTCGGCGACCTCGCGTGCGGCGGCGTCGAGTTCGCTGCGCGGCACGACCTTGTACACCGAGCCGAAGTGCTCGAGCTGCTGCGCGGTGACGTTCTGCGCCGTGTAGTAGAGGGTGCGCATCATGTGCTGGGGGACGAGGCGCGCGAGATGCGTTGCGGCGCCCAGTGCACCGCGGTCGACCTCGGGCAGGCCGAAGACGGCGTCGTCGGAGGCGACGATGACGTCCGCGTTGCCGACGAGGCCGATGCCGCCTCCGACGCAGAAGCCGTTGACGGCGACGATGACCGGTACCTCGCAGTCGTAGACGGCGGCGAATGCCGCGGCACACCCGTGGTTGGCGGCGATCAGGGCGTCGAACCCTTCGGTGGCCTGCATTTCCTTGATGTCCACACCCGCGTTGAAGCCTCTGCCCTCGGCGCGCAGGATCACCGCGTGGGTGTCGAGACTGCGCCCGGCCGTGGTCACGGCCTCGGCCAGGTCGAACCAGGCCTGTGAGGGGAGAGCGTTCACGGGCGGGAAGTCGACGGTGACCGTGGTGATACCGGCGCTGTCGGAGGTCGAGGTGATGCCCATGGCATGTTCCTAACGTCTGTACCGAACCAAGCGATTGCTTGGTAAGTTAGCACAGGATAGCCGCCGGACCCAGAGGGTCGAAGGGCCGTAGGGTCGAAGTACGACCGATCATCGAGGAGAGAAGATGCCCGAAGCAGTAATCGTGTCCGCAGTACGGTCGCCGATCGGGCGAGCACGCAAGGGCTCGCTCGCGTCGATCCGCCCGGACGACCTGGCGACCCAGATGGTCGCTGCAGCGCTCGCGAAGGTCCCCGATCTCGATCCCACCGAGATCGACGACCTCATGCTCGGCTGCGGCCAGCCCGCCGGACAGTCCGGCTTCAACATCGCCCGCGTGGTCGCGGTGCAACTCGGCTACGACTTCCTTCCCGGCGTGACCGTCAACCGGTACTGCTCGTCGTCGCTGCAGACCACCCGCATGGCGCTGCACGCCATCAAGGCCGGCGAGGGCGACGTGTTCGTCTCCGCCGGCGTCGAATCGGTGTCGAGCTTCGTGACCGGCAACGCCGACGGTCTGCCCGACACCAAGAACCCGCTGTTCGACGACGCCCAGGCGCGTACCGCCAAGCTCGCCGAAGGCGGAGTGCCGTGGACCGACCCGCGCACCGAGGGTCTGCTCCCCGACGTCTACGTCGCGATGGGACAGACCGCCGAGAACGTCGCGTCCCACACCGGCATCTCGCGCGAGGACCAGGACCGCTGGGGCGTGCGCTCGCACAACCGCGCCGAGGAAGCCATCAAGAGCGGCTTCTTCGAGCGGGAGATCACTCCGGTGACCCTCGCCGACGGCACGGTCGTCAGCACCGACGACGGTCCGCGTCCGGGCACCAACTACGAGGCCGTCAGTCAGCTCAAGCCGGTCTTCCGCCCGGACGGCACGGTGACCGCCGGCAACGCGTGCCCGCTCAACGACGGTGCGGCCGCTCTGGTGATCATGTCCGACACGAAGGCGAAGGAACTCGGACTGACCCCGCTCGCGCGCATCGTCTCCACCGGTGTCTCGGGCTTGTCGCCGGAGATCATGGGTCTCGGACCGATCGACGCGACCCGCAAGGCTCTCGCCAACGCGAACATGGGCATCGACGACATCGACCTGTTCGAGATCAACGAGGCGTTCGCCGTGCAGGTGCTCGGTTCGGCGCGTGAGCTGAAGATCGACGAGGACAAGCTCAACGTCTCGGGCGGTGCGATCGCGCTCGGTCACCCCTTCGGGATGACCGGTGCCCGCATCACCGCGACACTCATCAACAACCTGCAGACCCACGACAAGCAGTTCGGCGTCGAGACGATGTGCGTCGGTGGGGGTCAGGGCATGGCGATGGTGCTCGAACGCCTCAGCTGAGCTCAGTCCTCCGAGTCGGTCGGGGGGTCGTCGGTCTGCCGCTTGCGCTCGTCCTGGCGCCGGCGGCGCGCGACCTCCCGGTTCGCGAGGACGGCCGCGAGCACGACCGGCCAGACGTACTTCGCCTTGTCTGCGACGGCCTTCACCCACTCGGGCACGGTGAAGTCGAACAGGGAGAATTCCGGCAGGGAGATGGTCGGCCACGGAATGTCGGGCCACGGAATGTCCGGCCAGGGAATGTTGATATCCCAGTCGGGCCAATCGATTTCGGGGATCGGGATCTGTGCGAGCAGCCAGAGCACGATCAGCGGCACGGCGACCCCGGCTACGGCGACCGCCGTGCGCTGGGCGGCGTATTTCCGGGGGTGCGCCCGGATCCATTCCTCGCGAACAGCCGCCTTGGATCCAGGCTCGGGGTCGAGGTCGACCCCGCCGATGCCGGTGAGGGCGGCTGCTGCCGCACCGAGTTCGGTGTCGCCGTCCCACCAGGTGACTCGTCGGGCCGGTCCGATGAAGGTGGGGAGCCTGACGGCGATCGCGCCGCGTTCGTGCCCGTCGAGGACGACCTTGTCGTCGGAGGTCTTCTTCGTGGCGATCTCCTCGCCGTCGATCGTCCAGGTGATCCTGCGGCTCAGCCCGGCATCGTCGATTTCCACGGCGTGCTCGGCGCTCTCCCAGGTGAGCAGCCAGCGCTCCGGAGTCTTCGGCATACAGTAATAATAGAGCAGACACTCCATCAATGGCATCCAGGGAGCCGGGGACATGGCACGTACGGTCGATCCGGTCCGGCACGAGGCGCGCCGCCTCGGAATCATCGACGCAGCTCTGACCTGCTTCGCCCGACACGGCTACGACGGCACGACCACGGCCGCGATCTGCCGCGAGGCCCGCATCGGGTCCGGAACCTTCTTCCACTACTTCCCCACGAAACTGTCGCTGATGGTGGCCGTTCTCGAACTGGGCACAGCCGAAAGCGTGGCGTGGTTCGAGGCGCAGAGCGGGCGCACCGACGCCACCCGTGTACTCGACGAATACGCCGTTCGGGCAGCAGAGGATGCGTCGGATCCCCGTACGGCCGGCTTCGTCCGAGCGGTCGGGGCTGTGATGACCCGGCCGGAGATCGCGGCTGCTCTCGACCGCGACGCCCGCGCGCTGCGCGACGGATTGCTTCCCTGGGTGCGGCTCGCGCAGCAGGCCGGAGAGATCCGGACCGACCTGCCCGCGGATCGGCTCGTCACCTGGCTACAGGCTTTGCTCGACGGCTACCTCGGCGTCGTCGCCGCCGAGACGTCCTTCGACCCCGTGCTCGAACAGGAAACGCTCCGCGACGCCCTGCAGCGCCTGCTCCGGCCGTAGATGTGCAGATCCGTCGTCACCAGTGGCCGTGGGTGTCGCGCCAGCCCTTGCGGATGATCTTCCCGGTGGCGTTGCGCGGCAACAGGTTGCACGTCAGCGTCCATTGCGTCGGCACCTTGAAGTAGGCGAGACGCTCGGATGCGAAGGTCGTCAATTCCTCGACGGTGACCGTGGAGCCTTCGACGAGCACGACCACCGCAGCCACCTCCTGGCCCCATTCCGGGTGGGGCGCGCCGGTCACCATGCATTCGCGGACCGCCGGGTGCAGGGCCAGGACGCGCTCGACCTCCGACGGGTAGACGTTCTCGCCGTTCTGGTGGATGAGGTCGGCGCGCCGGCCCACCAGACGCAGACGGCCGTTCTCGACCACGCCGAAATCACCTGTGCGCAACCAGCGGTCGGGAGTGATCGCCTCGGCGGTCGCCGCCGCGTCGTCGCAGTAGCCGAGCATGACGAAGGGGCTGCGCACACACACCTCGCCCACGCGGCCGTCGGGCAGCCAGGCGCCGCTCTGATCCCGGATCTCGAGGCTCACCGTGATGATCGGCGCGCCCACCGTGCCGAGGAACTCCTCGAGTTCGGCGGCGGAGGCCACAGCGATCGACGTGCTGCACTCGGTGATGGTGTAACTGTCGACCATGGCGTGCTTGCCGAACGGAAGCCCTTCGCGCAGAAGTTGTTTGAATTCCGGCGTCGAAGGTTCCGAGGACAGGGTGAACCGGCTCAGCGAGGTGAGGTCGTATCTGTCGAGATCTTCGTCCTCGAGCATCCGCGCCGCCATCGACGGCACGGCCATCCAGTGGGTGACCTGTTCCGCCTCGATGAGTTCGAGCACGGGACGCACGCCGTACCAGCCCTGGTTCATCACCACGGTGCTGCCGGTGGCCAGGCGCGGCACGATCGTGTTGTGCAGGCTCGTGATGTGGAACAGTGAGGAGGTCAGCAGATAGCGGGAGTCCGATGGTGCGGACCGGTCGTATGTGCCGCCGGTCCAGATCGTCGCGATCGCGTCGAGGTACCGGTGGTAGTCGACCACTGCCAGCAGATTCCGCTGCGAGTGCAACGCACCCTTCGGATCCCCGCTCGTGCCCGAGGTGTACAGGAGGACGGCCGGATCGTCCTCGGCGACTCTCGGGGGCGGCGGCTGCGCGCCGTCGAATTCGGCGATGAGGCGCGGTAGATCCTCCTCGATCGACAGCACCACCGTCTGCGCACGGTCGATGCCGGCCACGGCCGCAGCGCGCGGACCGTCGACGAAGAGCACCCGGGGTCGCGAATGACGGATACCGAATTCGAGTTCCGGTTGCACCCACCACGCGTTCAGGCCCACCGAGATCGCACCGAGGGCCTGCGTCGCCCAGAAGGCGGTGACCCACTCGGGCCGGTTCGCCGACAGGATCGCGACCCGGTCGCCCACGCCCACCCCGTACCGCTCGTGGAGCGCCGCGGCGAGGGCGTACGACATGCGCGCGTTCCGGGCGAAGGTGATCCGCTGATCGGTCGTGACCAGATACTCGCGGTCGCCCCAGGCGAGGGACTGCGAGAGCAGATCCGCCACGGCGACGTCGCGTCTGCGCATGACGGGTATCTCGGTGCCCAGGACGTCCTGCACGACGATCTCGAACTCGCCACCCGGACCGGTGAGTCGCGATACCAGCTGATCGAGGAAATGGGAGGGATCGGAGGGGATGGTCATCGCCTGTATCCCACCGGTGCCCCTGCACGCTTCACGGACGTCCCCTCCTCCATCGAGTGCGTACCGCCAGAATCTCACGACGGGTCACCCCGACTTCGAATGTACCGGTGAGTGGGACGGGCGGTGACGGTCACCATCGCTCTCCCTAGCCTGTGACCTGGGCGTCTGTGGAAAAGCGAGGTCCTGTCTCCGTCGGGCCGCCGCCCGGCGCCCCTGTGAGAAAGGACCGAAGACGAATGACCGCAACGACGCCGACGCCCGCGCAGTGGCGAGGCCACGACCTGGGTGCCCGCACGATCCGCTACGACGAGCGGGACGCGATCCTGTACGCGCTCGCGGTGGGCGCCGGCGCGGCGGACCTCGATCTCGTGTTCGAGGACCGGCTGCGGGTGTTGCCGACGTTCGCCCTGACGCTGGCCCAGTGGGCACCGGATGCGCTCGGTGCGCTCGGTGCCTTCGACACGGCCACCGCGCTCCACGGTTCCCAGAGCCTCGAGGTGCTCGCACCGTTGCCACGCTCCGGGGAGATCGCGATGTCGGCGCGCGTCGGTGAGGTCTGGGACAAGGGCCGGGCAGCGGTGTTCGAGGTCGTCGTCGAGAGCGAGTTCTTCATCGCGACGTGGTCGTTGTTCGCACCGGGAGCGGGAGGTTTCGGCGGCGAGCGCGGACCGTCGGCGCCGTCCGCGCCGGAGGGGGATGCCGACGTGGTCGGCACGCTCGCCACACGCGCCGACCAGGCGGCGCTTTACCGGCTGACCGGCGACCGGCACCACATCCACATCGATCCCGAGGCTGCGGCGCGCATCGGACAACCCCGCCCCATCCTGCACGGCCTGTGCACGCTGGCGGCCGCGACCCTGCCTCTGGCCGACATGCTCGGAGGACACCCCGCCGACCTGAAGACGCTGTTCGGGCGCTTCGCGGCCCCCGTCTTCCCCGGCGATGCGGCACAGGTCCGCGCCTGGGGTGACGCAGTGGACGTCCGGTTCGACGTCGTCACGGCGACCGGCGCCGTCCTGTCCGGCGGTCGCGCCGTTTTTGCTTGATCGCCACAACCGTCTGGAGGAAAGACTTGGACACGTTCGCAGAAGTAGTGCGCGCTCGTCACGGTGACCCGAAGGTAGGGTTGCGTTTCGAGGACCAGCAGTGGACCTGGGGCGAGGTGGTTCAGGAAAGCGCCGATCGTGCCGCCGCGATCGTCGCGACCGTGCCTGCTCCCGCAGATCGGCAGCGCCACATCGGGGTGCTGCTCGAGAACGTCCCGGACTTCGTCTTCTGGATCGGCGCCGGTGCCCTGGCCGGAGCAGCCGTCGTGGGCATCAACGCCAGCCGCAGCGGCCCCGAGATCGCCCGCGACATCGCGCACGCGGACATCGACCTCGTCGTCACCGAATCCCGCCTCGCCCATCTGCTCGAGGACACCGGCCACGGACTGCCGGCCGACCGCATCCTCGACATCGACGGCGATCGCTACGCGGAGTTCCTCGCGCCGTTCCGCGGCGCGGATCTGCCGGAGACGATCCCGTCCACCGACGACATCGCATTGTTGCTGTTCAGTTCCGGTTCGACCGGCGCTCCGAAGGCCGTGATCGTCGGCCAGGGCCGGCTCGCACGCCTCCTCGGTCCGCTCACCGAACGTGTTGGCATGCGCGAGGATTCGGTCGCCTATCTGTGCATGCCGCTCTTCCACGGAAACGCACTCATGCTCAACCTCGGCACGGCCATGCGGGCCGGCGCGACCGTCTGCATGATCCGGAGGTTCTCCGCGAGCCGGTTCTCCGACGACATCCACCGCTACGGCGCCACTTTCGTCAACTACGTGGGCCGGGCCCTGTCGTACATCCTCAGCCGGCCGGAAGACCCCCGCGACCGCGCGAGCACCCTCGAACTCGCGTTCGGCACCGAGGCATCCGAAGCCGACGTGGCCCGCTTTTCCGAACGCTTCGGCTGCACGGTCGTCGAAGGCTACGGGATGAGCGAAGGCGTCTTCCGCATCAACCGCACCCCCGACACCCCGACCGGATCGCTCGGGGTCGCCGTCGGAGGCGTCGATGTCCGGATCTTCGACGAGGACACCGGGCAGGAGTGCCCCCGCGCCCGTTTCGACGAGACCGGTCGCCTCCTCAACAGTGACGCCGTCGGACAGATCGTCGCGTGCGGTGCCGCCCACACCTTCGAGGGCTACTACAAGAATCCCGAGGCGATGGCCGATCGGGTCAAGGGCGACGACTTCTGGTCGGGGGACCTCGGGTACCGCGACGAGAACGGCTTCTTCTACTTCGCCGGAAGATCCTCCGACTGGCTTCGCGTCGACAGCGAGAACTTCTCCGCCACTCCCGTCGAGCGCATCATCCTGCGGGTGCCGGGCATCCTGTCCGCCCCGGTCTTCGCCGTGCCCGATCCCACGACCGGGGATCAGGTCATGTGCGCCGTCGAACTCGAGCCCGGCGCGGAGTTCGACCCGGCGGTGTTCGGGGCGACCCTCGCCGAGCAGCCCGACATGGGAGACAAGTGGTGGCCGCGATTCGTGCGCGTCACCGCGCAGATCCCGCTGACGGGCAGCAACAAGGTGAACAAAGCCCCGCTGCGGGCGGTCGCGTGGAACACGCCAGACACGGTCTACGTGCGTGTCCGACGGACCTCCGAGTACGTCCTGCTCGGCGACGCGGAACGCACACGCATCGAGCGGGAGTTCGTGGCCAACGGCCGGGCGGCCCTGTTGCCGACCCCCGAACCTGCGCCGGTCGCATGATCGCGGTCCGGCCCGGTCTCACGACATCGGAAGGTCTCGACCAGTGAGATGGCCTCATCAGGGGTGATACCGATCACCTAGCGTTTCGGTCGTATCGCGACGGAATGCTCCAGCGGACTCCGTCGCCTGACCTCCTCAACGCTTCCCTCCCGAAAGGACGGACGACCGTGAGCATCGGCACTTCCGAACAATCCGAGATCCGCGAGATCGTCGCCGGGTCGGCTCCCGCCCGCTTCGCCCGGGGCTGGCACTGCCTCGGCCTGTCGAAGGACTTCAAGGACGGCAAGCCGCACTCGATCGAGGCATTCGGGACCAAGCTCGTGGTGTGGGCCGACAGCAACGACGAGATCAAGATCCTCGACGCGTACTGCCGGCACATGGGTGGGGATCTCAGCCAGGGCACGGTCAAGGGCGACGAGATCGCGTGTCCGTTCCACGACTGGCGCTGGGGCGGCAACGGGCGCTGCAAGAACATCCCGTACGCGCGGCGTGTTCCTCCGATCGCCAAGACCCGCGCGTGGCACACTCTCGACCAGGACGGCATGCTCTTCGTGTGGCACGACCCCCAGGGGAACCCGCCGCCCGCGGACGTGACCATCCCGCACATCGAGGGCGCCACGAGCGACGAGTGGACCGACTGGGTCTGGTACACCACCGAGGTCGATACGAACTGCCGCGAGATCATCGACAACATCGTCGACATGGCGCACTTCTTCTACGTGCACTACTCCTTCCCGGTCTACTTCAAGAACGTCTTCGAAGGCCACGTGGCCAGCCAGTTCATGCGGGGTCAGGCTCGTATGGACGCTCGTCCGCACGCGGACGGACAGCCGAAGATGCTCGGAAGCCGCTCCGACGCGAGCTACTTCGGACCGTCCTTCATGATCGACGATCTCGTTTACCAGTACGAGGGTTACGACGTCGAGTCGGTCCTCATCAACTGCCACTACCCGGTGTCCCAGGACAAGTTCGTCCTGATGTACGGCATGATCGTCAAGAAGTCCGACCGCCTCGAGGGGGAGGAGGCGCTGCAGACCGCCCAGCAGTTCGGGAACTTCATCGCGAAGGGCTTCGAGCAGGACATCGAAATCTGGCGCAACAAGACCCGCATCGACAACCCGCTCCTGTGCGAGGAGGACGGCCCCGTCTACCAGCTGCGGCGCTGGTACGAGCAGTTCTATGTCGATGTCGAGGACGTTGCGCAGGAGATGACCGACCGCTTCGAGTTCGAGATGGACACCACTCGCCCGGTGGCCGCGTGGATGAAGGAGGTCGAGGAGAACCTTGCCCGCAAGGCAGCCCTCGACGAGCAGGCAGGCGCGCAGCAGTCCACCACGACGGGCTAGGAGCCAAAGACATGCAGAACCGGATGGAACCGTTGCGCTGCGGCGAATGCGCCGCGCAGGTGCTCGTCCAGAAGAACAGCTGGGAGCACACGTCCATCCAGTGGAACACCGATGCGCGCCGTCGTTGCCCTGTCGTGCAGGACGACGACGGGCGCGACGGGCGACCCGGCGCGCCCTGGATGTCGTGTTCGCATCTCGACGCCGCGATCGCCAAGGCGGCTGCTTCCGGGGTCATCGAGGTCTTCGACGACACTCCGATCCGAGCCCCCATCGTGCAGTGACCTCTTCAGCTTCCGACTACCTCCCGAAGGACCAGTGATGGCCGAAACCCTCGATCTCGACCGCTCGTACTATGGCCCGTGGGCCGTCATCGTCGGTGGCTCCGAAGGCGTCGGCGCGGCATTCGCCGACGAATTGAGCCGCGCGGGTTTCGATCTCGTGCTCATCGCGCGTAAGCCGGGCCCACTGCAGGAGACGGCGGACAAGGCACGGAGCAACGGGGTGCAGGTGCGCACCCTCGCGCTGGATCTGCTCGACGACGATGCCGTGGAAGAGATCCGCAAGGCGACCGAGGACATCGAGGTCGGCCTGTTCATCTTCAACGCCGGCGCGAACAGCTACGGCCACGAGTTCGTCACCGGCGACCTCGATGGGTTCCGCGGCGTGATCGACCTCAACGTCCACCGGCAGATCGAGTTGTCGCACCTGTTCGGTGGACCGATGAAAGAGCGCGGGCGCGGTGGCATCATGCTGCTCGGGTCGCTCTCCGGCTACATGGGTGCCGAACACCAGAGCATCTACGCGGCCTCGAAGGCGTTCAGCCGCGTCTTCGCCGAAAGTCTGTGGCTCGAGCTCGCACCGCACGGCGTGCACGTGGTCGAACTGGTACTCGGTGTCACCCGCACCCCGGCGATGGTGCGCGCGGGCCTGAACTTCGACATCCCGGGGATGCTCGTCGCCGAGCCGGAAGACGTTGCGCGTGAAGGTCTCGAACGCCTCCAGGACGGTCCCGTGTGGGTCGCCGGCGGCAACCACGAGGCTGCGGTCAAGCGCAGCGGATTCCCGCGCGACAAGCTCGTCCGAGGCGCGGCTGCCGCGATGCGAGCGCTCCTGAACCGCTGAGCTCTGCCGCTTCCTCTACGACTCGTCCCCGGCTGCGGAACGGCAGCCGGGGACGCTTCATTGTCGGGGGTCAGAAGTCGATGCGCACATGCTTGCTTTTCGGCTTGGCCTGGCACGCGAGGACGTATCCGTTGGCGATGTCCTCCTCGTCGAGGATCGCGGACGGCGGGGTGTCGACGTCGCCTTCGACGACGGTGCACGCGCACGACCCGCACTCGCCTTCCCGGCACGAGTAGGGCACGTCCAGGCCCTTCGAGAGCATGATGTCCACGAGAGTCGCGCTGCGCGGCCAGACGAGGTCGTGTTCCTCGCCGTCGAGCTGCACCGTCACGGAGGCGGCGTCGGTGTCCGACTCGTCGATCTCGACGGCAGGTACGTCGGCGAACGGATCGCCGGACAGGGAGGTGAAGACCTCGGCGTGGATGCGGTCCTTCGGGACGCCGGCCAGCAGCAGGCCTTCGCGGACGGTATCCATGAACGGCCCGGGTCCGCACATGTACGCGCGGTGATCGGCGAAGGCAGAGACCAGGGTCGCGAGCTGCTGCGGCGTCGGCAGGCCCTGCACGCTCTCGAGCCAGTGCACGACGGTGAGGGCAGTGGCGTGCCGGGCGGCGAGTTCGCGCAGCCTCTCGGCGAAGATGACGGACTTCTCGTCGCGGTTGCCGTAGACGAGCACCACGTTGCGATTGCCGCTGTGGAGAGCCGACTCGAGGATGGACAACACCGGCGTGATACCGCTGCCTCCGGCGAACAGTGCGAGTTTCTCGGTGAGATCGACCGGAGTGAACACGCCCGCCGGGGGCAGCACCTCGAGGGTTTGCCCTGCAGTGATGTTGTCGCACAGCCAGTTCGATCCGTATCCGTCGGCGGTGCGCTTGACGGTGACCTTGAGAGGCTCGCCGGTGTGGGGGGAGCTCGCGAGCGAGTAGCACCGTGCCACGGAACCGGTCCGATCGCTCGGGATGCGCAGGGTGAGGAACTGTCCCGGTTTGTAGGCGAAGCCCGCGCGGCGCTCTTCTGGCACGTCGAAAACCAGCGAAACGGCGTCGGCGGTTTCCTGGACGACTGCACCGACGGTCAGTACGACGGAGCGTGAACCGACCGGTGTCTCAACGGCTGTCATCGCAGTGGTTCCCTTCGATACGAATACTTCTCGATCGGATCACCGTAGAACGCCGACGGACGCCGACGCCCGTCTCCTCCCGGTAATCGGGACACGGGAGGAGACGGGCGTTCGGATCAGGCGGTGCGCACGCTGCGTGGGATCAGCAAGGTGATCCCGATGGTCACCACGGAGAGCGCGATGAGCATGCCGCCGACCATGTTGATTCCCGCGAGTGGGGTCGCAGCGAACGCGAGCAGCATGGTCGCGATCGACGTTCCGACACCCTGACCCGCGGTACGCAGCACGGCGTTCGTGCCGGTCGTCTCGCTGGTGTTGTGCTCGGGCACGGACTCGACGATCAGGTTCGGAATCGCCGTGTAGGCGAAGGCGGTCGCGACCGACACCACGACGACCATCGCGGTCATGGCCACCACGGAGTGGTGCGCGGTGAGCATGACGACGACGCCGACGATGAACAGGGCGGTACCGAGCAGCATCGACGCGCGTGAACCCACCGCGGCGGAGATCCGGCCGCTCAGCGGAGTGCAGACGAATCCGAACAGGGAGCCGATGAACGAGAGCCAACCCGCGTGCGTCGCGCTCAGGCCCAGGCCGAAGTCGCCGGTGGACGGCGTCTGCATGATGATCGGAATGATCATGGTGACCACGCCCAGCGGTCCCACCGCGATCGCGACGGTGGCCAGCATCGTGAGCGAGAACTTGCGGTCGGCGAACAGGCGCACGTTGATGATGGGGGAGGGTGTGCGCAGTTCCCACCGCACGAGCAGGACCAGAGCGACGGCCCCGCCCAGGATGAGACCGAGGGTCCGCGGGTCCGACCAGCCCCATGACTGGGACTTGTTGACGCCGAGCAGGATCGCGGCGACCGCGCCGGCGAAGGTGACCGCACCGATGTAGTCGATCTTCTCGGAGGTCCCGGTGGGCCGGCGCCACGGGAGGACGAACCAGACGAGCAGCAGGGCGAAGATCGCGTACACGGCGGCGACGACGAAGATCATGTGCCAGCTGGCGTTGTCGATCAGCAGACCGGCGACGAGCAGCGACGCCGAACCGGCGGCGACCGCCGAGCCGGAGATCAGTGCGACGGCAACGGGAACGCGGGAAGCGGGACGATGCTCGCGCGCCAGCCCGATGCACAGCGGCAGGATCGCACCGGCCACACCTTGGATCGCGCGGCCGATGATGATGCTGGTGAGGCTGTCACCGAGGGCGCTGACCATCGAGCCGAGCGCCGCGACGGCGAGCAGGACCATCAGGATCCGTTCCCGGCCGTACATGTCGCCGAGCCGGCCGCACACGGCGGCCGAGGCGGCCGAGACGAGGAGGAAGGCCGTCACCGCCCATCCGACCGTCGATGCGTTGCTGTCGAATTCGACGATCAACGTCGGGATCGCGGCGAACATCATCGATGTTTCGAACGCACTGATGATCTCGACGGCGATCAGGACCGACACGATCACCCATACCGGCTGCTGCCGGTCGAACCGGCTCCGCCCCTTCGGCGTTGCGGATTCCGGCTGGGAGAGGTCATTGGCGTAGGACGTCAAAGCGCATTCCAGACTCTCGGCGGCCCGATCGCGGGCCGTGTTTCCTGCCCCACGAATGGGAGTGGCTCGGATCACTTGGTATCGCAGGTGAGGGCTGTCACGCTGTTCTATCTCGCTGAGCGAGAACGATTTTGATGCGTCAGATGAGCGCGGCCTCGTGTGCTGCGCGGTCGAACTCGGGCAGTTCCGCGCCGTTGCGAAGGGTCGTCGCGAGCGACGGGTCGGCGAGATGGAGCCGACCGATGGCGATCAGATCGAACTCGTCGTCGCCCAGGCGTCGTTCGAGTTCGGGAACGTTGTTGCGCACAGGTGCGCTGCCCTGGAGGCGGCTCTCCCGCAACGTCGTTGCGATTCCGACGCTGCCTACGGCCATCGAATGTGCGCCGGTGACCTTCTTGGCCCAGCCTGCGAGTGTCAGGTCGCTGCCTTCGAAGGCCGGCATGTCGAAGCGGCGGATGCTCGCGTCGAAGACGTCGACGCCGGCTTCCTTCAATGGGGTGAGGACGGCTTTCAGTTCGTCCGGGGTGTGGGCGATCCGGGCTTCGTAGTTCTGTTGCTTGTGCTGCGAGAACCGGTAGAAGATCGGCAGGTCGTCGCCGATGCGCGCGCGGATGGCGGCGACCACCGCGGCGGGGAAACGGGTGCGGCGCTCGAGGTCGCCGCCCCATTCGTCGTCGCGGAGATTCGTTCCCTCCCAGAGGAACGCGTCGAGCAGATAGCCGTGCCCACCGTGCAGTGCGATGCCGTCGAATCCGACTCGGGCAGCGGCGGCCGCCGCGTCGGTATAGGCCGCGACGACCTGCTCGATGTCCTCCACGGTCATGGCCCGCGTGGGCGCTGAGGCCCGGGAGATGTAGTCCTCGCCGTAGGACGTCACGCCGAGCTCGCCCCAGACTCCCGACGGCCGCATGGGGACGAGGTCGGGGTCGACATCTGCGGTCATCGCGCCCCAGAGGGGGCCGACGTGCCAGAGCTGGGGGACGATGCGTCCACCCTCGGCGTGAACCGCGTCGACGACGCGACGCCAGCCGTCGAGGGCTTCTTCGCCGTGCATGTGTGGCACGCGGGGATTGTCGACTGCTGTCGGGTGATCGATCGCGACGCCCTCGGTGAGGATCAGGGCCGTGCCGCCCGCGGCGCGTCGCCGGTAGTACTCCACGACATCCGGGCCGGGCACGCCACCCGGCGAGTGCGAGCGGGTCATCGGCGACATCACGATGCGGTTGCGGAGCTCGAGGGAACGGACCGTCAGGGGACGGAAGAGGGGGGACTCGGTATCCGGCATCGTGGTCTCGACTCTTTCGGCTCGTGCGGGCGACGGGTGCAGGCGGGTTCGGCCCACATCCGAGGTTGTACCCACCGCCCGGTCCGCGGGACAGGGACCTCCTGCTCAGTGAGACGTGCCGGCGGAAGCGCGAGGGGAGGGACGTAGATCGCGGGAGCATCGAGTCCACTGATCGGGAATTGTGCGACAGGTCACTCGCCTTGTACTCTGGGCATCACTCACAAGAATCAATTTCAATTCTTGCTTTCGTGGGTGATCGGATTCCGGAGAAAGGGTGACGATGTCCGAGGCGCAACGTACGCAGGTCTCCCAGGCACCGAAGCGCGAACTGCCTGCATCGATGGTCGAGCGAACGACCCTCATCCTCGATGCCTTCGACGATCTCTCGTCGCGGCTCACCCTGGAAGAAGTCGCGTGCCGCACCCGGCTTCCGCGCTCGACGGTCCACCGCATCCTCGACCAGATGGTGCGACTCGACTGGATCGACCACGCGTCGTTCGGGTATTGCCTCGGCCGTCGTGCGAAGTCCATGGGAGAGGGCGACAGTGGGCACATCCGCGTCCGTGAGGCCGCGGCGCCGCTCCTCCACGAACTGCACATGACCACCGGGATGGTCGCGCACCTGTCCGTGCTCGACGGGCCCGACTGCGTCTACCTCGACAAGATCGGCGGCCAGCTCGCCGCGGCACTGCCGTCGCGGGTCGGCGGACGTGTCCCCGCCTACGCCACCGCCGGCGGCAAGGCGCTGCTCGCCGGACTAGAGCCGGAGCAGGTCGATGCCCTCTACCCCGGCCCGCAACTGCCGCGTCGCACCGAGCGGACCATCACCGATCTGTCGACCCTGCACCTCGAACTCAACCGCATCCGCCGTCGCCACGGTCTGGCCTTCGAGACCGGAGAGGCCACCGCCGGTATGTCCTGTGCGGGCGCCGCGATCCGCAGCCCTGCATCGCCGGTCGCCGCGATCTCCCTGTGCGGTCCCACCCGCCCCGGCCACCTCGAACGCATCGCGCCGCTGGTCGCCGATGCGGTCCGCACGATCTCGCGCGCGCTCTATCCCGAACTCGACACCCCTCGACGCAATCGCGCCGCACGCACGTCCGGAGCGTCGTGGTCGACGCAGGTCATGGAGCGAATGCTCGCCACGCAGTCGAACGGCTGGATCTGACGGCCGGAGCCGGCAACATCACGCACCGCCCCGCGGCGGGCGGAACATCCCGGTGATTGGGAACGTTCGAGCCGCGTGAGGTGGATCACTGGAAACCTTCTCGTCATGACGACGGAATCGACTTTCGAGAACACGGCGAGAGAACTCGCGACCGACCGCGGCACCCTCCGCTACCACGAAGCCGGTCAGGGTGAACCACTCCTGCTGCTCCACGGCTCCGGACCGGGCGTCACCGGCTGGCGGAACTACCGCGGTGTGCTCGCCGATCTCGCCGAGCACTACCGGTGCCTCGTCCTGGAGTTCCCCGGCTTCGGCGTGAGCGACCCGTGCGAAGGACACCCGATGGCGATGGCCTCGGTCGCGGTGACCGACTTCCTCGACGGACTCGGCCTCGACCGCGTGTCGATCATCGGGAACTCGATGGGCGGCATCGTCGGGACGCAGTTCGCGATCGCGCAGCCCGAGCGGGTGAAGAAGCTCGTCACCATCGGAGGCGCCGGCCGTTCGGTCTTCGCGCCGTCGCCGGGCGAGGGCATCCGGCTGCTCATGGAGTTCACGGACGACCCCACGCGCGACAAGCTCGTCCGTTGGCTGCGGTCGATGGTCTACGACCCTGCGATCGTCACCGAGGAACTCATCGAGGAGCGGTGGGCACTGGCCACCGAACCGAAGACCCTCGAGATCGCCCGACGCATGTACAGCACCGCGGCCTTCGCTGCGGGCGCGAAGGCCGCTGCCGCCTCCGACGCCACCCCGTACTGGGCGCAGCTCCACAAGATCACCGCACCGGTGCTGCTGACCTGGGGTCGCGACGACCGTGTCAGCCCCGTCGACATGGCGATGCTTCCCATGCGCGAACTGCGCCGCGGCGAGCTCCACGTCTTCCCCAACTGCGGCCACTGGACGATGATCGAGGCGCGCGAGGCGTGGCTGTCGGCGGTGCTCGCGTTCCTTCGCCGCGACGACGCGTAGGCCCCGTCCGCGCGGACTCGTAACCCGCTCCCGCTCAGCCCCATCGACCGCTCCCGCTCAGTGGAAGAACGACGATACGGGAGCGGTCCACCTGAGACCGTAGGCGTCAACGGAACCGACGCTCACCACGCCGTATCGGGGGCGTCACCCTCACAGAGCTGGAGAGATCATGGGACAGGTGCTCGACTCCGTTTCGGAGTTCGCAGACGAGATCCGCGCGGACGGCGCCGAAGGCGACACGCTGATGCGGCTGACCGACCGCAGCGCGAAGAGGCTCCGCGACGCCGGCGTCATCCGTCTCCTGCAACCGAAGGAATTCGGGGGCCTCGAGGCGCACCCGCGCGAGTTCGCGGAGACCGCCATGGCCATCGGCGCCATGGACGGCGCGACCGGCTGGGTCAGCGGCATCGTCGGTGTCCACCCGTGGGAGATGGCCTTCTTCGACCCGAAGGCCCAGGAGGAGGTGTGGGGCGAGAACCCCGACACCTGGATCGCCTCCCCGTACGCACCGATGGGTGTGGCGACCCCCGTCGACGGCGGATACATCCTCAACGGCCGCTGGTCGTTCTCGTCGGGCACCGACCACTGCGACTGGGTGATGATCGGTGCGGCCGTGGGCGACAAGGACGGCAACCGCCTGAACCCGCCACAGAGCCTGCACGTGTTGCTGCCGCGGTCGGACTACCGGATCGACCACGACAGCTGGAACGTCGTCGGCCTGCGCGGCACGGGTTCGAAGGATCTCATCGTCGAGAACGCCTTCCTCCCCGAGTACCGGACCCTGCGCGCCGAGCGCGTCATGGGCGGGGTGGCGTGGCAGGACGCCGGACGCGACGAGACGCTCTACAAGTTCCCCTTCTCGTGCATCTTCCCGCTCGGCATCACCTCGTCGCTCATCGGCATCGCCGAGGGTGCGCTGAACTGCTACATCGAGTCCCAGCGCGAGCGGGTCACGGTGTCCGGCACCGCGATCAAGCAGGACCCGTACGTGCTGTCGAACCTCGGTGACGCCGCAGCGGAGATCGCCGCGTCGCGCGCCGCCCTGCTCGAAACCGTCGACCGCTTCTGGGATCTGACCGAGCGGGGCATCGAGGTCACCTTCGAGCAACGCGCGATCGGACGCCGGACCCAGGTCGCCGCGCCATGGCGGGCCGTGCGCGCCGTCGACGAGATCTTCTCGCGGGCCGGCGGCGGCGCGCTGCAGCTGAGCAATCCGCTGCAGCGCTTCTGGCGCGACGCCCACGCCGGTCTGAGCCACGCCATCCACGTCCCCGGTTCGATCTTCCACGCCGCGACGCTCACCCAGCTCGGCGAAGAGCCGCAGGGCATGATGCGGTCGATGATCTGACATCACATCCATTACGGCGAAGGAACATTCGGATATGACGGATATTCGGGGCCTGGGTTATCTCAGGATCCAGACCACAGACATCGCACGATGGCGCGAACTCGTCGTCGACGGACTCGGCATGGCGATCGGTACCGGCCCGGAACCCGACGGCCTGTACCTGCGTGTCGACGAGCGGCGGGCACGCCTGATCGTGCTGCCCGGTGAGGTCGACAAGGCACTCGCCGTGGGCTGGGAGGTGCGCGACGAGTTCGCGCTGCGTAGCGTGCGCGAAGCGGTCGAGAAGGCCGGCATCGCCGTCGAGGTCCTCTCCGAGGAGGAGTCGACCTACCGCGACGCCGAGCAGGTCATCGCATTCGACGATCCGGGCGGCACCCGCACCGAGGTGTTCTTCGGTCCGGTGCTCGACCACAGCCCCCTCGTGACGCCGTTCGCCGGTGTCTTCCACACCGGTGAGGAGGGACTCGGCCACGTCGTCCTGCCCACCGCCGCGTTCGCGGAGTCCTACGAGTTCTACACCGAGGTACTCGGGTTCCTGCCGCGCGGAGCGACGCGGCTCGGTGGCCTGTCGGCACCGCCGCCCGTGCGACGCGTGCGGTTCCTGGGCGTCAACCGCCGCCACCACAGCCTCGCGTTGTGCCCGGCTCCGCCCACCGCCGAACCCGGTCTCGTGCACCTGATGCTCGAGGTCGAGACGCTCGACGCGGTCGGTCAGGCCCTGGACCGAGTGAACAAGTTGGGCTTCTCGATCTCGTCGACTCTGGGCCGGCACACCAACGACAAGATGGTCTCCTTCTACGTGCGTGCCCCCGGCGGATGGGACCTCGAGTTCGGTACCGAAGGCATGCTCGTCGACGAAACCTTCTACACCGCAGAAGAAATCACCGCGGACAGTTACTGGGGTCACGACTGGTCGGGCTCCGAGCCGCTCGCGGCGTTCTCGCCTCCTGTGGGCTGATCGAGTTCGTCCACCCGGATGCCTTCCGACGATGCCACGGCGTACGACGCCGTGGCATCGTCGCGTCGGTGGCCCTGTCCGATCGCCTCGGTACACCCGGGAGGGCGGCTCCCGGTGAGCGGGACCGGAAGGCGGTGCGTCACAGGCTTCGGGGAGAGTGATGTGGATCACAGATCGTGCCGGATCCTCACGCATCTCGACGCGGGCCGTCCCTACGCATGGAACGTACTCGCATGGCACACAAGGTGATCGACCGCCTCGGTGGGGTCGAGGAGGCCACGGTGTTCGGCCGTTCGACCAAAGCGCCTGCTGCCGTTGCTGCTGCGTTCAACTCCGATATCACCTACGCGCTCGACGCGGACGACACACTCTTCGACTCGGCGCACTTCGCGACGATCGTGGTCTCCTCGGCCCGCGCCGAGGCCGAACGCGTCGATGCGTCCGGCGACAGCCTGCTCCGTACCGTCGCTGTCGGCTACGACATGACCGCGCGGCTCAACCTCGCATGCTCGTTCATGGAGGTCGTCGACGGAAAGATGAAGTGGTGGATACTCGACAGTGCCGTGAAGTACTGCCCGGCCTTGCTGCTACACGGTTGCCTCCATCGATGCGTTGCGCGCGCTCGTCCGTGAACACGGCCGGGGGCCGGACGATATCGAACACATCGAGGTTCGGCTCAACCCCGGCGCCTACAGCCAGCGGGTGTTCCACACGCCGGCAACGAGTATCGAACCCGACCATCGTGCCGCGGTCCACGGAGCCTTCGACCTCCCGGGCGGACCGGCCAGCTCACCATGTACCAGAACGACAATCAGGCGTTCCTGGTCATCGACGAACAGGCCTACGAGGAAGGAATGGCCACACCGACTTCGAGTCCGCAACTCCGTCGCCAGCCGACCTGGGTGTGAGACGGTGTCGGAGCTCGAGTCCGAAATGGGTCTTCCCGCAGGAACTCTCGGATCGACGGTGGGGCTCTACAATCGGCACGCCGAATCGGGGACGGATCCGGTCCTCGGAATGAAGGCGGAGTGGGTGCGGCCCCTCCGATCGCCGATCGCCGCGATCGATCTGCGTGGCATGGCCGAAGGTTTCACCCTGGGGGACTGCAGACCTCGGTGGACTCGGAAGTTCTTCACGTGGGCGGAGATCCGATTCCCGGTCTGTATGCGGCGGGCCGTTGTACGTCCGGCCTCTCGGCGTGGGGCTACTGCAGCGGCATCTCCCTCGGTGACGGTAGCTTCTTCGGCCGGCGCGCGGGAATGCGTGCGGCGGCGAAGTGAGTGGCACCGGGATGTCCCCTCGGATGCGATGAGCGGAGCATTCCGGATCCGGGTCCAGGAGGGCTCCGCGTCTCGTGTCGTGCGAGCGTGCCACGGGGCGATGCCGGGTTCGCGACCCCTGCCGTGCGCCGGCTCTGCAATTCGCGCCGGCGGTCGGCGACCGGACCTCGGTGCCGGGTGCGCGGCCTGATCGGGTATTCGAGCACGCGAGGAGCGTTGTCGCCGTAGACGAAAAGGGCGGACCTCCTCACCGTCCTCCGCACGCATTGTGTATGTTCGACGCCGCGAAAAGGGGGCATCGATGAACGAACACAGGACTGGGCACGGTTGTCGGGGGCCGGCGGGGGCGGGCTGCCGCCGGGATTCCTCGTCGTCTCCGGTGCGGAAGTGTGCGGTCCAGCCCTCGACGGCGGTGCTCGTCCTGCGGCGATCGACGGTTCGGCCGACCGGTTCGTAGGGAGCCGGTCCTCGGGCGAGGACGACCGGCACGGAATTCGTCTCCGTGCCCGGGACGAAGTATTTGCCCGAACGAGGACCTGGTGTAGAACGTTTCGGAAAGATGTAATTTTTGTCCGAAAAGCACGTTCTCTTCATCGTGAAAGGGAGATCCGAGAATTGGAGCCGAGCCGAACAGGTGCGCTGCAGATCGGTCGCTGGCGTCTCAAATACAGACTCGCGGCCGTGCTGTCGATTCCCCTCGTCCTCGCTGTCGCTCTCGGTGCCGTGCGCGTCACGACTCAGCTCGACGAGGCGCAGCGGTCGGCCGCATTGTCCGAGCAGACCGTTGTCGCGCCGGCGCTGCTCGACTTCTCCATCGCTGTGATCAGCATTACCGCCGCCACGAGCCTCGGATTCACGCCCAAGAGCGTGGCCGCGGACGATGTGACGCAGTCCATGGACACTCTGAGGGAACTCGCCGCAGGAAGCGATCTCAGCTCCGATGTCGCCGTAGAACTCGATGCGCTGCTCGCGCAGGGCGACCAGCTCTACGCCGCGGTCATGAACTCCTCCCTCGGAGCCGAGGAGTTCGGTCGCATGACCACCGACTTCCTGGTGCGGTGCAGGGATATCTTCCGAGATCTGTTCGATCAGTTCGAGAACCACGACGCTCTCGTCGACGCCACGAACCTGCTCCTGATGTGGGACGCGCAGCTCAACCTCCTCGACCAGATGGAGTCCTTCCGGCTGCTGGCCACCAACCCCGAAGCCGCCCGGATCCTGGCGACCGGCGCCATGAACACCGAAGAGTCGACGCTGCGGCTCCTTCGAGGATCGGGGCTCGATACCGGGCAGATCGACGGGATGCTCGGCGGTATCGAAGCGCGCCGTAGGTTGATCGAGAACTTCACGCCGAGCAGGCAATTCGGGGAAGACCTTCGCAACGCTGTACTTTCGGCGTCCCGGTCTTATGCGGAAGGGATCGACAGCGCCAGCGCGCGTATCATCGGGACGCTCGAAGAACTGGCGGACGAGACACGTACCGCGGCCACCCGCGACGCGCTCTTCGTCACGGCAGCACTCGTACTCGCCCTGCTCCTCGCGATAGCAGTCATCCGTTCCCTGTCGGTGCCCCTGGGACGTCTGCGAGACAACACTCTCGCAGCGGCGAACACCGAGCTTCCCGCCGCCATCGCGGCGGTCAAGGACGGGGCCGACATCGACACCGTCCGTCTCGCTCCCGTCGGCACCGATACGGACGAGGAGATCGGCGAACTCTCCCGAGCGGTGGATTCGATGAACACGCAGGCACTGCGTCTCGCCGGCGAGCAGGCCCACCTGAGGAAACAGGTGAACGTGATGCTCGAGACGCTGGCACGCCGCAACAAGACCCTCGTCGAACAGCAACTCTCGCTGATCGAATCTCTCGAATACGAGGAGAAGGATCCCGCCCGGTTGCAGAGCATGTTCGCTCTCGATCATCTGGCGACGCGCATGCGGCGTACCGGCGAATCCCTGTTGGTTCTCGCGGGCACGCGCCCGCGTACTCGCAGCGGGCCCGCACCGCTCGGCGACGTGCTCCGCGGTGCGGTGTCCCAGGTGGAGAACTACCAGCGGGTGCAGATCGGGAACACCCCGCGCGGATATCTCGTCGGTAAGGTGGTGAACGACGTGGTGCATCTGGTGGCCGAACTCGTCGACAACGCGCTGCGGGCTTCCCCGCCCACCACTCCCGTCAGGTTCGAGTTCTCCTCCGCCGTGGAGGGTGGCCTGCTTCTCGATATCGCCGATCGCGGAATCGGTATTCCCCGAGATACCATGGAGGAGATCAATATCCGTCTCGCGGCGGGTGAGAATGCCGATGTCGACGCCCCGCGTCAACTGGGATTGTTCGTGATCGGGCGTCTGGCGGCCCGCAACGGCATGAGCGTGCGTCTGAGGCCGACCTTCGACACCGAGACGAACGCCGGTGTCACGGCGTCGGTCTACTTCCCGGCCGCTCTCCTCAGCGAGGTGCACACGGTCCAGCCCACCGTGATGACGGAACGCCCCCGCCGGCTCAGGACCGAGGAACTTCCGTCCTTGGTGCCGTCGACGACGCCTGCCGGAGGTATTGCCCCCGGAAAGCATCGTGGTTGACGTGTGACCGGAAGTGATGCCACCGCCGTCTCGACGGCGGTGGCATCACTCGTACCGCGGGTGTTCCGGTCTGCCGGTGGTCTCGGCCGGCCACCGAACCGTGTTCGCACGGTACCCCCGGCTCACATCCCCCCGACGGACCCGTCGGGAAGATGCACTGCGGACCCGGGGGGCGCGGCCACGGATGCCCCGTCAAGCGTTCGATGTCGTTGTTGAAGCGTTCGAGCCGGGGTTCGCGATCCGTTGGTGGATCTGCGCGTCACCGCCCGCCGGCCCGTGCTGCTCACCAACAGTGCTTCGATCGTGGTGGGTTTCGCGAGGTACGCCCAGTCGCTGATTCTTCCGCAGATCCTGCAGCTGCCGGAAGAGACCGGTCACGGACTCGGCCGGTCCATGATCATGATGGGTCTGTGCATGGCACCGGGTGGTCTGATGATGATGGCGGTCTCTCCCATCGGAGGAAAGCTCTCGGCTGGCCACGGCCCGAAGACCACGCTGCTGGTGGGCTGCTTGATCATCGCTCTGGGGTACACGGCAGGGCTGCTGTTGATGGGATCGGTCCTGGGCCTGGCAGTCGTCGCCACGATCTGCAGAACGGGAGTCGGGTTCGCATACGGTGCGATGCCCGCCCTGATCATTCCCACGGAGTCCGGCTTCCGGGTCGTCCTGCTGACGGGCGCAGGCGTCGCGCTTCTCGCGGCTGTCCTCACCGTCGCCGGTCCGCAGTCGCGCCGGGCCCGTCTCGCGAAGGTTGCCGCCGGCGCGACGCCCTCCGTGAGGGTGTGACGACGACTTCCTCCGCCCGTCGGTACCGGCGGACGGAGGAAGTATCCGCGGAGTTACCGCGCGTCGAGCCCGAACGCCCCGCGGTAGAACACCATCGGACTCCGGTCGCCGACGCACTCCAGTTCGGCGACCCGGCCGATGACGACGTCGTGATCACCCGCGACGTGCACGTCCTCCGCCGATGCGTGCACCCGCAGCAGGACATCCGGCAGCGACGGAGTGTCCCAGCGGGACAATTCCCAGTGGAGACCGTCGAACTTCGGACCGCGGCTCGACCCGAAACGCGCGCACAGATCACTCTGGTCGGCACCGAGCACGTTGACGGTGAACCGGCCGACGCGGCGGATCCGCGGCCACGCGCGCCCGCGGTGATCCGCGCAGAACAACACGAGGGGCGGTTCGAGCGAGACCGACGCGAACGACTGGCATGCGAAGCCGGTGGGCCCGTCCTCGTCGAGACCGGTCACGACGGTGACGCCGCTCGCGAACCGTCCCATGGCACGTCGCATCTCGTCGGGGCCCGGCAGTTCGATCCTGTGGTCGGTGTCGCGGGTCGGTATCCGGGTCTGCATGTGGCTCACTCCGATTCGATCGTGGAGGTCGACTCCGACGGTCCTTCTCCGACTCCGACGTTACGGCCCGAGAAAGTCGGGACGGACCGGCTTCTCGCTCAGTGGACGCTCGGATCCGATGCCGTCCCAGCACGACGTCCGGTGCCCGTGCTCCCACCGTTCGGGACCGTGGACGATCCGCGATGCGACAATCTGCCGGGCGGTTCGGTGCAGAATCGACGGGTCGTCATCGTGGAAAGGGGGACCGGTGCCCAGAATCGGTAAGGCGCGGGACGGAGCCGAGCCGACCTCGGTCGAACAACGGCGACGCCATGTGCGGATCCTCGAGGCTGCAGCGCAGCTGGGGTCCGAGCACGAATTGGCCCGCGTGCAGATGACCGAGGTGGCGAAGAACGCCGAGGTCGCGATCGGCACCCTGTACCGGTACTTTCCGTCGAAGACGCACCTGTTCGTGGCGTTGCTGCTCCACCGGCTCGAGCTCGGCGCCGACCGGTTGCCCGAACGGAAACCGGGGACGAGCGCGCGCGAGGCGATCACCGAGACGCTCGTCGAGATGACCCGCCGGTTCGTCGACCGACCACGCCTGGCCTCCGCGATGTTGCTGTCCAACAGCACCGCCCCGGCCTCGGTGGTTCCGGACTCCACCGAGGTGAGGCGGACGTTCCACCGAATCCTGTTCGAGAGGGCAGGCCTCGACGAGCCGACAGAGGAGGATCGCAACGCCGTGCGGCTGCTGTCGATGTTGTGGTCCGGACTGCTGGTGACCTATCTCAACGGCGGAGCGACCCTCGAGGAGACCGAGGCCGATGTGCGGAGGAGCTGCGACCTGCTGCTCGCGCACCTGTCGGAGTAGGGCACCGGAAACGACGCGAGTCCCCCTCCGCGGTCTGCGGAGAAGGACTCACGTCATCGGTGCGAGAAGACTATCCGGCCGCACCGATCGGGGGTGCGGTGTCCAGGACGTCCCCGAGGGCAGCTGCCGTCGCGTCGGCGCCGCCGAAGGTGAACGCAAGCTGCCGGCCCCACAGGAAGTAGCGGTGGATGGGGTAGTCGATGTCGGCGCCGATGCCGCCGTGCAGGTGCTGGCCGGTCAAGCCCACCCGCACACCGCCGCGGGACGCCCACCACTTGGCGACCAGGGCCGCGGAGTCGGCTTCGTCCTCGCGTCCGACGTCGATCAACCACGCGGCCTTCCGCACCGTGAGTCGGATCGCTTCGGTGTCGAGGTAGGCATCGGCCGCGCGCAATGCGACAGCCTGATTCGTCGACAGCGGGCGGCCGAACTGTACGCGCGCGGACGTGTACTTCGCCGTTGCCCGCAGCGTCTCCTCGCACACCCCGAGCTGAACGGCAGCCAGAGCGATGCGGATACGACGACGGGTCCAGGTCGCGATCTCCTCACCGTCACCGGGCAGGACGTCCTCGGCTCCGATGTGCACGTCCGTGAAGCGCACCGCGGCTTCGGCGCCACGTCCGGTCACGGCGACCGGGACGGCCTCGACGCCGGTCGCGTCCACCGGTGCGACCACCACGGCGACCGAGTCGTCGTCGCAGCGGACCGGGACGACGACGCCGGCGATGATGGGAGCCGACGGAACGGACGGAATCTCACCGCTGATGACGAGATCGTCGCCCTTGCGGATCGCTGTCACCGTGGGGCTCGCGCCGGGGGTGTCGTCGAATGCGCCGGTCAGGACGACCGACCCGTCGATGAGCTTCGGAACGTAACGCTCGACCTGGGTTTCCGTGCCGAACTGTGCGAGCGGAAGAGCCGCACCGGCCACGGTGGACCACACGGGAACGGGTGCGACGCGGCGGCCCTGCTGCTGCAGGATCGTCGTGAGCCCGAGCATGCCCATGCCGGCGCCGCCGACGGACTCGGGCAGAGCGAGTCCGAGGATCCCGGCGTCGGCGAGTGCCTGCCACAGGGTGGCGTCGAAACCGCCCTCCTTGCGCTCCACCTCGACCACACGCTCGACCTTGGCCAGCGAACCGAAGACCTGCGACGCGAGGTCCTCGACCGCGATCAGGTCGTCATCGAGTTCGAATTCCATGTCAGCTCCTCGTCTCGGCCGGCGTCTTCACCGCAGCCTGTGCCGTCGCGTCGGGGCGCCTGCGGGCGCCCAGGGTCATTCCGAGGGTCTTCGCCGCCACGATCTCGCGCATCACCTCGTTGCTGCCACCACCGAAGGTGTTGTTCTGCGCGCGTCGACCGAGCGCTTCGACGCGGCCTTCGATCACGGCGCCGTGGCTACCGGGACGCAGCAGACCGCGGGCGCCGAGCACCTCCTGCAACATTCCGTAGGCCGCGACGACACCCTCGGTTCCGAACACTTTCGCTGCGGCGGAGTCGCCACCGTCGAGGGTGTTGGCCGCGATGTCCGACACCAGGCGCAGGTTCACGAGGTCGGCTGCCGACAGCAGCGCGTAGACCTCGGCGAGAGTCGAACGCACCCACGGGACGCCGAACAGCACACCGGGGCCGAAGGGCTCCTGCTTCGCCCAGGCGAGGACCTCGTCGTACATCTCGTTGGCGATGCCACCGCGGGCGGCCAGCGCGACACGCTCGTGGTTGAGCTGGCTCGTGATGAGGGTCCAGCCGCCGTTGAGCTCGCCGACGACGTTGCTCAGCGGAACGCGGATGTTCTCGTAGTACGTGACCGCTGTGCTGATTCCGCCGACGGTCTGGATCTCGGTGGCGGAGAAGCCCGGCGACGAGGTCGGCACGAGCACGACCGAGATCCCCTTGTGGCGAGGCGCGTCCGGATCGGTGCGCACGGCGAGCCAGATCCAGTCGGCGAAGATGGCCGAACTCGTGAACAGCTTGTTGCCGTCGATGACGAGTTCGTCACCGTCGATGCGTGCCCGCGTCTGAAGTGCAGCGAGGTCGGTGCCGGCACCGGGCTCGGTGTACCCGATCGCGAACTTCAGTTCACCCGTGAGGATCCTGGGAAGGAAGAAGTCCTTCTGTTCCTGCGTGCCGTACTTCATCAGTGCCGGCGCAACGGTGTTGAGAGTGACCAGCGAGACCGGTGCGCCCGCACGGATCGTCTCGTCGTAGAAAACGTAGAGCGCCTCGGGGTCCTCCCCGCGTCCGCCGTACTCCTCGGGCCATCCCAGGCCGAGCCAGCCGTCGGTGCCCATCTGCCGGTAGATCTTGTCGAAGACCGGTCCACCCTCGGTCTGGTCGACCAGGGCACGTCGATCGTCGTCGTCGATGACGCGGGCGAAGTACTCCCGCAGTTCGGTGCGCAGCCGCCGTGACGTGTCGGACAGCTCGGGATGCATGTGGTCTCCTGAGAGGTGGTCGGGGCCCGGGTTGCGGGCCTAACGGTCGGCCGAGAGGACGATCGCGCTGTGCGGCACCGGCGATCCGCCCGTGACGAGCACGTTGTCGAGTGTCTTCGCCGGCTGGTTCACGGAGGTGCCGCGGATGAGCCGGACGCCTTCGGCGATGCCGTTGACGCCGTGGATGTAGCCTTCGCCGAGCTGACCGCCGTGGGTGTTGATCGGCAGTCGCCCGTCCACCTCGAGGTTGCCGTCGGCGATGAAGTCCTTCGCCTCACCGCGACCGCAGAAGCCGTACTCCTCGAGCTGGAGCAGGACCATGGGGGTGAAGGCGTCGTACAGGATCGCGGCGTCGATACCTTCGGGACCGAAGCCGGCCTGTGCCCACATCTGCCGGGCGACGAGTTCGACCTCGGGCATCGCGTCGATGTCCTCGCGGTGGTAGCTGCTCATCGAGATCTGCTGAGGGCCGACGCCCTGCGCCGCGGCGGTGATGATCGCCGGAGGATGCGGAAGATCTCGCGCGCGTTCGGCACTCACGATGACCAGTGCCTGGCCGCCGTCGCTCTCCTGGCAGCAGTCCAGCAGGCGCAGCGGGTCGGCGAGCATCCGGGAGTTCTGGTGGTCGTCGATGGTGATGGGGCGCTCGTAGAACCAGGCCTTGGGATTGTTCGCCGCATGCTTGCGCGAGAGCACCGAGATCTGCCCGAAGTCTGCACTGGTCGCCCCGTACTTGTGCATGTAGGTGCGTGCCAGGAAGGCCTCTTGCTGAGCAGGAGTGAGCAGACCGTAGGGGTTGATCCAGTTCCGGTATTCCTGGTCGGTGTTCGAGTTGTACGCGAACGGCGGCGGACCGGCACCGAACCGGTGGCCCGAGCGCTCGTTGAAGGCGCGGTAGACGACCACGACGTCGGCGACACCGCTCGAGACGGCCAGCGCGGCCTGCTGCACGGGCGCGCAGGCACCGCCGCCGCCGTGAGGGATCCGGCTGAAGAACTTCAGTTCCGGGATGCCCAGCGCGCGGGCGACGGCGATCTCGGGGTTGGTCTCCATGGTGAACAGTGCGAAGCCGTCGACCTCTTCGACACCGATCTGTGCGTCCTCGAGAGCGGCGAGGACCGACTCGCACGCGAGTTGCCATTCGCTGCGGCCGGAGTTCTTGGAGAACTCGGTGGCTCCGATGCCGGCGATGGCGGCGGCTCCGGAGAAGCCCTTGACGGTCATCGTGTCTTCCTCTCGTAGGGCTCCACCACGACCTCGGCAGTGACGTGGACGCCTCTGCTGTTGCGGCCCTGCACCTTCAGGGTGACGGCTGCGCCGTCGACGGCGGTCACCTCACCGTTCATGTGCATGGGGTCGCCGGGGAAACAGGGCACGCCCAGACGCAGCGACGCGCGGCGCACCCGCGCCGACGGCCCGGTCCAGTCGGTGACGTACCGGTCGACGAAACCGTTCGTGGCGTTGATGCTCATGAAGACGTCCGGTGTGCCGCGTCCGAGTGCGGCGTCCGGGTCGTGGTGCACGTCCTCGAAATCCTGCGAGGCGATCGCGGTAGCCACGATGATGGTGCGATCCATAGGCAGGGCGAGTTGGGGAAGTTCCTGTCCGACAGTGCATTCGACGAGGTTCATGCGTCTCCTCCGGGCTTGCGCGGCTGGGGCAGGATCTCGCCGTGTGCGTGCTCGGAGAATCCCACCTCGAGTTCCATGCCGATCTCGAGGGTGTCGTGGTCGGCGCCCGCGATGTCGGCGACGATGCGGATCCCCTCGTCGAGGTCGATCAGTCCGACGGCGAGCGGGTACTCGAAGGCCGGATCCTGCGGGTGGTGAATGACAGTCCAGCTGTGAAGCGTTCCGCGCCGTGAGGATTCGACGGTCTTCCATTCGAACGAGCGGCACGCGGGGCATGCCGGACCCGGAGGATGGCGCAGAGTGCCGCACTCGCTGCACTGCTGGATCTCGAGTCGGCCCTCACGGACGGCGTCGAACCAGAACTGGTTGTCCTGGGTGATGGTGAGCCGGGGGACGGCGGTCATCGCGTCTCCTTGTCGGTGTTCGGGTTGAACCGGAGCATCCGGAAGCGTTCCTCGGCGACGACTTCGCCGTTCTGGTCCTCGTAGCGCTTGTACAGCGTGAAGAATCGGCCGTGGCCGAGACCCGTTCGCTTGACCTCGGATACGGACTCGATCGTGTAGTGGGCGGTGATGTGGTCGCCCGGGACGAGTTCGCGGTGGTAGTCCTGCTCGACGTTCGTCGCGACGACGGAGGTGAAACCCTCCCGATCGAGGTCGGCAAGCATCCGGGAGTATGCGAAGTCCTCCACGACGCCCTCGGCGCGCTTGCACTGCACGTCACGCCAGCGGCGGTAGCCGGCCATGATCCAGGTGGAGATCATGGCGGGCGGGCACACGACGGAGTCGCGTCCGGTCTCGCGCGCGGCCTCGGCGTCGACGTAGATCGGGTTGAAGTCGTCGTGGGCCTCGACCCAGTTGCGGATCATGGCGTCGTTGACGGCGTATCGGGCCACGCGGGGTGGTTCGGCCACCTGCCCGACGTACTTCTCGTAATCCTGCTCGACGGTCTGCATGGCCCAGTCACTCCTCTTCGACGCGCGCGTTCGTCGTCACGCTAAGTGGGGCCGACAAGCGAGTTCCCGTGATTCCCACTGAGCAGGAGCAGTGGCGGGGTGAGGGGGAGCCGGTACCGAACCAAGCGATTGCTTGGTAAGTTGTCGACGTGAGACCCGCGCATCCCGCGGGATGAATGACGTGGAGGCAGCGAATGGATCTGGGACTCGACGGCGCGGTCGTGCTCGTCACCGGGGGAATACGGGGAGTCGGTGCAGGCATCACCAGGGTGTTCCTGCGTGCCGGTGCGACCGTCGTGACGTGCGCTCGCAACGAGCCCGAACAGCCTCTCGAGGTGGACGGGCGGACCGCGGAGTTCCTGACGTGCGACGTCCGCGATGCCGATCAGGTGGCCGCGCTGATCGAGACCATCGTCGACCGCCACGGGCGGCTCGACGCCGTGGTGAACAATGCCGGCGGGTCACCGTACGCGCTGGCGGCCGATGCCAGCCCGAAGTTCCACGCCAAGATCGTGGAACTGAACCTGCTGTCCCCGCTGCTGGTCGCGCAGGCCGCCAACGCGGTGATGCAGAAGCAGGACACCGGCGGCTCGATCGTCAACATCTCGAGCGTGAGCGGATCCCGCCCCTCGCCGGGCACCGCGGCATATGGTGCGGCCAAGGCAGGCGTCGACAGCCTCGCACAGTCGCTCGCCGTCGAGTGGGCCCCGAAGGTACGGGTGAACTCGGTGGTGGTCGGCCTGGTCGAAACCGAACAGTCGCACCAGTTCTACGGAGACAAGGCCGGCGTCGCCGCAGTCGGCGAGACCGTTCCGCTGGGACGGCTGGCCCAGCCCGAAGATATCGGCCACTGCGCCGCATTCCTGGCCTCTCCGCTGTCGGCCTACGTCAGCGGATCGACATTGACCGTCCACGGCGGCGGTGAACGCCCTGCCTACATGGCAGCGGCCGAAACGAAGGAGACGAAGTGAGTGGACTGATGGACGGGCGCGTCGTCATCGTGACCGGCGCCGGACGCGGCCTCGGTCGCGCGCATGCCCTGGCATTCGCCGCGGAGGGTGCGAAAGTCGTCGTCAACGACATCGGTGTCGGCAGTGACGGAACCGCCACGGGGGAGAGCCCCGGTGAGCTGGTCGTCGAGGAGATCCGTGCGGCCGGGGGAGAGGCCGCCGTCAACGGCGACGACGTCGCCGACTGGGCCGGCGCCGAGAACCTCGTCAGGACCGCCCTCGACAACTTCGGCCGGCTCGACGTGCTCGTCAACAACGCCGGATTCCTGCGCGACCGCATGCTCGCCAACATGAGCGAAGAGGAGTGGGACGCGGTCATCCGCGTGCACCTCAAGGGGCACTTCGCGCCGATGCGTCACGCCATGACCTACTGGCGCGCCGAGGCCAAGGCCGGCAACCCCGTCGACGCCCGCATCATCAACACCAGCTCGGGTGCCGGCCTGATGGGCAGCATCGGCCAGGGCAACTACGCCGCCGCCAAGGCCGGTATCGCGACGCTCACGATCCAGGCCGCAGCCGAATTCGGCCGCTACGGGGTAACCGTCAACGCGATCGCACCCTCGGCGCGCACCCGCATGACCGTCGGGGCCGGTGGCGCGATGGCCGAGATGATGGCCGCACCCGAAGAGGGTTTCGACGCCATGGCGCCGGAGAACGTCTCGCCGCTGGTCGTGTGGCTCGGCAGTGCCGAAGCGAAGGACGTGACCGGTCGCGTGTTCGAGGCCGAGGGCGGCAAGGTGTCGCTGGCCGACGGGTGGCGCCACGGTGAGGCGATCGACAAGGGCGACCGTTGGGATCCGAAGGAACTCGGTCCCGTCGTCGAGAAGCTGATCGCAGCGTCGCAGCCGCCGACGCCGGTCTACGGAGCGTGATGTCCCCGCGCGTTTCCGGTGGTCATCACCGGAAACGCGCACGGACGGCGTCGCCGCTCTAGGCGGGCGTGCGGACGATGAGGGTGGAGCCGGGGAAGTAGGCAGCGAGTTCGGAACGTGCCTGCTTGAGCGTGGCGGTGCCGTAACCCTGCTTGCGGAACTCGGGATGCACCCAGATCCGCACCTCGACCTCGTTGCCGGTCAGCTCGCCGAACGCGAACCCGATGGCCTTCGGCTCGTCGCCCGAAAGATCTTCGGCCACAAGCCACATGCCGGACTCGTCGTCCATCAGCTCGCTGCCGCGCTGCCGCTCGGATTCGACCTGTTCGTCGCTGTCGTCACCCAGCTGGTCGGCGCAGCGCTGCTTGAACAGCGCCGTGTCGGCCGCGCTGTGGGAAATGGGCCGCAACCGGAAATGCGCGCCGGTCGCGTACGGACGCGCCGCCGTCGTCCACTGCAGCACCGCATCGAGATCGTCGAGTTCTTCACGGATCTTCTTCCGCTCCGCCTGGGTCAGACGGCGGAACGGAAGGTTCAGCACGGCCTCCGCGCAGAACTCGTCGGTGTCGAGCAGCGAGGCGAGCTTCGCGACCGCGTCGCCCCGATCCTTGCTCTCGACGATCACGTCGAGCACCTCGTGGCGTCGTTCGAGCGCCCGGAGCAGCGCGGCCGCGATTTCCCGCCGGTCGAGCACCTTGTCGTGATCGGTGGTTTCCATCGTGCGACATCCCTTCGTCGAGAACCTGGACGTACGAGACTCAGTATTCCCGCACGGGACCGTCCCGGCGAACCGTGCCGGGAGGGACGCTCACTCGCACACGACGACGGGAATCACACGGTCGGTCCACGACTGGTAGTTGTCGAAGTCCGGGTACATCGCCGTCAGACGTGGCCAGTAGGCCGCTCGATCCTCGTCGCTCGCGACCCGCGCCCGCATGGTCCGGATGCGCGACTTGATCTGCACCGTGGTCTCCGGGTTCGCCTGGATGTTGCGGAACCACAAGGGGTGCTTGGGCAGTCCTCCCTGGGAGGCGACGAGGACCACCTTGTCGCCGTCCTCGAGGAACAGCAGCGGGACCGTTCGCGGTTGCCCGGTCTTCCGCCCGATCGTGGTCACCAGGCACACCGGGATGCCCCACGGGAAGGCGCTTCCCACGCGCCACTTCCCGCCGATGCGACCGCCGGTCGCCCGGTACGCCGCGACGTTGAACCGCGACATCCACTTGATGATCGAGATCGTGGCCTTCGAGTCGAGGCCCTTCGGCGCCGCTTCGGTGCCCATGTCAGATGCGCTCGATGATGGTGCCCGTCGCCAGCGCTCCACCGGCGCACATCGAGATCAGAGCGGTCGACGCGTCACGCCGCTCGAGCTCGTGCAGCGCGGTGGTGATGAGGCGGGAGCCGGTGGATCCGACGGGGTGGCCGAGCGCGATCGCGCCACCGTTGACGTTGACCTTGTCCATGTCGGGTCCGTGCACCTGGGCCCAGGACAGCAGCACCGACGCGAACGCCTCGTTGACCTCGAACAGGTCGAGATCGCCGACGCTCATGCCCGCCTTCTCGAGAACCTTCGCGGTGGCCTGGACCGGGCCGTCGAGGTGGAACTCGGGTTCGGCGCCGACGAGAGCCTGCGCGACGATCCGCGCCCGCGGCTTCAGTCCGAGTGCCTTCGCGCGGTCGGAATCCATGAGCAGCACGGCCGCGGCTCCGTCGGAGATCTGCGACGAGGTGCCGGCGGTGTGGATGCCACCCTCGAGCACGGGCTTCAGCTTCGCCAGCGACTCGGCCGACGTCTCGCGCAGACCCTGGTCGCGGGTGACGGTCGCCTTCTCGCCGGTGCGGTTGCCCTCCTTGTCGACGACGGGTGCGACGACCGGCAGCATCTCGCGGTCGAACCGGCCCTCGTCCCAGGCCTGCTTCGCGAGCTGCTGTGAGCGCACGCCGAGTGCGTCGACGTCCTCGCGGGTGATGCCGCGGCGCCGCGCGATGCGTTCGGCGGCCTCGAACTGGTTGGGCATGTCGATGCTCCAGGACTCCGGCCGGCGCGGGCCCGCCTGGTCGCCGACGTTGGCGCCGAGGGGCACCTGGGTCATCGCCTCGATGCCGCAGGCGATGCCCACGTCGATGGCGCCGGTGGCGATGAGGCCTGCGATGAGGTGATTGGCCTGCTGCGCCGATCCGCACTGGGCGTCGATGGTGGTCGCGCCGACCTGCCAGGGCAGCCCCGCGTTGAGCCATGCGGTGCGGGTGATGTTGTTGGACTGGGCGCCCGCCTGGGTGACGCAGCCACCGATGACCTGTTCGACGAGCTCGGCGTCGATGCCGGCGCGTTCGACGAGTCCGGCCTGGACGGCGCCCAGGATCTCGGCAGCGTGCAGGCCCGCGAGCCATCCACCCCGCTTGCCGATCGGGGTCCGTGCGGCCTCGACGATGACTGGTGTGCCCACTTCGGGCTCCTTTCTCCTACGTTCTTCGCAAAATAGAACAGGTTTCTCCGAGAGGCAACAGAACTCGATTATCCACGGGACGTGCAGATCTCTTGGTCGCGCGGCGCGCCTGTGTTTGAATGGTTCTAGAACGTGTTACAAATCACGCGAGCGGTACTCGCCAGGGCAGGAGAGATATCAGTGGCGCAGCCGAACATCCCCGAAGACATCGACTTCACCGATCCCGATCTGTACGCAGACCGTATGCCGTTCGAAGAGTTCGCGGAACTGCGTAAGACGGCACCGGTGTGGTGGAACAAGAAGTCTCCCGACGTCGGTGGTTTCCACGACGAGGGTTTCTGGGTTGTCTCCCGGCACGAGGAGGTCCGAGAGGTCTCCCGCCGGAGCGACGTGTTCTCCAACTGGGAGAACACTGCGATTCCGCGGTTCAACGACGACATTCCTCGTGAGGCCGTCGAGCTGCAACGTCACGTCCTGCTCAACAAGGACGCCCCCGAGCACACCAAGCTGCGCAAACTCGTCGCCCGAGGCTTCACGCCCCGTGCGATCAACGGCCTGCGCGACGAGCTCGACCGTCGCTCCAAGATGATCGTCCAGGAGGCCTGCCAGGCCGGTCGGGGCGACTTCGTCACGCAGATCGCCGCGGAACTGCCGCTGCAGGCCATCGCCGACCTCATCGGTGTGCCGCAGGAGGATCGCGCCAAGCTCTTCGAGTGGTCCAACCAGATGACGGGCTACGACGATCCGGACAACACCGCCGATCCGGCGGCAGCGTCCATGGAAGTCCTCGGGTACGCCTACCAGATGGCCGCGGCCCGCAAGGAGAACCCGGCCGACGACATCGTCACCACCCTCATCGAGGCCGACATCGACGGTGACGAACTCGCTCCCGAGGAGTTCGGCTTCTTCTTCATCGTGCTCGCGGTGGCCGGCAACGAGACCACCCGCAACGCGATCACCCACGGCATGGCGGCGTTCCTCGACAATCCGGAGCAGTGGGAGATCTTCAAGCGCGACCGGCCGAAGACCGCCGCCGACGAGATCATCCGCTGGGCCACCCCGGTCACGTCGTTCCAGCGCACCGCCCTCGAGGACACCGAACTCGGCGGGCAGACGATCAAGAAGGGCGATCGCGTCGTCATGCTGTACGCGTCGGCCAACAACGACGAAGAAGTGTTCGACAACCCCCGCGAGTTCGACATCCTTCGTGATCCCAACCCGCACCTGGCATTCGGTGGAACGGGCGCGCACTACTGCCTGGGCGCGAACCTCGCACGTATGGAGATCGACCTGATCTTCAACGCGATCGCCGATCACATCCCGGACATCACGAAGATCGGCGACCCGCACCGTCTGCGGTCGGGTTGGCTCAACGGCATCAAGGAATTCCAGGTCGACTACAAGACCTCGGGTGGGTGCCCGGTCCAGCACTGACCGAACCGAACACCGACCGAACCGAACATCGAGGTCCCCGGCCGCCCCTGCGCGCCCGGGGACCTCGCACATCCCGTGTCGTCTACAGGACCTCGGACCTGCGGCCGATCCACCACATCGCGGCCCCCGCCGCGAGCACACCGGCTACCGATACACCGGTCGTGAGAACCGTCCACGAGTCCGGCGTCCACCCGGACGGAGAATCGGTGAGAGGCGTGTAGGCGGTCCATCCGAATCGGGTGAGCAGAGGCAACGCCATCACGGCGGGCAGCGAGAAGGACGCGGCGGTGACCGCGCTCGTCGACGGTAGTGCCGCGCTGATCGTGTACGCGGCTGCCACCGGAAGAACGAAGAAGGTCGCCAAGAGGTGGACGTTGTCCCAGGGCGCACGAGTGAAGATCGCCGTGATCGTGACGAACGCGAGCACGCCCACTCCGGCCATCGGCCTCGGCGCGCGACGGCCCAGCCACGCGCCGACGGCGGCGAGCACGACCATCACGGCCGGCAGGAGCCATCCGCCGGGAATCCACGAGGGAGCGGTACCCGCGGCGACGGCCACCGCGAAGGCGGCGAGCAGGACCGCTCCGCTTCTCTCGCGCAGCCACAGGGCAGCACCGATCACGAGTGGGACAGCGACGATGCCCCACAGCCATCGCCCGTTCCCGCCGGGATTCGCATCCGGAGACCACACGGCACTGTGAAGAGACCGATACAGCACGACGGCGACGAGCGGTAGGCCGATACCGACCACCGTTTCCCTCACATCCCATCGTCGTTCGTCGACCGAATCGGGAGCACCGGCACGCATCACGAGAGCCGCTGTTGCCACCGCGATGACAGTCACCGAGAGAACCGTCCACACTGTGTTGGCGGGCTGCGCCGACACCTCGAGGTACACGGCGCTTCCGGACGAGGAGGCCGCGAACTCCCGGTATTCCGCGACGGGTTCCGCGGTGAGCAGCGCGGCAACGACGCCACCGGTCATCACCGCGGGGAGCCGGGTGCCCGCAGTTCGGGCGCAGCAGACGACGAGGGCACCGAGCACCAGGCCGGCACCGACCGCCGAGACGTACATGTCGAACCGCCACGCACCCGGCAGGGCGACGACCGCCACGAGTGCGGCTCCGGCCACGACGGCGCCGAGCGCGCCCACCCGGTGGCGTAACCACAGCGCGATCGACGCGGCGACGAGCGCTCCCGTGGCAGACGCGGTGATACCCGAAGTCTCCACGGCACCGAAACCGAACCCGGTATCGAGTGGATAGGTGTCGACGCTCGGCGCGGCGAGGACGGTTCCGGCGGTGAAACTGCCGACGGCTGCGAGTGCGTAGAGAATCCAGGAGGGCACCCCCTACCTTCTCCGAGCGGTCACCGGGACGCGGCGCCGACACGCCGGGCGACGATGCGATCAGGTCAGGCGGCGAAGATCCTCGGGGGTATCGACGTCTCCGGGGTCGGCGAGCCCGGTGCAGTCGAGACGCCGCACGCGTTCACGATTGCGGGCGAGGAAGGACCGCGCGCCCTCGTCGCCGGTGGCGTCGGCGGCGGCGCCCAGCGCATCGGCGATGTCGAAGACCACCGGGTGACCGGGGTGATCTCCGAAGACGGGGAGCGTCACCGTCCCCGTGTGGTGCACATCCAGGAGATGGCGGACCAATTCGGCTGTGATGCCGGGAAAATCGACGACGGTGAGCGCAACCCTCTGGTGGGCTCGTGCCGCGTCGACCCCGCGGCGCAGGGATGTCGACATGCCGACGGTCCAGTCGGGGTTGTAGACCGTTGTCGCTCCGGTAGGGCACGCGGCGGCCACATCGTCGCCGAATGCGCCCACGACCACGATCACGTCGTCACAACCACCTTCGAGCAGTGCCTCGACGACGGTATGCAGCAGGGGACGGCCGCGTTGGGGGAGCAGCGCTTTCGCCCGTCCGCCCAGTCGCGAGCCGTCCCCTGCCGCAAGAACGATCCCGGCTGTGCCCATGGCCCGACTCTACGAGACGGGGCGCACGGTTTTCATCGCGCGGTCCACTTCCCAGAACGCACGCAGCGAGACGATCCTCCCGTCGTCGTCCACGCGGTAGACGAACACGCCCTCCGCATCGATCAGATTGCCTGCCATCGTCGTACGGATAGTGCCGATGTTGACGCATTCGTCGCCGCAGACCAGCACGTCGTCGACGAGGAATTCGAGCTTGTCGGTGTTCGCGATGGTCATGTCGTAGAACTTCGCGATCGCCTCGGCACCGTGATGCCCCTTGCCCTCCGGATCGAAGCCGGACGGACCCACCGGATCCTCGACGCACGCGTTCTCCGCGAACAGCGCGAGCCACTCGTCCTTGCGTTTCCCGCTCGCCGCCGCCTGCGACGCCTTCGCTGCGATACGCGCCGGGTGTTCCTCGCTCATGCGGCATCCCTTCCGGGAATGTACTTGTCGGCGAACTTCCGCAGCGATTCCTGCTTCGCCTCGAGCGGGGAGTCGAAACCGTGGCCGTCGAAGATCCACGGCACCACGATGATGTCGGTGACCCCGGCGTCGGCGAGTTCGGCATAACCGGAGCTGCCGAACCTGTCGACGCACACGGCCTGGATCTCGAACGGCTCGTCGCTGTGGCCGTACTCGGCGCGCAACTCGCGCAGTCGGGTGATGACCTCGACGAGATCGTCGTACTCGATCATCGCCGACGTCCACCCGTCCCCAACCCGCGCCGCGCGCCGCAGCGCCACATCGGTGTGCCCACCGACGTAGAGCGGTACCGGTGCGGTGGGCGCGGGACTCATCTGCAGCCGGTCGAAGTCGTAGAACTCGCCGTGATGTTCGACCATGCCGCCGTCGAGGATCAGCTTCAGAACGTCGATCATCTCGTCGACGCGCTTGCCGCGCTTCGCGTAGGGCACACCGCACCACTCGAATTCTTCCGGCGCCCAGCCGATTCCGACACCCAGTCCGAACCGGTTCCCGGTGAGGTTCGCAACGGATCCGACCTGCCGCGCCAGCAGCACCGGATTGCGGGAGCCGAGCTTGAGCACCTGGGTGTAGAACCGGATCGTCGACGTGCTCGCCGCCATCGACGCCGCGGCGATGAGCGGATCCACCCAGGGGGTGTCGGGCGTCCACATCCGCGAACCGTCGGGGGTGTACGGATAGTCGACCGTCTGCTTCTCCATGTAGAACAGGGAGTCGGGCAGTGCGATCGAGGTGTATCCGCACTCCTCGGCGGTCTGCGCGATGCCGGTGAGCTGGTCGAGTGGGGTCATCGCGACCCCGACGGTGAACGAGACCATGATGCCTCCTAATTCGTGGGCCGGTCGGAGCCCACCACCCACATGGAGAAGTACTGGGATCCACCGCCGTAGGCATGTCCGAGTGCCTTGCGGGCGCCGTCGACCTGGTGATCTCCCGCCGTGCCCATCACCTGGATCGCGGCTTCGGCGAACCGGATCATGCCCGATGCCCCGATGGGGTTGGAGCAGAGCACGCCGCCGGACATGTTGACCGGAAGCCGACCGCCGATCGCCGTCTCGCCGGCCTCGGTGAGTTTCCACCCCGACCCCTCGGACGCGAAACCGAGGTTCTCGAGCCACATCGGCTCGAACCACGAGAACGGCACGTAGATCTCGGCGCAGTCGATCTCGCCGAGCGGATCGGTGATACCGGCCTGCTTCCACAGTGCTGCGGCAGCGACCCGTCCGGCCTCCGGATTCACCTGATCGCGCCCGGCGTAGGTGGTGGGTTCGGTGCGCATCGCCGTGGCATGGATCCACGCCACCCGGCGGCCGGCCTCCTCGGCGGCCTTCGCGGTGTCCTCGTCGCCGAGCACGACCGCGCACGCACCGTCGGACGACGGGCACGTCTCGTCGTACCGGATCGGATCCCACAGCATCTGCGAGGCCTGCACCTTCTCGAGGGTGATCTCGGGCTGCTTCAGATGCGCGTACGGATTCTTCGCGCCGTTGAGGCGGTCCTTGACCGCGACCATCGCCCCGATGTGCTCGGGCGCACCGGACCGGCGGATGTACGAACGGACGTGCGGCGCGAAGTAGCCGCCCGCGCCGGCACCGACCGGCATGGTGAACGGGACCGGTGTGGACAGCGCCCACATCGCGTTCGACTCGGACTGCTTCTCCCAGGCCACCGCGAGTACCCGGCGGTGCACGCCGGCCTGGACGAGGCTTGCCGCGACGTTCGCCGTCGAGCCCCCGACGGACCCGGCGGTGTGCACGCGCAGCATCGGCTTGCCCGTGGCGCCGATGGCGTCGACCATCGACAGTTCGGGCATCATGACGCCCTCGAACAGGTCGGGGGCCTTGCCGATCACCACGGCGTCGATGTCGTCCCAGCCCACCTGGGCGTCCGTCATGGCGCGGTCGATCGCCTCGCGGACGAGGCCGGACATCGACACGTCGTGCCGCTTGGCGACGTAATGGGTCTGCCCGGTTCCGAGGACAGCTGCGGGTTGCTTCGCCATCAGTTGCGTCCCTCCAGAACGGCTACCAGATTCTGTTGCAGCACAGCACCGCTCGTCGCGTGCGCGAGTGCACGTCCGGCCGTGCCGTCCATGATCGCCTGCGCTGCGTAACCGATGCGCTCGAGACCGCCGGAGAACATCGGGTTGCCCGTCAGCGGCCCACCGGACGGGTTGATCGTCGTCGACTCGCCCAGGCCGATCGCCTCGCGCAGGATGAGTTCCTGGTGCGTGAACGGTGCATGCAACTCGGCGACGTCGAAGGCGGTGTCCCCGCCGGTGACGGCCTGCGCTGCGGCCCGGGTCGAGGGTGAGACGGTCAGATCGAGTGCGCCGAAGTTCGGTGAATCGGTGCGATGCTCGATCCCGGTGATCCACGCCGGGTTCTCGCACAGCTCGCGCGCCCGGTCGCCGGTCGCGAGGACGATCGCGGCCGCGCCGTCGGTGACGGGGGCGCAGTCGTGCTTACGCAACGGGTCGGCGATGTACGGCTGGGCGAGCAGTTCGTCGATGTCGAAGTCGCCGGAGAGTTGCGCCTTGGGATTGTCCTTGGCGGCGGCGCGGCTACGGACCGCGACCTCCGCCATCTCGCGGTCGGTCCACTTACCGGATTCGAGACCCAGGCGGGCCTGCAGGCCCGCGAGCGAGACGGAGTCGACGCCCAGAGGGGCCACGAGGTACGGATCGAGCTGCAGGGACAGGGTTCGGCGCAGAGTGCCGGCCGAGGACTTGCCGAAGCCGTACACGAGGGCGGTGTCGACCTCACCCGTGATGAGCTTGACCCACGCCTCGTAGAGCGCCCAGGCCGCATCCATCTCGACGTGCGATTCGTTGATGGGCGGGACGGCGCCGATCGCATCGATCGCCGAGATGAACGAGAATGCTCGTCCGGCAAGGTAATCGGAGGAACCCGAACACCAGAAACCGATGTCGGACTTGGTGATGCCGAGCTTGCCGTACAGCTCCTGGAAACACGGGACGAGCATCTCGACGCCGTTGGTGGTGCCGAACGTCTCGCGCACGTGCGGAGCGTGCGCGAAGCCGACGACTGCGATGTCTGTCATGTGTCCGCCGCTCTCAGAGGTGGTGTTCGAAGGTGTCGTAGTCGGCGTCGGGTTCGCCGGTGGGACGGAAGTACTCGATGTTGCGCAGCGTGTGATCCCACTCCTCGCGAGGACGCCATTTCGCTTCGACACGCATGCCCATCCGCACCTCGGACGCATCGCATTCGAGGATCAGGTGCAGGAACGGGATGTCGGCACCGTCGAGCAGTACGTAGGCGGCGACATAGGGCGGCTCGATCTGCTGGCCGAGGAACGGCACGTTCACGATGCAGAAGGTGGTGACGATGCCCTTGTCGGACACTTCCACGGGTTCCTTCGTCGGTACACCGTCGGTGGGGCTCGCACCGCGCGGGGGCACGTAGACCTTCCCGCCCGGGCCGGTGCGGCCACCGATGATCCTGCCGTCCTTCAACCCTCGCAGGTACCAGGATTCCTCGGGGGAGGCGGAGTGCCGGTAGTCCAGGTCGACGGGAGTGGTGATCATCGTGACCGGATCACCCTCGGCCGCTGCGACGGTGATCGTCGCCTCGCCGGGTTCGAACGCCTCGATGTCGTGGATGTCGCCGGTGCGTTCGGCGGCCCACCGCACACGTACACGCAGACCCGTCTCGATGTCGTCCGGGGAGCCGACGTCGACGGCGTGCAGGAGTGCGGTGTCGGTGCCGTCGAGGCGGATCAGTGCCCAGGCGAAGGGCCGGTCGAAGGGCTGTCCGGGCAGCGGTTCGGCGTTCCACGTCCAGCTCATCACGGTGCCGGTCTGTCCGACCTCGACGACATCGGTGAGTGGTTCATGGGTGACCGCGTCGTATTCGGGGGGTGGGACGAGGACCCGTCCGTCGGATCCGCGGGCGCCGAGAATGCGGCCGTCGCGCAATCCGGTGACGAAGGCTCCGACGGTCGGCCCGGTGGATCGTGTGTAGTCGAACTTCAGATTCAGCGGTGCGCTCAGCGGTGGCTCGGCAACCGCGCTCTTTCCCAGGCTCACAATTTCGAGTAGAACAGGTTCTAGTGGTGCTGGCAAGAGCGGCGCGCGAACTGCATCTCTCCACGATTCGCCCGACAGGAAAGGCGTCCAATGAAACTGGGACTGCAACTCGGCTACTGGGGTGCTCAGCCGCCCTCGAACGCACCGGAAGTCGTTGCTGCGGCCGAGGCCGAAGGATTCGACGCCGTCTTCGCCGCCGAATCGTGGGGATCGGACGCGTTCACGCCGCTGGCCTGGTGGGGCTCGTCCACCGAACGGGTGCGGCTCGGCACGTCCGTCGTGCAGATCTCCGCGCGTACTCCGACGAGTTGCGCGATGCACGCGCTGACGCTCGATCACCTCTCGAAGGGCAGGCACATCCTCGGTCTCGGCGTCTCGGGGCCGCAGGTGGTGGAGGGCTGGTACGGCCAGCCGTTCGCCAAGCCCCTCGCACGGACCCGCGAGTACGTCGACGTGATCCGCAAGGTGCTCGCGCGCGAAGCGCCGGTGACCGGCGACGGACCGCACTTCCCGCTGCCCTACGCGGGCGCCGGATCAACCGGGCTCGGTAAACCGCTCAAGCCCATCACGTATCCGCTGCGGTCGGACATCCCGATCTGGATCGGTGCCGAAGGTCCGAAGAACGTCGCGCTCACCGCCGAGATCGCCGACGGCTGGCTCGCGATCTACTACACCCCGCGCCTGGCGTCGATGTACGACGAGTGGCTCGACGAGGGGTTCGCCCGGCCGGGCGCCCGACGCACCCGTGAGGACTTCGAGATCGCGGCGACCTGCCAGGTGGTGATCACGGACGATCGCGCAGGGACGATCGCGGCGATGAAACCGGTGACCGCGCTGTATGTCGGCGGAATGGGTGCGCCGGAGTTGAACTTCCACGCGCAGGTCTACCGGCGGATGGGATACGAGGCCGTGGTCGACGAGGTGACCGCGCTGTTCCGTGCCGGCCGTAAGGACGAGGCGGCGGCAGTGATCCCGGACGAGATGGTCACCGAGGCGATGATCGTCGGCAATGCCGACGAGGTGCGCGAGGGTGTGAAGCGCTGGGAGGCGGCCGGCGTGACGATGCTGCTGGTCGGTTGTCGCGATGTCGACCAGGTGCGCACGATCGCCGAGGTGGTGCTGCGCTAGATGCCGCCGCGGGCGGAAACCCTTCCGTGAGGACGGTTTCCGCCCGCCGCGGGCGGGGCGTCAGGAGGCGTAGGCCGCCTTCAGCTTGCCCTTCACCAGCTTGCCCGTGGGGGTGCGGGGCAGTTCGTCGACGAAGTCCACCGACCGCGGCACCTTGAAGTGGGCGACCCGCTCGCGGACGTACGCGATGAGGTCGTCGGCGAGATCGGGTGATGTGGTGGCACCGGACGACACCTGCACGACGGCCTTGACCTCCTCGCCCATCTCCGGATGGGGTACGCCGATGACGGCGACGTCCTCGACGGCCGGGTGCAGGGCGAGCACGTTCTCGATCTCCTGCGGATAGATGTTCACTCCGCCGGAGATGATCGTGAACGACTTGCGGTCGGTCAGATACAGATAACCGTCCTCGTCGAGGTAACCGAGGTCGCCGACCGTGGTCCATGTGGGATGCTCGGGATGCTGCGACGCCGCGGTCTTCTCGGGATCGTTGTGGTACGAGAACGGAACCTTCTCGTACTCGAGGTAGATGGTCCCCACCTCACCGGCCGGGAGTTCCCGCCCTTCCTCGTCGCAGATGTGTGCGGGCCCGAGCACGCTCTTGCCGACCGAACCCGGGTGTTCGAGCCATGCCTGGCTGTTGATGAACGTGATCCCGTTGGCCTCGGTGGAGCTGTAGTACTCGTAGATCACCGGTCCGAGCCAGTCGATCATCGACCGCTTGACCTCCGGCGGGCACGGCGCGGCGGCGTGGACGAGCACGCGCAGACTCGACAGGTCGTGGCGGGCACGGATCTCGTCGTCGAGCTTGAGCATGCGGACGAACATCGTCGGCACCATCTGCCCGGCGGTGATCTTGTGCTCCTCGATGTGCCGGAGCGCGGTCTCGGCGTCGAACTTCTCGGCCAGGACCACCGTGCCGCCGAGCGCGTGGATCGCCCCACCCCAGCGCAGAGGCGCTGCGTGATAGATCGGGGCGGGGGAGTAGTAGACGTCGGAGTCGGTGAGGCCGAAGAGGAACTGTGCCACCGTCACCAGCGGCTCACCGGGTTCGTCGACGCGACGTTCCGGGAGATCCGGCTGGATTCCCTTGGGGAAGCCCGTGGTTCCGGACGAGTACAGCATGCTGGCGCCGCACGGTTCCTCCTCGAGCCGCGGACCGGCCCCGGCGAGGGCGTCCTCGTACGACTCGAAACCGCGCACGGCGCCGCCGAACGCGAGTCGCGCGGAACCGATCGTGACCTTCTCGCCGACCTGTTCGGAAAGCTCACCCAGCGTCGTCGAGACGATCAGAGCCTTCGCGCCGCTGTCCTCGACGATGTACGCCACCTCGCCGGCGGTGAGGTGGCTGTTGACCGCCGTGATGTACAGCCCGGACCGCATTGCGGCCCAGAACACCTCGAATGCCTCCGGCCGGTTGTCGGTGAGGAGGGCGACGACGTCGCCGGGGCGGAGCCCGGCATCGTGCAGCACTCGGGCGAGCGCCGCTGACCGGTCGTCGAGTTCGCGGTAGGTCAGGCTCCGGCCACTGTCGGCCAGGACGACGGCGAGCTTGTCCGGGGCGGTGCGGGCGTGCACTCCTGGATACATGGGGGCTCCTCATTGCCTCGACATCGCCTCGACGAACACTGTGATCTTGTGGTCTGGATCACGGCCGACAATGTAGCAGAGCTAAGGAGATGGTTGTGACCGTGCTCTCACGGGTGGGAGTGCGGTCCACAGTGGCGCAGGTCAGGAACCCGAGAACTTCGGGGCGCGCTTCTCCGCGAACGCCCGCGGCCCCTCCTTGGCGTCGGCGCTCTTGAAGACGGCGGCGCCCAGTTCGGCGTCGATCCGGAACGCCTCCTCCTCGTGCAGACCTTCCGCGTCGCGGATGGTCCGGAGGATGGCCTGCACGGCGACCGGGCCGTTGTTCGCGATCGTCTCGGCGATCTCGAGGGCCTTGTCGAGTGCGGTGCCGTCGGGGACGACGTAGCCGATGAGCCCGATCTCCTTGGCCTCGGCGGCCTTGATGTGGCGGCCCGTGAGCAGGATGTCGGCGGCGATCGTGTACGGGATCTGCCGGACGAGGCGCACGGCGGATCCGCCGAGCGGGAACAATCCCCACTTCGCTTCGGAGACGCCGAATTTCGCGCTCTCGCCGGCGACACGGATGTCGGTGCCCTGCAGGATCTCGGTGCCACCGGCGATGGCGGCACCCTCGACGGCCGCGATGAGTGGCTTCGTCAGACGGCGGCCCTTCAGTAGTGCGGGGAGCCGACTGAGATCCCACCCACCGCCGTTGCTCCGCTCGCCCTGCTCGAACTTGTCTCCGGGAGGCGCTGCATTCATGGCCTTGAGATCGGCACCCGCGCAGAACGCTCCACCGGCGCCGGTGAGGATCGCGACGCGGATCTCGGGATCGTTGTCGACGCGATCCCAGGCCTCGTTCATGATCGCCATCATTTCGCCGGACAGCGCATTTCGTGCCTCGGGGCGGTTGAGAGTGACGATCAGAACGTGGCCGCGTTGCTCGACGAGGCAATGCGGTGCGCGGGACGAAATGTCCGAATCGGCTGCGCCGGGGGCTTCGGTAGCGGACACTGGCGGGACTCCTCGCGGGATTGTGAACTGGATCATATGCAGGTCTTGTCAGAAACGGTAACACGTTCTACTTTTGTCAGTGTGGCCCTAAACATCGCAGACCTCGTCGAACACGCAATCGACCTCGTTCCCGAGCGCGTCGCGCTGGCCTCGGACGGACGTGAGGTCACCTACGCACAGCTGGAGGAACGAGCCAACCGACTTGCTCATTACCTGCGCGAACAAGGTGTGAAGCCGGGCGACAAGGTCGGCATCTACTCGCGCAACACCATCGAGGCCGTAGAGGCGATGATCGCGGTCTTCAAGATCCGCGCGATCATGATCAACGTCAACTACCGCTATGTCGAGAACGAGTTGCAGTACATCTTCGACAACTCCGACATGGTCGCGCTCGTCCACGAACGTCGCTACTCCGACAAGGTCGCGAACGTCCTGCCGAACACTCCGCTGGTGAAGACCGTCGTGGTGGTCGAGGACGGCACCGACGTCGACTTCTCGGCCTATAGCGGCATCGAATACGAAGCGGCACTGGCGCAGAGCAACCCGGAACGCGACTTCGAAGACCGCAGCGCCGACGACATCTACATGCTCTACACCGGCGGCACCACCGGTCACCCCAAGGGCGTGCTGTGGCGTCACGAGGACGTGTGGCGCGTCCTCGGCGGCGGTATCAACTTCATGACCGGGGAATGGGTCAAGGACGAATGGCAGCTGGCGAAGGAGGGCGCCGAGAATCCCGGTCTCGTGCGCTATCCCATCCCGCCGATGATCCACGGTGGCGCCCAGTGGGCGCTGTTCCAGTCGTTGTTCAGCGGCGGCAAGGTGGTCATGCACCCCGAGTTCTCGGGCCACGAGGTGTGGCGCATCATCGACGACCACAAGGTCAACGTCATCTTCATCACCGGCGACGCCATGGCCCGCCCCATGCTCGACGCACTGGAGGAGGGCAACCCGGCAACCGGTCAGCCCTACGACCTCTCGACCCTGTTCGCCATGGCATCGAGTGCGGCCCTGTTCTCCCCGTCCATCAAGGACCGTTTCCTCGACCTGCTGCCCGGCAAGATCATCACCGACTCCATCGGCTCGTCCGAGACCGGCTTCGGTGGCATCGGCATCGCCGAGAAGGGCAAGACCCTCGGCGGCGGCCCCACGGTGAAGATCGACGAGTCGACCACCGTCCTCGACGACGACGGCAACCCGATCGAACCGGGTTCCGGAAAGGTCGGCATGGTCGCGCGCACCGGCAACATCCCGCTCGGCTACTACAAGGACGAAGCCAAGACCAAGGCGACCTTCCGCGAGTACAACGGGATCCGCTACTCGATCCCCGGTGACTACGCGCGCGTCGAGGGTGACGGCACCGTCACAATGCTCGGCCGCGGTTCGGTCTCGATCAACAGCGGCGGCGAGAAGGTCTACCCCGAAGAGGTCGAGGGCGCACTCAAGCAGCACCCGGCGGTCTTCGACGCCCTGGTGGTCGGTGTGCCGGACGAGCGCTTCGGCGAGCGGGTCTGCGCCGTCGTCGCCCTGCGCGAGGGCGAGCCGACGCCGCTCGACGAACTCATGACGACGGCACGGTCGAAGATCGCAGGGTACAAGGTGCCGCGCGCGGTGTGGTTCGTCGACGAGATCAAGCGGTCGCCGGCCGGCAAGCCCGACTACCGGTGGGCCAAGGACCAGACCGGATTGCGTCCGGCCGACGAGGTCTACAACAACGGCGACGGCAACGGCGCCGCGGCGACGGGATAGAAGGACGCATGCAGACCGGCCTCAGCAAGAAGTTCGGTATCGAGTATCCGATCTTCGGATTCACGCCTTCCGAACACGTCGCGGCGGCGATCAGCCGCGCGGGTGGACTCGGTGTCCTCGGGTGTGTGCGGTTCAACGACCCGGAGGAACTCGACGCCGTCCTGACCTGGATGGACGAGAACACCGACGGCAAACCGTACGGCGTCGACATCGTGATGCCCGCCAAGGTGCCCACCGAAGGCACCGCGGTGGACCTCGACAAACTGATCCCCGCCGAACACCGTGCCTTCGTCAACCGCACGCTCGAAGAACTTGGTGTGCCGCCGCTGTCCGACGACGTCGGCAAGGCGAGCGGTGTTCTGGGCTGGCTGCATTCGGTCGCGCGTTCGCACGTCGACGTGGCACTCGCACACCGGCCCGCCCTGATCGCCAACGCCCTGGGGTCGCCGCCGAAGGACGTCATCGACCTCGCGCACGAGAAGGGAGTGCCGGTCGCGGCACTCGCGGGTGCGGTCGAGCACGCGAAGCGGCACGTCGAGAACGGTGTCGACATCGTGATCGCGCAGGGCTACGAGGCCGGAGGGCACACGGGTGAGATCGCATCGCTGGTGCTGTGGCCCGAAATCGTCGACGCGCTCGGCGATTCCGCGGCAGTGCTCGCCGCCGGTGGTGTGGGATCGGGACGGCAGGTCGCGGCGGCGCTGGCCCTCGGCGCCTCCGGTGTGTGGATGGGTTCGTACTGGCTCACCACCTCGGAATACAAGCTCGGGGCGGCCGCGCACGGTCCGTCGTCGATCCAGCGCGCGTTGCTCGGAGCGAGCTCGTCCGACACCGTGCGGTCGCGGATCTATTCGGGAAAGCCCGCGCGTCTGCTCAAGACCAAGTGGACGGAGGCGTGGTCGAAACCCGGTGCGCCCGAACCGCTGCCGATGCCGCTACAGAACATCCTGGTGAGCGAGGCGCATCAGCGCATGTCGGCGGCCGATGACCCCGAGGCCGTCGCGATGCCGGTCGGGCAGGTGGTGGGGCGGATGAACGAGATCCGTCCCGTCGCGGAGATCATGGCCGACCTCGTGCGGGGCTACGACGAGGCCGTCGATCGGCTGAACGAGGCGCGATAGGACCACAGTGGTGGGGTGGCAGGTGCCCGGGGTGGAGTGATCCGCCCCGGGCACCGTCCCTTTCCGGGATCTGCGTCGGCCGGGGTGTCGCCGGACAGGGGGGGCAGCGGCGGTCGGGGGTGGGGGTCGACGGCTGAGGTGTGCCCGATCCGGCACTACCCTGGGGTGGACGTGACGCGAGCGGTACCGGTCGTGAACCGCACCGCAGCGGACTCGAAGCGTTCACCGAGGAGGAGGCCGTTCACCTCGGTTACCGAGCAGAGGACGGAAGACGCAGTGACACAGGCCGAGTCGCAGGCAACCGGAGCGCTCACGGACATCAGGGTGCTCGAACTGGGCACCCTGATCGCCGGGCCATATGCAGGACGCCTGCTCGGCGACATGGGCGCCGACGTCATCAAGATCGAGGACCCGAAGCGGCCCGACCCGCTCCGCACCTGGGGGCAGGGCGAACGGGACGGGCACCGCTTCTTCTGGACGGTGCACGCCCGCAACAAGCGGTGCATCACCCTCGATCTGCGGGCGCCCGACGGGCAGGAACTGTTCCGGCGTCTCGTCGCCGAGTCCGACGTGGTGGTCGAGAACTTCCGTCCCGGCACGCTCGAGAAGTGGGGGCTCGGCTACGACCTGCTCTCCGAGATCAATCCGGGCATCGTGCTGGCTCGCGTCTCCGGATACGGGCAGACCGGTCCCAAGGCCGGGCAGGCCGGCTACGCGTCCGTGGCCGAGGCTGAGAGCGGTCTGCGGCACCTGAACGGCTATCCCGGGCAGGCGCCCCCGCGACTCGCGCTCTCCCTGGGCGACTCCCTCGCCGGGATGTTCGCCGTGCAGGGCATCCTCGCCGCGCTGCTCGGCCGCGAACGGACCGGACGCGGGCAGGTCGTCGACGTGGCGCTCACCGAGGCGTGCCTCGCGATCCAGGAATCGGTGATCCCCGACTACGACGTCGCAGGCGTCGTCCGCGGCCCCTCCGGCACCCGGCTCGAGGGCATCGCCCCGTCGAACCTGTACCGGACGTCCGACGACATGTGGATCGTCATCGCCGCCAACCAGGACACGGTCTTCCGTCGCCTGTGCGCGGCGATGGAGCGCCCCGAGCTCGCCGACGACCCGCGCTTCGCCGACCACCTCGCGCGCGGCGTGAACCAGGACGAGCTCGACGCCCTCATCGGCGAGTGGGCGGCGACGTGGACGCTCGACGACCTGCTGGCGCACCTGTCGTCGTCGGGTGTGGTGTCCGGGCCGGTGAACACCGTCGCGGAGGTCGTCGCCGATCCGCAGTTCCAGGCACGGGACATGATCGTTCCGCATCACGACGAGCGCACCGGCGCAGACGTACTCGGCCCCGGTGTGGTGCCGACGCTCACCGGGACGCCGGGTTCGGTGCGTCGTGCCGGCCCGCCCGTCGCGGGATACGACAACGCGGCGGTCTACGGCGAGATCCTCGGACTGAGCGACATCGAGCAGAAGGAACTGCGCGAGCGCGGAATCATCTGAGGTACGCAACGCGAGGCGAAGGCTCGCAACGTCGGCAGTCACTACCGGTGTTGCGAGCCTTCGTCCGTTGTTGCGTACCTTCCGCGCAAGGTCACCCCGCAGGTGGAGGTGGCGCTGCAGCATCCGAAGGTCACGCTCATCGCCAACGCACTCGGCACCCCGCCGGCCGACATGATCGAGCACATCCACAAAGCCGGTCGCAAGGTCGCGGCGCTGTGCGGTTCGCCGAAGCAGGCCCGCAAGCACGCCGATGCCGGTGTCGACATCATCATCGCCCAGGGCGGCGAAGGTGGCGGGCACTGCGGTGAGGTCGGCTCGATCGTGCTGTGGCCGCAAGTCGTCAAGGAGGTCGCGCCGGTCCCGGTGCTGGCGGCCGGAGATATCGGCAGCGGCCAGCAGATCGCCGCGGCGCTCGCGCTCGGCGCCCAGGGTGCGTGGACCGGTTCGCAGTGGCTCATGGTCGAGGAGGCCGAGAACACCCCGGCGCAGCAGGAGGCCTACATCAAGGCGAGCAGCCGCGACACCGTCCGCAGCCGCTCGTTCACCGGCAAGCCCTGCCGCATGCTCCGCAACGACTGGACTGAGGCGTGGGAGCAGGAGGGCAACCCGAAGCCCTCGAAATGCCGTTGCAGTACATGGTCTCCGTCATGGCCGTCGCCGCCACTCACAAGTACCCCGACGAGTCGGTCGACGTCGCGCTCAACCCCGTCGGTCAGGTCGTCGGGCAGTTCACGAAGGTCGACAAGACCTCCGCGGTCATCGAACGCTGGGTGCAGGAGTACCTCGAGGCGACCGGCACGCTGGAGAAGCTGAACGAGGCCGCGAGCGTCTGATCCGCTCGGGTTCGTCTCACGGGGAGGGACGAGGGTGCTCGAGGTTCGGTCCGGGTGCAATCCGGATCGGGCCTCGTGCCGTCTCCATGTCCACCGGCTCGCCCTTCTGCGTGATCACCACGTGGCCGCTGCGTTCGAGTTCGGCCGCCACCGAGCGTGCGGCGTCCATGAGGTCGCGCCACGAGTCGCCACCCGCGACCCGCGCGGCGTCGCTGGGACAGATGGTGGACGGATCCCGTTCCCGGAGCAGCGCGCAGATCGTGGCCGCCAGCCGTTCACGATCCGCATACTCGTCGCGTGGTTCCCACCACGGATGCCCGCGTTCACCGAGCGCGACCTTCGCGTCCTGGACGCGGTGCCGTGCGGAGTCGCCGTCGCTCTTCACGAGACGCCGAGCGCGCATCAACTCCGCCACGAGTTGCTTTTGCAACGGTTCAGGAATCGTGGGGTCGGTGGCACGCCAGCGCCGCCCGTTCACCACCACATATCTGCCGTCCGGCGTGCGCTCCGCCCCTCCGGATGACCCGTCGGTGTCCATCGGTCCCGCCCGTCACTCGACTCGACGGCGACGGAAGTCCTTCCGGACTTGTCGCCGAACAACCACCGTCGCGGCACAACTGTACGCGCGGGAGCGCGTCGGCCGAGGGGCGACGACGCTATCGCGCACAAGTGCCGAGGGAGGCCGGTTCGAGAAGCTGCGCCAGTTCGTCCGACAACAACCGGAATTCGGAATCGCCACGTTCCCGAAGCCACACCGGATCGCTGCAGGACCAGCGTTCGGCGGCCAGAGAACGGGTCAGGACCTTGAAGGTCGCGGTGCGGGGGAACTCGCTGCAGATACGGATCAGACCGGGCATCTGCTTGGGGCCGAGATCGGTCTGTGCATCGAGGAAACGCGCGAACGCGACCGGGTCGAAGTCGGAGCCCGCCGCAGGGATCACCGCGGCCATCACCCGGTCGCCGACGTTGCGATCGGGCACCCCGTACACCGCGACCTGAGCGAAGCCCTCGTACCGCATCAGGATGCGCTCGATGGGCGCCGCACCGAGATTCTCACCGTCCACCCGGAGCCAGCCCGAACTGCGCCCGGCGAAGTACACGAAACCGTTCTCGTCCTGGTAGGCGAGGTCGCCGCTGTGATAACGCCCGTCGCGGAGGCGTTCGGCGTCAGCCTCGGGATTGTTGTAGTAGCCGTCGAACAGACCGGCACCGCGCACGTTGACGAGCTCGCCCGTCGCGGCGTCGGCGTTGGTGATCCTGCCGTTCGCGTCGAACACCGCTGCCGGGCAGCGTTGCCCCGTCTCGGGATCGAGGATCTCGATGCCCTCGGGAAGTCTGCCGAGGGATCCGGCCGGGGCGTCGGGAGCCGAGGCGATCGCGATGCCGCCCTCGGTCGAGCCGAAGCCGTCGACCACCCGCGCGCCGAAACGGCGGGTGAACTCGGCGACGGCGGTGGCAGACGCCTCGTTGCCGTACATGATGCGCAGCGGGTTGTCGTGGTCGTCGGGGTGTTCGGGTGTCGCCACGATGTACGACAGTGGTTTGCCGACGTAGTTCGCGAAGGTCACGCCGTAACGGCGGACGTCGGGAAGGAAACCCGACGCCGAGAACCGGCGACGCAGGGCGATGCTGCCGCGCGCGGCGAGTCCGACCGACCAGCCGGCGATCATCGCGTTGGAGTGGAACAGGGGCATCGACACGTACACGGTGTCGTCGGAGCCGAGACCGAACCGCGTGGCGAGCATCGTCGCGGGATCGGTGAACTTGCGGTGCGTGCACCGCACGGCCTTCGGGTCGCCGCTCGTGCCCGACGTGAAAATCAGCATGAACAGGTCGTCGGGGGAATGCGCGGCAGTCTCCACGACCGTGCCGGTGAACGGGGCGAGCATCGCCGTCCACTCGGGGGAGTCGACGTCGATCACCCGCACGTCGCCGAGATCCACACCGTCGAACAGTGACGCATGTGCGGCCTCGGTGAACACGACCCGGCAGTCGGCGAGCGCGATGTCGCGGGCGAGCGCCGCACCGCGCCGGGTCGTGTTCAGGCCCACCACCACCGAACCGGAGAAGGCCGCGGCGCCGAGCAGCAACGAAAACTCCGGGACGTTGTCCATGAGGATCCCGATGTGCTTCGGTGCCGGGCCGTCGAGCAGGTCGCGCAGCAATGCGGCGCGTCGCCGGGACTGTGCGACGTGTTCGCGCCAGGACAGCTCGGTCTCCTCGAAGCGCAGTCCTCGATCGTCGACGTCGGCGAGTCGTTCGAGCAGTTCGGTGACGGTGAAGGCAGACATGCGATCAGGCCGGGACGTCGGCGAGTTCGCGTCCGAGCGCGCGCAACTGGTCGGTGGCGGAGCCGAGCAGGAACTCGTGGTGCTTGGCCGCGAGGAAGTAGCGGTGCACCGGATGGTCCTCGTCGAGTCCGACACCGCCGTGCACGTGCACGGTGGTGTGCGCGACACGATGTCCCGCATCGGCAGCCCAGAAGGCCGCGGTGCGCAGGGCGTCGTCGTGACGCTCACCCGAAGCCATGCGGAAGGCGGCCTGCCACAACGTCAGACGCACCGCCTTGACGTCGATATAGGCGTCGGCGAGTCGCTGGGAGACGGCCTGGAAACTGCCGATCGGGCGGTCGAACTGGACGCGTTCGCGCGCGTACTGCGCGGTGAGCTCGAGCGCCTGCTCGAGGACGCCGCACTGGTAGGCGGCGGAGCCGAGCAGGCTGCGGTCGCGCAACCACGTCGCCACGGCGAGGCCGTCGGTGCCGAGGACACGATCGGCCGGGAGCGCGACCTGCTCGAGGGTGACGATGCCGCGACTGTCGAAGTCGGTGGTCTGCTGACGGGTGATCGAGACACCCGGATCGTCGGGTCGCACGAGGAAGACCGACACCGAGTCGCCGATGGTGGCCGGGACGAGGAAACCGTCGGCGACCGGCGCCGAGTCGACGACGATCTTCACGCCGTCGAGCACGTGACCGTCGCCCGTGGCCTGCGCCCGGGTCGCCGGGGTCGTGGGATCGGGGTTCAGTTCCTCGGCGAGCGCGGCGGAGAGGATCTGCTCGCCGGTCGCCGCAGGGCGTCCCCACTCAGCCTGCTGCTCGGCGGCGCCGAACTCCGCGATCGCCGACGCGCACGCGGCGATCGAGCCGATGTACGGGACGGCGGCGACGCCGCGGCCGAGTTCGCGCAGGATGCTCGCCTGCTCGAGCGGGCCGTAACCGTCTCCGCCCAGCGACTCGGGAAGAGCGGCGCCGAGCACGCCCGACGATGCGAGCGTGTCCCACAGGGTGCGGTCGAGGCGGTCCTCGGAGGCGTCGAGTGTGCGCAGGTGCTCGTTGGTGACGATGTCCGCGACGATGCTGCGGGTCAGTTCTGCGAGATCCTGCTGGGCCTCGGTAAGGGTGAAGTCCACGGTGCGCGTCCTTATCTAACGCTTGGCGGGCGGCTGGCCGAGAGCGGTCATCGCGATGATGTCGCGCTGGACCTCGTTGGTGCCGCCACCGAAGGTGAGGATGAGGGAACTGCGGTGCATGCGTTCGATCCGTCCGCGGAGCAGCGCGCCGGCCGAGTTCTGCCGTACAGTCGCCGCGGGTCCGAGGACCTCCATGAGCAACCGGTAGGCCTCGGTCGCGAATTCGGTTCCGAACACCTTGTTGGCGGAGGCGGCCTCCGGGCCGAGCGGGGTCGTGCCGGCGCTCGAGGCGATGTCCCAGTTCATCAGCTGCAGGTATTCGGCCTCGGCGTGGACGCGTGCCAGGTTGATCTGGACCCATTCCTGGTCGATCACCCGTCGCCCGTCGGGCAGATGCGTCTCCTGCGCCCAGCGCCGGACCTCGGTCAGTGCGGTGCGCACGGGGCCGGCGGAGGTGAGCGCGACCCGTTCGTGGTTGAGCTGGTTGGTGATGAGCGCCCAGCCGCCGTCGACCTCGCCGACGAGTGCGGACGCCGGGACGCGTACGTCCTGGTAGTAGGTGGCGCTGGTGTCCGGACCGGCCATGGTGTGCACAGGGGTGTACGAGAATCCGGGAGTGTCGGTCGGCACGATGAAGACGCTGATCCCCTTGTGCTTCTTGACATCCGGGTTGGTGCGCGCGGCGAGCCAGACGTAGTCGGCGTAGGCGATCAGGCTCGTCCACATCTTCTGCCCGTTGATGACCCACTCGTCGCCGTCGCGCACCGCGGTGGTGCGCAGGGAAGCGAGGTCGGTGCCGGCGCCCGGCTCGGAGTAGCCGATCGAGAAGTGCAGTTCCCCTGCGGAGATGCGGGGGAGGAAGAACTCCTTCTGCTCGTCCGTGCCGTAATGCATGATCGTCGGCGCGACGGAATCGATGGTGAGGAACGGGACGGGCGCGCCGGCGATGGCCGCCTCGTCGGTGAAGATCAGTTGGTCCATCGCGGAACGGTTCTGGCCGCCGTACTCCTCGGGCCAGCCGAGGGTGAGCCATCCGTCCTTGCCCATCTGCTGCACGACCTCGCGGTACACGTTGCCGACGCCGTACTCCCCGGTCGTGGCCGCGAGCGCCTCGCGGCGCTCGGGTGTCATGATCTGTGCGAAATAGGCCCGCAATTCCTCGCGGAGGGCTTGTTGCCCGGGGGTGTAGGAGATGTCCACGAACGCTCCGTTTCGTCGCTGCGTGTCCCCGCGAATCGTCTCTGTGGGATCATCGCGAATCATTGCACAGAATTGGAACGCGTTCTAGTCTGGACTCGATCGGTCGGCGCGAATGTGAAGCGAGGTCCCGGAATGGATGTCAAGGTCGACTTCGACCGCTGTGAAGCGAACGGCGTGTGCGTCGGGCTGGCGCCCGACGTCTTCGATCTCAACGACGACGACGAGCTGATCGTCACGCATCCCGTACCCGAGGGTAGCGAGGACGTCGTCCGCGAGGCCGTCGCCCAGTGCCCGCGTGCGGCCCTCGCCGAGGCATGAGCGTCGGACGGTGACCGGCACCGACCCTTGTCGGGAAAATAACAAGTTCTACATTCTCGGTGCCCCCGGGTCCTGGTGGGGAGAGTACCGGCGTGCGGCCGGCAATCGGCCCGAATCTCGAGGAGTACGTGGATGAGTGCGGACGCCAACGGTGGCGCGGAGAACGACGATCGGGTGTCTCTCGAAGGGCGGGTCGCCGTCGTCACGGGAGCCGGAGCGGGACTCGGACGTGCCGAGGCGCTCGCGCTCGCGCGGGCCGGAGCATCGGTGGTGGTCAACGATCTCGTGGAGAACGACGCGGTGGAGGACACCCTCGCGCGGATCCGCGATCTCGGTGCCGAGGCGGAGTTCGTGCCCGGCAGCGTCGCCGAGCGTGAGACGGCCGATGCGATGCTCGCTGCGGCGCACGGCAAGTTCGGTGGTCTCGACATCGTCGTCAACAATGCAGGCATCACGCGGGATCGGATGCTGCCCAACATGTCCGACGACGAGTGGGATTCGGTGGTCGCCGTGCACCTGCGTGGTCACTTCCTGTTGTCCCGCAATGCCGCGGCCTACTGGCGCGACCGGTCGAAGCAGGAGGGTGGCCCCGTCTACGGGCGTCTGGTCAACACGTCCTCGGAGGCCGGTCTGCTCGGGCCGCCCGGGCAACCCAACTACGGTGCCGCCAAAGCCGGCATCACCGCGCTCACCCTCTCGGCCGCCCGGGGTCTCGAGCGGTACGGGGTCCGGGCGAACGTGATCTGCCCCCGCGCGCGCACGTCGATGACCGAGGCGGTCTTCGGCGACGCGCCGGACGACGGCATCGATCCGCTCTCGCCCGACCACGTCGCGAATCTGGTCGCCTATCTCGCCTCCCCGGCGGCCGATCGCGTCAACGGGCAGGTCTTCATCGTCTACGGACCCATGGTGGCCCTGATGGCCGCGCCGGTCGTCGAGCAGCGTTTCGACGCCGACGGGCAGTGGACCCCCGCAGCGCTCGCCGACGAGCTCGGCGGTTACTTCGCCGATCGTGATCCGGGCCGGACATTCTCGGCCTCGGCGGCTCTCGATCTGTAGTTCCGGCATCCCCTGCTGTTCCTGTTCGGGGACAGCAGGGGATGCCGTGTCTTCGTCTCCGGGCCGGGATCCTGCAACTACGGGTGACGGACACCGGGGTTCCGGTAGCGTCACGCCCACTCGGGCCGTTCCTCCGGCTCTCGCCCGGCCCCGCGTTTTGGCCTGGTACGTGTTCTAATTTTTTCCCCTCCTGCGACGACCCGATCGGGCCGTGACGGCCTCTCGTGCCGAGGTGATCGAGCTCGGGCCCGGCGTCGAGAATCTCACCGAAATCCCAGGGTAAAACCACTTATGAGCGTGTCGATGCGCGTCGGTCGACGCCCGTGTGTCCGTTCGGACGGAAATGGATCGAGATGCCCCTCGACCGATCTTTGACAGGTGAACACGTTCTAGTTACTATGACCCGGGTCACAGCACACGCCATCGATCGGCCGCGCGCCGACGACGTGAGGATCGAAGGGGGTACACGATGGTAGACCTCCTCGAGGTTCCCTTACGGGCCGTCGGCGGACTGTTCGCCATGACCGGCGAGACCGCCCGGGCGGCCTTCCGTCGCCCCTTCCAACGGCGCGAGTTCATCGACCAGGCATGGTTCGTCGCACGCGTCTCGCTCGTGCCCACCGTGCTCGTCGCGGTGCCGTTCACGGTTCTGGTGAGCTTCACCCTCAACATCCTGCTCCGGGAGATCGGCGCGGCCGACCTCAGCGGAGCGGGTGCGGCCCTCGGCGCGGTGACGCAGGTGGGTCCCATGGTCACGGTGCTCATCGTCGCCGGTGCCGGCGCCACCGCGATCTGCGCCGATCTCGCGGCGCGCACCATCCGCGAGGAGATCGACGCGATGCGTGTGCTCGGCATCGATCCGATCCAGCGTCTCGTCGTGCCCCGGGTGCTCGCGTCCACCGTCGTTGCCCTACTGCTCAACGGTCTCGTGTGCACGATCGGCATCCTCGGCGGGTTCGCCTTCTCGGTCTTCCTCCAGGACGTCAACCCCGGCGCGTTCATCAACGGCATCACCCTGCTCACCGGCTTCGGAGAACTGATGATCTCCCAGGTCAAGGCGGGGCTGTTCGGCATGATCGCGGGGCTGGTCGCGTCCTATCTCGGTCTCAATGTCAAAGGTGGAGCGAAGAGTGTCGGCGACGCCGTCAACCAGACGGTCGTGTTCGCGTTCATGGCGCTGTTCGTGGTCAACCTCCTCGTCACGGCCGTCGGCATCAAGCTGACCGCGGGATGAGGGGAGCGGAGATTTCATGGCAGTGATGTCCTGGCGCTTCCCCCGTGCGGTTCGGCGCATGACACGTGCGTCGTCCACCGTGGACCGGGTGGGGGAGCAGGCGCTGTTCTTCGGGCGCGCCCTCGCGACGGTCCCCCGGGCGCTGATGCACTACCCCAAGGAGACGGTGCGTCTGGTCGCCGAGATCAGCATGGGCACCGGCGCACTCGCCGTCATCGGCGGCACCGTCGTGATCGTCGGCTTCCTGACGCTCTTCACCGGCGGCATCATCGCCGTGCAGGGCTTCAGCTCACTCGGCAACATCGGTGTCGAAGCGCTCACCGGCTTCTTCGCGGCCTTCATCAACGTGCGTATCGCGGCCCCGACGATCGCCGGCATCGGGCTGGCGGCCACCATCGGCGCCGGCTCCACCGCCCAGCTCGGCGCCATGCGTGTCTCCGAGGAGATCGACGCGCTCGAGACCATGGCGATCCCGTCCATCCCGTATCTGGTGTCCACGCGCGTGCTCGCCGGGATGATCGCGATCGTCCCGCTGTACTCGCTCGCCGTGATCGCCTCGTTCGTCGCGAGCCGCTTCGCGACGGTGGTGCTCTACGGCCAGTCGGCGGGCGTGTACGACCACTACTTCACGACCTTCCTGATACCCACCGACATCCTGTGGTCGTTCGTCCAGGCCATCGTGATGGCGATCGCCGTGATGCTCATCCACACCTACTACGGTTTCACCGCAGGTGGCGGCCCCGTCGGTGTGGGTGTCGCGGTCGGCAACGCGGTGCGGGCCTCGCTCGTCGCGGTCGTCACCGTCACCCTGCTCATCTCGCTCGCCGTCTACGGCGCGACCGGCAACTTCAACCTGTCGGGGTAGGGCGCGCGACATGGACACTCCTTCGTGGAAGAAGAAGTTCGCCGCCTTCGGTCTCGTGGGCGGCCTCGCCGCGATCGTCGCGGTGGCACTGACGATGTTCGCCGGTGGGTTCACCTCGACGGTCCCGCTCACCGTCACCTCGCCCCGGTCGGGTCTGGTGATGGAACCCGACGCCAAGGTGACGATGCGCGGCGTCGAGGTGGGCCGCGTGGCGTCGATCGAGCACACACCGGCCGGTGCGGTCCTGCATCTCGACATGCAGCCCGGGCAGATGCAGCTCATCCCGTCGAACGCACGGGTGGCGATCGAATCCACCACCGTCTTCGGTGCCAAGTTCGTCGACATCGTCGTCCCCGACGATCCGTCCTCGGTGCCGATGCAGGAAGGCGCCGTAATCGCGGCCGACAACGTCACCGTCGAGTTCAACACGGTCTTCGAGCACCTGTCCGACGTGCTCGCCCAGATCCAGCCCGAGAAGCTCAACGCCACCCTCGGCGCGCTGTCGGAAGCGCTCAACGGACGCGGCGACGCCCTCGGTGCCGCCCTGACCGAGGCCGATGCGTATCTCGCCGAGATGAATCCGTCGCTGCCGCAACTGCAGGCCGACCTCGTCTCGGCTGCGCAGGTGACCGACGTCTACGCCGACACGGCCCCCGACCTCATGACCACGATCGGCAACGCCACCGACGTCGGCAACACCGTCGTCGACGAACAACAGCAACTCGATCTGCTACTGGTGAACCTCACCGGTCTCGCGAACACCGGACGGGACGTCCTGGGGGAGAACGAAACACAGTTGACCACCGCACTCGACAGCCTGAGCCGCACCACCGGCCTGCTCGGTGAGTACTCGCCGCAATTGACCTGCTTCATCGTCGGTCTCAACGACGCCCGGGTGGCGTTCGAACCGATGGCCGGCACCGGGGAGTACGCCGCGCTGATGCTGAGCACCAGCTTCATGGGTGGCGCGACGCCGTACAACGACGCCCAGGATCTGCCCGTGGTCGGCGCGACCGGCGGACCGAACTGCTGGGGCCTGCCGAACTTCGACCCGCGCGGCGACGGTCACGCGCCGTTCGTCGTGTCGAACACCGGCGAAACGCCCTACAAGCCCGCAACGGAAGCCTGGATCCGCTACCCGACGATCTTCCAGTACCTGTTCGGCGACCATCTCGCGGGCGGGCGGTGACCATGAGAGCGACCACCGTCAAGTTCCTGATCTTCGCCGTCACGATGACGTTGATCTTCGCCGGGCTGGCCGTCGTGTTCAGCCAGGCGCGGTTCACCGGCACCGAGAACTACCGGGCCACCTTCACGGACGTCTCCGGTCTCGGTGCCGGCGACAAGGTCCGCATCGCCGGGGTGCAGGTCGGTTCGGTGAAGAAGGTCGACATCGGCCGCGACAACACCGCCGAGATCGAGTTCGACGTGGATGCGAAGCACACGCTGTTCACCGGCACCCGCGCCACCGTGCGATACGAGAACCTCGTCGGCGACCGGTATCTCGAACTGCTCGAAGGTGCCGGCAGCGTCGACGTCCTGCCCGCCGGTGGCAACATCCCGATCGAGCAGACCGAACCCGCCCTCGATCTCGACCTGCTCCTCGGCGGGTTCAAGCCGCTGTTGCAGGGCCTCGACGCGCAGCAGGTCAACGACCTCTCCGGAGCTCTGTTGCAGGTCTTCCAGGGGCAGGGCGACACGCTCGTGTCGCTGCTGGGGAACACCAACTCGTTCACCAACTCACTCGCCGACCGCGACCAGCTGATCGGCGACGTCATCGACAACCTCAACGCCGTCCTCGGCACGATCGACGATCACGACCGCGAGTTCGAGAACACGATCGAACAGCTGCACACCCTGGTGGGCGGGCTGTCCGCCGATCGTGATCCCATCGGCGCGTCGATCCCGCCGATCGCCTCCGGTACCGCGGATCTCGCCGCGCTGTTGCAGAACAACCGGCCCGACTTGCAGACGGTCATCGCCGAGACGAACCGCACCATGACCCAGCTCGACCTCGGCAAGGATGACATCAACCGCACGCTCGAACGCCTGCCCTCCGACTACAAGAAACTCATCCGCGTGGGTGCATACGGAAACTTCTTCCAGTTCTTCCTCTGTGCCAATACTTTCAAGTTCTCCGGACCGGACGGAACCACCATCCGGTACACCACGGCGAACCACGACACGGGAAGGTGTGCGAAGGTCGAATGAGTGCACCCCGTGACCCCAACTACATCCGGACGGGCATCATCGGCCTGGCCGTGTCCGCCGCGATCGTTCTCGCCGGTCTGCAGTACGACCAGCTGCACTTCCTCTCCGGGGGCCTGAGCTACTCGGCGCGATTCCAGGACGCCGGCGGTCTGGTGCCCGGCGACGACGTCATGCTCGCCGGCGTGAACGTCGGCGACGTCACCGAGGTGCGCCTCGACGGTCAGGCCGTGCTGGTGAGTTTCCGCATCCGGGACGGTATCGGGCTCGGCGACACCACCGGAGCCGACATCAAGACCAACACCGTGCTCGGCCGGAAATCGCTGGCGCTGCGCCCCGGTGGCGACGGTGTGATGCGCCCGAACTCGATCATCGGTATCGAGCACACCAATTCGCCGTACTCACTGACCGACGCACTCGGCGATCTCACGACGACCGTCTCCGAACTCGACACCGATCGCATCAACGACTCGCTCGACGCGCTGTCGCAAACCCTCGAGAACACCCCGCCCGAGATCCAGGGCGCCCTGGAGGGCATGACCCGCCTGTCGCAGTCGATCAACGCCCGCGACGAGTCGTTGCACCAACTGCTCGAGCGTGCCGAGAGCGTGACGGGCATCCTGGCCGAGCGCAGCGACCAGGTCAACGCGCTCATCGTCGACGCGAACGCCCTGTTCGGCGAACTGAGCCTGCGCCGCGACGCCATCACCGAACTGATCGCGAACATCTCCTCCGTCTCACGTCAGCTCACCGGGCTCGTGCAGGACAACCAGGCGCAGATGGCACCGACACTCGAGAAGCTCAACCTCGTGACGGCCAACCTGCAGGCGAACAAGGAGAACATCGCCGGGGCGCTCGACGGCCTGGGCCCGTACATCAGCGCACTCGGGGAATCCGTCGCCAGCGGACCGTTCTTCAACGCCTACGTGTCCAACATCCTGCCGGCGCCGTGGTGGAAGGCCATCGTGGACAGCCAGGTCGCGCCCGATCTTCTCCCCGAGGATCTCCAGGACGTGATCCCGGACGGGCCCCCGACTATCAAGAGGGACGGCGAATGAGTACCGATACCGCCCCGACGACCGCCCGCCGTCGCCCACCCCTGCTGGTGCCGGTGATCATCGGCGCCGTCGTCGTGCTCGTGCTCGGCGCCCTCGCCGTGTTCGTCCTGCCGGACCTCGGCAAACGCACGATCCACGCCGAATTCGCGTCCACCAGCGGCCTGTACGAGGGCGACGACGTGCGGGTGCTCGGCGTCTCGGTGGGGCGCATCAGCGACATCGAACCCCGCGACGACCTCGTACAGGTGACGATGAAGGTCGACGACGGCGTCGAGATCCCGTCCGATGCGAGTGCCGTCGTCATCGCGCAGAGTCTCGTCTCGGCGCGCTTCGTCCAGCTCACCCCTGTGTACTCGGGTGGCCCGACGATCGAGGACGGCGCGACGATCCCGATGCAGCGCACGGCCTCTCCCGTGGAGTGGGACCAGATCAAGACCGAACTGATGCGATTGTCCGAAGCGCTCGGTCCCGAGGAACTCGATCCGCAGGGATCTCTCGGCCGGTTCATCGACACCGCGGCCGAGAATCTCGAGGGCAACGGGCAGACCGTGCGCGAGGCCCTTCGGGAGCTGTCGGACACGATGCGCACGCTCTCGGAGGGACGCACCGATCTGTTCTCGACGATCCGCAACCTGCAGACCTTCGTGTCGGTCCTCTCGTCGAGCAACGAACAGATCGTGCAGTTCGGCGGTCGTCTCGCGTCGGTCTCGGACGTGCTCGCGCAGAGCTCCGACCAGCTCGGTGTCTCCTTGTCCGAGTTGAACATCGCCGTCGGCGACGTACAGCGGTTCGTGCAGGACAACCGGGCCGAGCTCACCGAATCGGTGGAGCGGCTGGCCGATGCGACCGAGGTGCTGGTCCGCAAACGTCCCGAGATCGAGCGGGTGCTGCACTCCGGCCCGACCTCCCTCGCGAACTTCTACAACATCTACAAGCCGGCGCAGGGGTCGCTCACGGGCGCGCTCGCGATCAACAACCTCGCCAACCCCGTCGAGTGGATGTGCGGGTCGGTCGCGGCCGCCGCGAACGCGACCTCCGAGCGCAGCGAGGAACTGTGCCGCCAGCAACTCGGCCCGGTGCTGTCGTCCATCAACGCCAACTACCTTCCGCTGCTGGTCAATCCGCTCGCCGGTGTGCAGGCCTTCCCCGACGACATCGTCTACACCGAAACCTGGCTCGAGGAGGCGTCGGCAGGTCGTGGCACCGCGCCCGAGCCGTCGTCCTCGGAGACCGCGTCGCCGGTCGACGGGATCCTCGGTGGCCTGCCGTCGCTGCAGGTCCCGCAGGATCTGGGTTCTCTGCTGCAGCCGGGAGGAGTGCGATGACCGGCCGCTCGATGTTCCGCCGCCTGGGCGTCGCGGCCACCGCGGTCGCGGTGAGCACGACGCTCACCGCCTGCGAGTGGGACGGACTCAACTCGATTCCCATGCCCGGCAGCGCCGGCCGCGGGGAGGGTGCCTACGAGGTGCAGATCGAGATGCCCAACGTGACGACCCTGACCCAGAACTCGCCCGTGCGGGTCGACGACGTCACTGTGGGGTCGATCTCGGGGATCGAACTCGACGGCTGGCACGCGCTCGTGACGGTTTCGCTCGACGAAGGCGTGATCGTTCCGGCCAACTCGCTCGCCCGGATCGGGCAGACGAGTCTGCTCGGGTCGCAACACCTCGAACTGATCCCGCCCGTCGGCGAACCCCCGCAGGGCCGGCTCGAGGACGGCGACGTCATCCCGCTCGAACGCGCCGGTGCGTATCCGACCACCGAACAGACACTCTCGTCGCTGTCGGTGGTGCTCAACGGTGGTGGACTCGCGCAGATCAACGACATCACCACCGAACTGAACGCGGCGCTCGTCGGCCGGGAGGACTCGATCCGGAATCTGCTCCCGCGCCTGGACGAACTGGTGTCCACCCTCGACACGCAGCGCGGCGACATCATCGCGGCGCTGGAGGGCATGGACCGGCTGGCCGCGACCGTCGACGACCAGAACGCGACACTCGTCCGCGCCCTCGAGGAGTTGCCACCCGCGCTGGAGGTGCTCTCGGATCAGCGTTCGAACCTCACCGCCGCGATGAGTTCGCTCGGTGAACTGAGCACCGTGGCGAGCCGGATCGTCGAGACCTCGAACGACGATCTGAAGGCGAATCTCGAAGGGCTCGCGCCGACGTTGAAGGCCCTGGCCGATTCGGGCAGTGCCCTGACCGAGGTGCTCGGTGTGCTGTTCACCTATCCCTTCCCGCAGGCGGGCATCAACAACATCATCCGCGGCGACTACGCGAACCTCGCGATGACGATCGACCTCACCCTCGACCGCCTCGACCTGAACTTCCTGTCCGGGACGCCGCTCGCGGGACGCCTCGCCGGCCCGGAAGGCATCCTCGGCCGCGACGCGGGACTCGCCGCACAGGCGACGGACCCGTTCCGCGCACCGCTCGAACCACCCCCGCCGCCGCCTCCCGGTCCCGAAGGGAAACTGACGATCCCCGGCATCGGTGAGATCACCATTCCCGGCCTGCCCCTGGGGGTGCCCGCACCATGATGCTCACGCGGTTCGTCCGCATCCAGCTCACGATCTTCGCGATCCTCACGGTCGTCGGACTCGTCGTGATGTCGCTGATGTACGTGAAGTTGCCGGCGCTGTTCGGGATCGGACGGTACGAGATCGTCGTCGAACTGCAGTCGACCGGCGGTCTGTATCCGCACTCGAACGTCACCTATCGCGGAAACACCGTCGGCACCGTGCGGAGCGTCGCCCTGTCGCCGACAGGGGTCGAGGCGTTGCTGTCCATCGACAGCGACGCGAAGATTCCCGCCGATGTGGACGCGGCGGTGCGCAGCGTCTCGGCTGTCGGCGAACAGTACGTCGATCTCGTTCCCCGAGCCGACGGTTCGGGCGGCGAACGCCTGGCCGACGGCGACGTGATCCCGATCGACCGCACGAGCGTGCCGCAGGAGGTCGGTGCCCTGCTCGACCAGGCCGACGTGTTGCTCGCCTCGATCAGCGACACCCGGCTGCAGACCGTGGTGGACGAGGCGTTCGACGCGTTCAACGGCTCCGGACCCGAACTGCAGGAACTGATCGACTCGACGCGCCTGTTCGTGCAGGAGGCCTCGGCGAACAGTGCCGAGACACGGCAGTTGATCGACCAGATCGGTCCGCTGCTCGACACGCAGGTGGTCACGAGCGATGCGATCCGGTCGTGGACACGCGACATGGTCACCTTCACCGACCGCCTGCGCGAGAGCGACCCCGACCTGCGAGCCCTGCTCGACGTCGGACCGGGTGCCGCTGCCGAAACCGAATCCCTGTTGCAGGAACTGAAACCGACCCTGCCGTTGCTGCTTGCGAATCTGGTGAGCGTCGGCGAGGTGGGTGTGGTCTACAACGCCGGCATCGAGCAGATCCTGGTGCTGTACCCGCCGATGACGACGGCCCTGATCACCGCGGCCGGCGCCGGCCCGCCCGAGGACGGTGCCGTGGTGGACTTCCACCTGCAGGTCAACGATCCGCCGCCGTGCCTGGCAGGCTTCGTGCCGCCGGAGCAGTGGCGCAGTCCGGCCGATACCTCCGTGGTCGACACACCCGGCGACATCTTCTGTCAACTGCCACAGGACTATCCGAACGCGGTCCGCGGCGCCCGGAACGTACCGTGCATGGAGTACCCGGGCCGTCGCGCACCGACGCCCGACACGTGCCGCACCGGGTACAGCCCTACCTATTCGGACAATCCGTGGACCGGGCCGCCGACACCGGTGGCCTCGGAGAACGTCGCACCCACACCCGCTTCCTACGGTGAGCGCGGCGACACGGCTCCCGCGGGGGTCGCGGCGCGACGGATCGATCCGCAGACCGGGACGTACATTGGTCCCGACGGCACCGTGTACACGCACGCCGATCTCGGTGGAGATCGGAGCTTGGAGAGTTACATGAAGGCGCAGCAGGGCTGATGGCAGACGAGATCGACAAGAAGACGAAGCCGGCATGGGCCAAGCCGGTCGCGATCATCGCGTCCGTACTGGTCATCGCGCTCGTCGCGGCCGGTGCCTGGCTCATCGTCGACAGGCAGTCCGCGAACGAACGCGACGAGAAGCGGGAGGCGTACCTGCAGGCCGCGCGGCAGACGGTGCTCAACCTGACCACCATCAACGCCGATACCGCCGACGCCGACGTCGCACGTCTGCTCGAAGGCGCGACGGGCGATTTCAAGGCCGAGTTCGAGGGCCGCGAAGGGCCTTTCGTGGAGGTCGTGCAACAGGCCGGCGTCGACACCACCGGTGAGGTCCTCGAAGCGGGGATCCAGAACGAGGACGGCACGTGCGCGTCGTCGCTCGTCGCCTCCCGCGCGATGGTGAGCAACGCCGACCAGACCGAACCCGAAGCACGCGACTTCCGTCTGCGGGTGACGATCTGCGACGAGAACGGCAGATTGCTGGCGTCGAAGGTGGAGTTCGTGCCGTGACCGACGAGAAGGACGATCGCGTGACGCTCGACAAGACGACCGACGACACTGTGGCCGGTGGGACCGCAGAGAAGGACGGATCCACCGCCGCCGAGACCTCGGCCGCCGACACCTCCGTCCCGGACGCGATTTCGGATCCGAAGGCCTCGTACCTGCCACACATCGCGATCGGATTGTCTTTCGTGGCAGTGGTTTTCGCGGTCCTGGTGGGATGGCTCGCCTACGGCACCGTCCAGCAGTCCGCCGCCGAGACGGCACGGACGGAGGCAAGGGTCGCTGCGGAGGAACAGGCGGTCGCGATGCTCGCCTACACCCACGACCAGGTGGACGCGCAGACCGACGCCGCCGCGGAGGGTCTCACCGGCGACTTCCGCGACGAGTACACGAATCTGATGAAAAACATCATCGCGCCGGGCGCCAAGGAGAAAGCGATCAGCGTGCAGGTGAGCGTGCAGGCGTCGTCGGTGGTCTCCGCCGACGCCGACAACGCTGTGACCCTGCTGTTCCTCAACCAGATCACGACGAGTTCGGAGAACCCCGAAGCGGTGAGCAGCGGCAGTCGGGTGCGCGTCGAACTCGAAAAGCAGGACGGGCGTTGGCTCGTCAGCCGGTTGACCCCGATCTAGAAGAGAGTCGTCAGGTGGGGTCGGGTTCGCCGGCCTCACCCGGCGCGATCAGCGCGCGTCCGGCGGCGCCGGTGTTGGCGAGGGTGTCGAGGAACGAACGGGCCCAGCGATCCACATCGTGCGTGAGCACCTGACGGCGCAGCGCACGCATCCTCTTGCGGCCGTCCTCGCGCGGCACCTCGATCGCGGCCTGGATCTTGTCCTTGACGTCCTCGAGGTCGTGCGGATTGCACTGGAACGACTGCCGCAGTTCGGCTGCGGCACCGGTGAACTCGCTGAGCACCAACGCGCCGCCGAGATCGCTGCGGCACGCGATGTACTCCTTGGCGACGAGGTTCATGCCGTCGCGCAAGGGGGTTACCAGCATGACGTCGGCCGCGACGAAGAACGCGATGAGCTCGTCGCGGGGGACCGGGCGGTGGATGTAGTGCACCACCGGACGCCCCACCTCGGCGTACTCACCGTTGATGCGACTGACCGTCCGCTCGATCTCGCCGCGCATGTGGACGTAGGAATCGACGCGCTCCCGGCTCGGGGTCGCGAGCTGCACCATCACGGTGTCCTTCGGGTCCATGCGACCCTCGGCGAGAAGTTCGTGCACCGCATCGAGCCGCACGTCGATGCCCTTGGTGTAGTCGAGGCGATCGACGCCGAGCAGAATCGTCTTCGGGTTGCCGAGTTCCTTGCGCAACGCCTTGGCGCGATCGCGGATGGCCTTGCTCCGCGACTGCTGGTCGAGCCGGCCCGATTCGATGGAGATGGGGAAAGCGCCGACGCGCACCGAGCGGAAGCCGACCTGGACCACGCCGAGCTTGGACCGGATGCCGATGTTACCGCGTGAGGTCTGGGCACCTGCCAGACGTCGGGCGAGATACAGGAAGTTCTGGGCACCCCCGGGAAGATGGAAGCCGATGAGGTCGGCGCCGAGGAGACCCTCCACGATCTCGGTGCGCCACGGCAGCTGCATGAACAGCTCGATCGGCGGGAACGGGATGTGCAGGAAGAAGCCGATCGTCAGATCGGGACGGAGCATCCGCAGCATCTTCGGCACCAGCTGCAGCTGGTAGTCCTGGATCCAGACGGTCGCGCCCTCCGAGGCGGCCTTCGCGGTCTCCTCGGCGAAGCGGCGGTTGATCTCGACGTAGGAGTTCCACCATTCGCGCCGGTACTCCGGACGCACGATCACGTCGTGGTAGAGCGGCCACAGCGTGGCGTTGGAGAACCCCTCGTAGTATTCGGCGATGTCCTCGGTGCTCAACCGCACCGAGTGCAGGGTCAGCCCGTCCTCGACGATGACGCCTGACTCGGCGTCGGCCACGCCGGCCCAGCCGACCCAGGCGCCGTTGTTCGAACGCAGGATCGGCTCGAGTGCGGTGACGAGCCCGCCCGGACTGCGCTTCCAGCGGGTGGTGCCGTCGCGAAGCCGTTCGAGGTCGACCGGCAGGCGATTGGCGACGACCACGAAGTCCGACCCGGCGTGCGAGTCGTGGTTCCCCGCTGCGTCCGCTTCGCCTGCTGTCACGTTGTGGTCCTCTTTCGGGGCCGGGGCCGGGGCCGTCGCCGGCCCGGCAGTGTGGGTGCCGACATCGGCACCGGGATGGGTGTCGAGCTCGTCAGTGCTTGTCGCTGGGACCGATGCCGAGCATCGACAGCAGCATGCGGCACTCGTCCGCGTTCTCTGCGTAGGCAGCGACGACTCGCTGCGCCTGTCGTGCGGTTTCGTCGGCGACGGGTTCGAGATCCTCGTCGGCGATGTCGTTCGCGGTGGTCGGGTCCGCGGCCATGATGTCCTCCCGGGGTCGCTGCTCTGTGCGAGCACGCATCGTCCTTCGACTCTAGGAGAATCGGACAGCTCGCCGCCACCCGCCTTCCGAGGGCGGTCCTGGCACGGTCCTGCACGTCTACGTCGCGGTACCGTAGGACGGTCGTGCAGTAGGTACACCGTGTGTGTTTCCGGCGCACGACGTCACAGCGCCGACCCGCGGCGCACAACCGCGCTCTCGTCGAGGAAGGTATTCATGCCCATTGCCACCGTGAACGGCATCCCGCTGAACTACCAGGTCAAGGGAACGGGCGATCTCGTCGTCCTCATCATGGGAACGGGTAGTCCGGGGCGCGTGTGGGATCTGCACCAGGTGCCCGCGCTCGTCGAGGCCGGCTACCGGGTCGCCACCTTCGACAACCGCGGCATCGCACCGTCGGGCGAGAGCCTCGGCGGCATGACCATCGACGACCTGGTGAAGGACACCGCCGGCCTGATCGAACTGCTCGGCGGCCCCGCCTACGTGATCGGCACGTCGATGGGTGCGCGTGTCGCGCAGGAGCTGACGCTCGCCCGTCCCGAACTCGTCCGCAAGGCCGTTTTCCTGGCCGGTCACGCCCGCATGGACCAATTCCAGCTGACGCTCACCGAGGGCGAGCGGCAGCTCTACGACAGCGGCGTCGAACTGCCGCCGAAGTACCAGGCTGCCGTCACGGCCGTGATGAATCTGTCGCCGGCCTCGCTGGCCGACGAGCACACCGCCCGCGACTGGCTGGACGTCTTCGAGTTCAGCGGCGGAAAGGTGTCGGCGGGCGTGCGCGCGCAGCTCGGCATGGACCGGGAGTTCGATCGGCGCGCGGCCTACCGCGGCATCACCGTGCCGTGCCTGGCCGTCGGATTCGCCGACGACCGGATGATCCCGGCCTATCTGTCGCGCGAGGTGGCGGACGCCATTCCGGGTGCGCGCTACGAGGAGATCCCGGACGCGGGGCACTACGGCTATCTCGAGCGGCCCGAGGCGGTCAACAAGATCCTGGTGGACTTCCTGGCTTCCTAGAGGAGTCCCTTCACACGGGAAATCGGCAGGCGGGCGCGGTGGGATCGGCGACGATCCACCGCGCCCGCCGTCGTCGAAATGCGACGAAGGTCCCTGTGATCCGGGAGATCGGGACGTCCCGCGGACCGTCGGGCACTGGTACGCTCACCGAACAAAGGTTAGCCTGAGCTACCTTCGAGTCTCGTACGAACTGATCACGGGCCCCTCCGGACCCCCTAGTACGGAAGTTGAGTGATGACCGACCGTTCCAGCCTTGTCGCCGATGACGCGGGGAGGTCGGAGGGCAACTCGCAAGGAGACGTCTTCGACCTCGTCGGTATCGGTTTCGGCCCCTCGAACCTGGCGCTCGCGATCGCCGTCGAGGAGCACAACACCGACAACCGCTCCTCGGCGATCCGGGCACGTTTCTTCGAACGTCGGTCGGCCTTCGCCTGGCACCCGGGCATGCTGCTCGAGGGCGCCACGATGCAGATCGCATTCCCCAAAGATCTGGTCACCTTCCGCAACCCCGCGAGCTCGTACAGCTTCTTCTCCTACCTGCACGACCGTGGCCGTCTCGTGGACTTCGTCAACCACCAGACGTTCTTCCCCACCCGTCACGAGTTCCAGGACTATCTGCAGTGGGCGGCCACGCGCGTCGACGGCGACGTCCGCTACGGGACCGAGGTCGTCTCGGTCGAGACCGTCCGCAACCACAACGGGGTCGCCGATCTGTTCGCCGTGCGGACCGCCGACGGCGCCGTCGTGTACGCGCACAGCGTCGTGGTCGGAGTCGGACTGCGTGCCCGGCTCCCGAAGTGGGCGACCGAGTCCGCCCGCTGCTTCCACAACCACCACTTCCTCTTCCACATCGAGGACATGCCGGAGCCGCAGCACCAGCGCTTCGTGGTGGTCGGTGCCGGGCAGAGCGCGGCCGAGGTCGTGCAGTACCTGCACACGCACTACCCGCAGGCCGAGGTCCACAACGTCTTCAACCGCTTCGGGTACAGCCCGGCCGACGACAGCCCGTACGCGAACCGCATCTTCGACCCGCAGGTCGTCGACGAACTGCACGCGGCCCCGCTGTCCGAGCGTGAGCGTCTGCTCGCCCTGCACCGCAGCACCAACTACTCGGTCGTCTCGCCCGAACTCATCGAGGCGCTCTACGCGACCGAATACCGCGAACGGGTGAGCGGTCGTCGCCGCTTGTTCATGCGTCGTGCCTCGGAGGTCGTGTCGGCGATCGAGAGCGAGGCGGGAGTCACCGTCGAGATCCGCGACAATCTCGAAGGCGACACCGAGACCCTCGAGTGCGATGCGGTGGTCCTCGCGACCGGCTTCGAGCCCACGCCTCTCGCGCCGCTGCTGGGTGATCTCGCGCCCGAGGCACCCGTTCTGTCCGTCGCCCGCGACTACCGTCTGCCGCTGCCCGAGAACGTCACGGCCGACGTCTACCTGCAGGGCGGAACCGAGAAGACACACGGTCTGACCGCGTCGTTGCTGTCCAACGCAGCGATCCGCGCGGGTGAGATCCTGACCTCGATCGTCGAACGCCGAGAGCTCCGTCTGCCCGGAGCCGGGGGAGGAATCGACGAGCTTGGTAGGATATCGGACCATCACACCTACGCAACAAGTGAGGCGAGATGAGCACGAATCCATTTGACGACGAAGACGGCCGCTTCTACGTCCTCATCAATGATGAGGAGCAGTACTCGCTGTGGCCGACCTTCGCCGAGGTTCCGCAGGGGTGGCGGGTGGTATTCGGCGAAGAGTCGCGCGCCGCTTGCGTCGAGTACGTCGAGCAGAATTGGACCGATATGCGTCCGAAGAGCCTTCGCGACGCAATGGAAGCCGACGAGAAGGCCCGCCAGGGCAGCTGAACGCTTCCGTCAGATCCGCCGAGAGTCACGCCCGCGCCGAAAGCGCAGCGTGGCTCTCGTCGTTTGTACGGACGATCCTGCCTCACGGCCCGACGACGACCCGTGTGGGTCGAGAGGTATCGGGCCCGTGGCCAGGGGACCCGACGCGATCGGGCCCGTCGGTATCGGGCCCGTCGGTATCGGGCCGGTGGCGATCGGGCCGGTGGCGATCGGGCCGGTGGCGATCGGACCGGTGGCGATCGGACCCGTCGCGATGGGGCCCGTCGCGGGAGCTGTGGGTATCGGGCCGGTGTGCAGCGATCCCACCGGGATGGGACCCGTGGCGGGGCCGGGCGCCGGACGCCACACCGGGCGGTTCTTGTCGAGCCGGATCCGGGGGATCCGCCGCAGCTGCGGGCGACGCAGCGCGCCGACGCGGAGGACACCGCGCGGGTTGCGCGTGCGGCGGGCGAGCCATTCACCGAGCGTGACACCCGCGGCGAGCGCGCACCCGATACCGAACGCCGAGAACAGCGCCGTCATGCCGGTGGCCATCTGATTGCGGAGCATCGCGTAAAGGCCGCGATAGAGGGCGAGACCGGGCAGCAGCGGCGTGATGCCGGCGACCGCGACGACCAGCGGTGGCGTGAGCGCGCGGCGGGCCATCAGACCACCGGCGAAACCGATGACGGTCGCGGCCAGCGCCGACGAGATGATCGGACCGAGCGACAACCCGAGCGCGAGCTGGTAGCCGAGGCTGCCGGTGGCGCCGGCGAGCGCGGCGACCGTGAGAGCGCGACGTTCGGCGTAGCAGGCGACGGCGTAGAACAACGCCGCCGCGGCACCGGCGAGGATCTTCGTCGGCAGCTGTGTGAGGTCGGGAAGTGCCTCGTAACTGATGAGAGGGAGTTCGGCGCCGAACACCGACGCGACCCGCAGGGTCGTCGCGACACCCGCGACGATGCCGCCCGTCATCATCAGCACTTCGAAGAAACGCGCCGACGCCGTGATGGGGGCCCCGGTGATGGCGTCCTGCACCGAACCCACGAGCGACAGACCGGACAGCAGCACCGTCACGCCGGCCGCGATGATCAGTCCCGGTGACACTTCGATCCCGATCGTCTCCCGCATCCCGTACAGCGTGATCGCCGGGGCTGTCGCGACGATGCCGCCCACCAGATGCTGGAAGAAGAACGGCAACCCGGCCGCGTTGAGTTTGCGGTTGACGCGGTCGATCACGAACGTCGAACCGAAGGCGACGAGCGCAACCAGCGCGTCGCCGCCGAGGAGCACGGAGATCGAGGCGGCCATCGCCGACCACGCGATCGTCGCCACCCAACGGTTGTACGGATGCGCCTTGGTGGTGATGGCGAGCAGTTCTTCGTGCGCCTGCGCCGGGGAGATCGCGTCGCGGCGGACGCGGCGGGTCAGACGGTCGACGGCCGCGAGCCGCGTGAAGTCCATCGAGCGGTAGTGCACCACCCGCATCGTGCTCGACGGCGGCATGGTCGGTCCGCGATAGGCCGACAGCACGATCGAGTTGTAGGTGACGTCGACGTCGCACTGCGCCAGACCGTAGGTGGCAGCGACGAACCGCACCTGTTCGGCGGTGTCGATCGCGCCGGTGCCCGACGCGAGCAGGACCTCACCGACACGCACGGCGACGTCGAGCGCCTCGGCGACCACTGCATCATCGGTCAGATCGATCGGCTGCAGTGGCGCCGGCGCCTCGGTGACCGCGTCGATGGTCGCGCGGCGGGTACCGAGAACCCGATCGAGGAAGTCGTCGAAGCGGCTCACCGTCCGCGGCCTCCGGTACGGCTGGGGGAAACGGGGAGGGTGGGCATGCAATCCACCGTAACGAAGGCGGGTGGGTGCGCGCCGAGAGTGTGACGCGCTATATGATGGCGTCGCTCACGCGTCGTCCGCGACCGTCGAGTTCTGTGCCTCCTTAGCTCAGTGGTAGAGCACTCGCCTTGTAAGCGAGCGGTCGTCAGTTCAATCCTGACAGGGGGCTCCAGTAGGGCCCGTCGCGTACCGCGCGGGCCTGTTTCATCCGGTGCTGCTGTGAACCGCTGCGAAGACCACGAACACGGCGAACAGTGCCGCGACGCCGAGGCACGCACCGATCAGAGCTTCGCGGCGATGCGTCGCCGTGCCCCTGTCGACCCGTTCGAGACCGATCCATCCGCACACCACTGCGACCAGACCTGCGGGGATCGCGACGAAGTCGCCGATGACGGGTACGAAGGCGAAGACGAGCGCGACGATCCCTGCGGTAAGTGCCGTGTTTCCGGCGCCGTTGCGGGGCGGGACCGGGGTGAAGCGGTCTGCGGTCATCGTCCCTCGATCCGGGAGGCACACATGCACGGGCGGGTGTTCGCCCGGACCGGATCCCTGTCCCGTCGAAGGCGAGAAGGACAATTTACATCGGAAGACGGGGCTCCGGGAGGGTTGCCGGGGCCGTTGCCGTCCTGCTCCGGCCGGTGGTGTTCACCGAGGCGGAGTGCTCGGCGCTCGGACAGGTCGATCACCGGCGCAATCGTGTGCGGCGCCTCGTGGAGGTCGTGCGCCGCGGCGACGCGCCCGAATACGAGGGCGACCACCGGGGATGCCGTGAGCCATCCGAGCAGCGGCCAACCGATCCAGGTCATATCCGGAGAACGGTTCGGGCGCACGGAGCGTCAACGGATCCGCCGCAGTTCACCCGGTTGTTCACTCTCCGCATGTCACTGCAGGGGCGTGTGAATGCGGAAGTGACGAAATGGATCGGATATCAGGACTTCGAGGATTCGAATGCGTCCATATCGACGAATATCAGCCGTCCGTCGTCGAGTGCCACAGCCCAGCGGCGCACGCGCGCCCAGTCGCGACCCAGCTTGTCGCCCACGGCTTCCTGTGCTGGACCGAAGTCTTCGACGATCGTGCCGGGACAGGCCTTGGTGCCCGCGACACCCGCGCGTACGACGACCTTCGAGCCCACGGCAGGCTTCGGGGGAGTATTCGACGATCCGGCCATAACTCGAATCATGCCACCAGTGGAAAGAATCGACCGGGCAAACACGGATTATCCGCATCGGACGAATGTGGCGATTCGGGTGGAATATCCCTTTCGTGTTGTTCTTTCCACCAGAAACGACTTCGCCCACGCCGGTCGGCGTGGGCGAAGAGGTTCTCGAATCGGAGAAACAATGGCCGGTCAGCGCAGTGAGAGCTTCTCGCGCGCCTGATCGACGAACTCGGAATCGACCATGAGGTCGTAGCGCGAGGCCTCGATGCTCTTTCTCGAGACGAAGTCGCGGCGCCCCCCGGTGCTCCAGTGGGTGAAGAAGCCGAGTGATCCGCCCCATACCGCGCCGAAGACGACAGCGGTGAGGATCACGGTGGCCATGCCGGTGGCAGGCAGGAGCAGTGCCAGGAGCAGACCGAAGAGCAGGCCCGTCCAGACGCCTGCGGCGGCGCCGCGAAGGGCGGCCTTGCCGTTGGTCATGCGGCCTTCGATGTGTTCGACGGTGGTGACTCCCTGGCCCACGACCCGCAGGTACTCGACGGGAAAGCCTTCGTCGGACAGGTGGTCGATGGCCCTCTCGACGGCGTCGTAGGTGCGGTAGCTCTCGAGGACGGTTTCGGATTCGGTGTAGTGCCCGGGTGTCGGTGCGTAGACATCTGTCATGCGTTCCCCTTCGTCGACGATTGGAACGATACGCTCATCGTAGCGTATCGTTTCGTAGTGTTTGATTCGGGGTCGCCTTGTCGGGGAGACTCGGGAATCCTGCGGGTGTATGCCCGCGCGAGGAGGATGTAGACATGGTGGGCGAGGTCGAGACGGAATCCGTGGCCCTGACGTCGCGGCGCCCCGTCAAGGAGCGTGCCGGGACCGACGCACGCATCGTGAAGGCCGCGCTCGAGATCCTGCGGCTTCACGGGCCCAACCGCGTCACCGTCGAGGCGGTCGCGGCGCTGTCGGGCGTCGCGAAGACGACGATCTACCGGCGCTACGCGAACCGTGAGGAGATCCTCGACGCGGCATTGCACTCGCAGGTCGCCTCACCGTGCGTGCCCGACGGGCTGTGCGTCTACGACCGCATCAAATGGACCCTCGAGCTGATCCGTCGCGGACTGTCGAACGAAGTGGGCATGGGCAGTGTCGGCGCACTGCTCACCGACCAGGAACCCGAGTTCACCGAGTCGATCCGGGAGATCATCAATGCCCGGAGCGAGGTCGTCGCCGACGTGCTCCGCACCGCGATCGAGTCGGGCGCGATCCGCAAGGACATCGACGTCGACACCGCCGTCTCGATGCTCGCCGGCGCGTATCTCGGCGCCTACCTGCGTCACGGCGAGGTGGGGGAGTCCTGGGCGGACGAGGTCGTCCACATCGTCTGCCCCGAACTGGAACCGGACCCGCAGGCGCAGTGATCGTAGGCCCGCCCCGCGGGTCGATCGATCGTAGGCTCGACCCGTGACCGAGTCGAGTCGATGCGTGGTGGCGGTCGTGGGATCGCTGAACCTCGACCTGACGGTCGTCCTGGCACGTGCTCCCGAAGAAGGTGAGACGGTACTCGGCCGGCATCTGCGCACCTATCCGGGAGGCAAGGGCGCGAACCAGGCCATCGGTGCTGCCCGCCTGGCTCCCACCGCCATCGTCGGCGCGGTGGGCAGCGATCATGCCGCTGACGTACTGCGCGGCGTGCAACAGAGGGCAGGGGTCGACACCTCCCATCTGCGAACCACACCGGGCCCGACCGGCCGGGCCGTCATCCTCGTCTCCGACGACGGGCAGAACCGGATCGTCGTCGTACCCGAGGCCAATTCGTTGCTCGAGGCCGAGAACGTGACCGCAGCACTCGATGCTCTCGATCCCGCGGTGGTGCTCACCCAACTCGAGCTGCTCCCCGCAGTGACCTGGGCCGCCGCCCAGTGGGCGCGCGATCACGACCGCCGGTTCGTGCTCAATCCGAGCCCGGTGATCGACCTGGACGAATACGTCCTCGCCGGCGCCGATCCGCTCGTACTCAACGAGCAGGAAGCCCTGCACTACGCGGGTCTTCCCGCAGGGACCCGCTTCGACGCGATCGTGACCCGCCTGCTCGAACAGGTGCGCACCGTGGTGATCACCCGTGGTGGGGAGGACGTCGTGGTCGGAACCGAGGACGCGATCGAACATCTGCGGGTCCCGCAGGTCGACGTCGTCGACACGACGGGGGCGGGCGATCATTTCGCCGGCACGCTCGCCGCGTTGCTCGGCACGGGGGAGGACCTGTTCGCGGCAGCGCGCCGGGCATCGGCCGACGCTGCCCGGCTGGTCGCATCCCGCCGCTCCGATCGGTGACACGGCGAGGAACCACGTCAGGGCGGCGGAAGCAGCTCGCCCTTGCCGCTGCGCAACCAGCGCCCGGGAAGCCGGCCGGCGAGGTCGCCGAGCGGACCGACGGCCCCGCGCAGCAGCTCGACCGTTTCCTGCAACATGTCGATGCTCGCGTTCATCTGCGAGATGCCGGGCGTGAGATGCGCGAGGGTCTCCGAGAGCGAGACGATCTGATCGAGCGGACCGCCCTCGGCGAGCAGTCGTTCGAGGGCGCCCCGTTCGGAGAGCAGGACGTCGAGGACGCCGCCCTGGGCGAGGGCCCGCTCGACGACCCCACCGGGCCGGATCGCCACATCGACGATGCCGCCCGGCGCGGTGAGCCGTTCCACCGCGCCGTCCTGGGCGAGCAGCCGTTCGAGCGGGCCGTCGTGCGCGGTGAGGCGATCGAGCAGACCCCCTTCCGACACGAGGCGGTCGAGGGCACCGTCGTCGGCGAGGATCCGGTCGAGGGGACCACCCGGTGCGGTGAGCCGGTCGACGGGTCCGCCCGGTTCGAGCAACCGATCGAGCAGGCCACCCGGCTCGGTGAGCCGATCGACCGGCCCACCCGGCGCGAGCAGCCGGTCGAGGGGACCGCCGGGACGCAACGCGTGACCGAGTCCACGGTCCTCCGACGTGAGCTTCGAGATCTGCTGCAGCAGCCCCACCGAGTTGCGGGTGTCGGGCAGGCCGACCGCGCCGAGCGCGGAGTAGGTGGTGGGCGACACCGCGACCCGCACGGTGCCGACGACCGTCTCGGCGACGCTCAGGGCGACCTCTGCGGCGGTCAGACCCACACGCACCGGCATCACGAGTACGGACCCGAGGTTCATGGAACCGACTGTAACGGTCAGTGCTCGAGAACGTCAGTCCGAGAACGTGAGGCCCAAGAACGTCAGTGCACGAGTTTGAGACCGACCACGCACAGCACGATGCCCGCGATCAGTGCGAGCTTCAGCAGCGAGGCGGTCTCGGTGCCGGTGACCATCGCATATCCGACCGTGAGAGCGGCGCCGATACCCACCCAGATCGCGTAGGACGTCCCGACCGGCAGGGTGCGCAGGGCATACGCGAGCCCGGCCATGCTCAGGACGAGGGCGACGACGAACACCAGTGTCGGGGTGAGCCGGCTGAAACCGGCAGATCTGCCGAGGGCTGTAGCCCACACGGCTTCGAGCACACCGGAGAGGACGAGAACGATCCAGGCCATGACGTACAACGCTCCTGCACCGTCTTGTCGCTGGCCGGGTACGGTGCGCTCGTCCGGGAGGCCGACCGGCGGCCAGCTCCGTCGAGGTTAGGAATTCCGGGCGAGTATTGGCAAATTGCTCAGGACACGCGCAGTAGCTGCGATTCCTGCGCAATCACCGTGCACGAACATCCGCCGTCCAGTTCGATGCAGTCGAGAACGAGGGTGTGCCGCACGATCTCGAAGTCGACGCAGTCGGGTTCGGTGCAGTCGACCCGAGTATCGGCGTGGAGCACGAGAGTGCCGTGGCAGTGGTCGAGATCGTGGTTGCACTGTGAACACGTCATGCATCACTTGATAGCACTGCCGTCGGACAGGTTCTCCGAGCTCATACATGGGGATCACGGACGTGGTCGGGAAGGCCGCGCGGAACGCGTGGTCGTTGTTCGTCGCCGAGCCCGCACTCGGCCTGCTCGACGCCGTCTTCGGCGGGGTGCCCGCACCCATCGTCCGCACGGCCTACCGCCTCACCGCGATCGAACGCGAGATCCAGCATCCGTCCGGCAGCGCCGCACGCGACACCTCGTGGGTCGAACTGGACGCCTTCCTCCACGAACCGTGTGCGGACAGCAACGCGCCGGCCGCCACGCTTCCCGTCGAACAGGGAAGTCGTGACGACCGGCGCGTGAGTGCCGGGCGGTGTGTACTGCCGGCTAGTGCGTTCCGGCGGTCTCGGGGGCCGACACCTCCACCGCATCCGCCTCGGGCTCCGGGGCCCGTCGGACGAACAGGGAGCCGACGACTGCGATCACCGCGATCGCCGCGCCCCCCGTGAACGCGCCGTGGACACCGGCCGCGAGCGCACCGGCGGGATCGCCCGCGCTCTCGGCGCCCGCGACGGTCGTGCGGGTCAGCACCGTGATGAACAACGCCGTACCGGCCGCACCGGCGACCTGCTGCATGGTGCTGACGATGGCGCTGCCGTGGGAGTACAACCGCCGCGGCAGCGCTCCGAGTGCCGAGGTCAGCAGCGGCGAGAACATCAACGCGAGGCCGATGTTGAGCAGCACGTGCCAGGCGATGACCGTGCCGATCGTGGTGGTCGCGTCGAAGGTCGTCATGCCCCACATCGCGACGCAGGCGATGATCGCGCCCGGTGCGACGAGCGGCCGCGGACCGAACCGGTCGAACAGGCGTCCGACGATGTAGCCGAGCAGACCCATGACCAGACCACCGGGCAGCAGCATCAGGCCGGTGGTCAGCGTCGACTGACCCAGCACGTTCTGCAGGTAGATCGGCAGCAGGATGAGGGTGCCGAACAGCGACATCATGCTTACCGAGACGAGTGCAACCGCGAGCGAGAACGCCGGGGTACGGAACGCGCGCATGTCCAGCAGGGCGCCGTCGCCGAGGCGAATCTGACGCAGGACGAAGACCGTCAGCGACGCGATGCCGACGACCAGCGGCAGCCACGGCGGCATGAGCGGATCGCCCTCGGCGGCCTCACCGAGACTGCTCAGACCGAAGACGAGACCGCTGAACCCGAGGGCCGACAACACCACCGACGGGGCGTCGAGCGGAACCGCGACCGGTTCGGTGACGCTGCGGATCCAGCTCAGGCCGAGCGCCGTCGCGACGACCGCGATCGGCAGCACCAGCCAGAACATCCACCGCCAGCTCAGCTGGTCGAGCACGACGCCACCGATGGTCGGGCCGACCGCGGGAGCGACCGCGATGACGATCGAGATCACGCCCATCGTGCGACCGCGACGATCGGCGGGAACCAGGTTGAGCACCGTCGTGAACAGCAGCGGCAACATCACCGCGGTGCCCACGGCCTGGACGACACGACCCAGCACGAGGACCGGGAAGATCGGGGCACTCGCGGCGATCAGGGTGCCGAGCAGGAAGCTGCCCATCGCGATCGCGAAGACCGTGCGCAGCGACAGCCGGGTGAGCAGGTAACCCGTGATCGGGATGACGACGGCCATGGTCAGCATGAACGCCGTGGTGAGCCATTGGGCGGTGGCTGCGCCGACGTCGAACTCGACCATCAGCTTCGGCAGCGCGACGCTCATGATCGTCTCGTTGAGGATGACGACGAATGCGGCCCCGACGAGAACGGCGATCAGAAGACCGGCGCGCGGTGCGGCAGCGGCCTGCGGCTCGGCCGTACCGGCCGGGGCTGGGGAACTCGGTGGAGTAGAAGACACGAGGAACACAACGGGATACCGGTCGGAATTGTTCCGCCGATATCCCGTCGAGCGGATCAGTCGGGGACGTGCTCGCCGTGACCCTGTTCGCGCAGGGCGTCCTTGATCTTGCGATGCGCGCGGTCGAGCGATTCGGGCGACGGATCCTTCTCGGCCGTCGCGAAATCGAAGTCGCCGAGGGAGTAGGCGGGGAAGACGTGCAGGTGCAGGTGGGGGACCTCCAGGCCGGCGATCATCAGGCCGGCGCGCGGGGCGTCGAAGGCGGCGGTGACGGCGCGACCGAGGATGCGGGCGACGTCGTTCACCTTCGCCCACAGGTCGTCGTCCACGCTCTGCCAGTGATCGACCTCCTGCCGTGGCACGACCAGCACGTGCCCCTCGGTGAAAGGGTTGATGGTCAGGAAGGAGACGACGTCGTCGTCCTGCCAGACGAAACGGCCCGGCAGTTCACCGGCGATGATCTTGCTGAACACGGAAGTCATACCGGGAGGATAAGGGACACCGGGTTCACCGGAGCTGTTCCCCGACATCGGCCGCCGCGACGGTGAGGACCAGCAGCGGCACGACCTTCTCCGGCGCGATCCGGTAGCGGTTTCGGCTTCCCTGCTCGACCACGCGCGCAGCCGACAGAGCCCGGAGATGGTGGTAGAGCCGGCCGGTCGACGTGAGGTCGGTGGCCTCCTGGAGTTCGGTGGCGGTGGCGGGCCCGCGCAGCAGAGTCCGCACGATCGCCAGCCTCGCGGGGTTGCCCAAGGCGTCGAGGACGGCGGCGACGGGAACGGGATCGAGTGCGAGGGATGCGCCCGCGTCGTACTCGATGTTCCAGCGGACGTGGCCGTGCAGGGAGACGAAGCCCCCGTAGGTCACGGACCCCGTGCTTCCTGCCACGTCCGCCACGGGACCGGTGCCACCGGGACCGTCCCCGGCGCCCCGGCGGGTCGCGTCGCCCTCGAGGATCCGCACACGGCGTTCGAGATCCGCGAGCCGGGCCTCGTACTCGTCGTTCACGTCGCCGTCGCTCACATCGCGCAGCGTATCCGCTCGAGAGAATCGGGATCGTTCGCTGCCGCGGCGAGCATCTCCTGATGGGCGAACGATTCGAGGGCTTCCGCGTAGTCGCTGTCCGACATGCCGGACGCGAGCATCACCGTGGTCGCGATCGTGTCGTCGTCGCGGCGGAAGGTGACTGCGTCGGTGAGGATGCCGGGCAGGCTACCGCCCTTGAATCCGACTCCCTCGAATCCCGGAACCGTGGACGGTTGCCATTCGAGGTGGGTACGCGCGAGGTCACCGCCGGCACCGAACGAACCGTCGGCGATCGCGCGATGCAGGGCGGTGAGCTCGGCGGCCGATCCGGCGTTGTCGAAACGCTGGACGCGGTCGACCCGGGCGAACAAATCCTCCGGCACCGGGTGCTGCACCGCTTCGGCGCGGTAGGCGGGGTCGGAGGCGTAGCGGCGCGCGGCGTCCCAGACCGCCGACGAATCGTCGAGTGTCGGGTCGAGCAGCGCGAGCGTGTTGCCGAGCATCGTCGGCGGCGTGAAGTCGTCCCAGCCGCCCTGGGCGGCGGCCTCGCGCAGCGCGTCGTCGCCGAGGCGGTCGCGCAGGTAGTCGGGGACCGCGTTGTCGCTCTCCTGGATCATCGCCGACACCATCTCGTCGAGAGTGACGGTGTCCTCCGGGTCGTTCACACCGAGCCGTTCGAGAGCCCGGGGGTGTGCGCCGCCGTCGGTGCCCGGGAGATGCCAGCGTTCCCAGTCGGCGAGCGGTACGCGCTCGTGGGGGGAGAGTTCACCGGCTGCGACGGCGCGGGCATAGGCGGCGAGATGCACGACCTTCACAGCCGACGCGAGCGGTTGCCGCTCGTCGGGTCGTTGTTCGAAGGTCCCGCCGTTGCCGTCGTCGACCGCGATGGCGACCGTGTCGGGGTTCTCGGCGAGGTAGCCGATCCAGCCTTCGGCGGTGCTCACGTCCGCGGCGGGGGTGGGCATGCATTCACCGGCCGGGGCGGACGCGTCCGCCCCGGCCGGTGCAGGGATGTCGGACTCCGGTGGAGTGCTCTGCCCGCATCCGGCCAGAGCGATCACGACGCTCGTCGCGGCGAGGGTGGTTCCGATCCTGTTCGGCATGGCGGTATCCGTCCGTGTCGGGGTGACAGTTCGAAATTCCGAACTTTCGAAATAACGATAGATCAGTCGGGTGGGCGTGTCGAGAGCTCACGGCGACTCCGACGGTCGCGGGCGGTCGTATCGTCGGGCTCATGGAAGGTGACGGGAGCGTGCGGGAGGCGCCGCTGCGCGTGCTCGTGGACGAACTCGTCACACACGTCCTCGTCGGGCTTCCCGCGGATCGGCGCACGGTCGTCGGTCTGTGCGGGCCGCCGGGTGCCGGGAAGAGTCGCGCCACGGCGCTGCTCGTCTACGCCCTCCGATGCGCGGGGGTCTCCACCGGGCAGGTGCCGATGGACGGCTACCACCTGTCCAACCGGCAGCTCGACACCTTCGGCGCGCGGGACCGGAAGGGGGCGCCCGACACCTTCGACGTGGCCGGCTTCCGCGACATGCTGAGCCGGGTGCGGCAGTGCCGCGACGAGACGATCTACGCCCCGGATTTCTCCCGGCCGCTCGACGAACCGATCGCGGCGGTGCACGCTGTGCCGGCCGATGCCCGGGTGATCGTCACCGAGGGCAACTACCTGATGTTCGAGACCGGGGGATGGGAACATATCCGCCCGCTGCTCGACCTCGTCATCTACATCGACGCACCCCGCCGCACGCTCACGCGACGTCTCGTGCGCCGGCACCGCCACCACGGACGGGACGAGGACGGCGCACGCGAATGGGTGCGGACCGTCGATCTGCCCAATGCGGAAGCCGTTCAGCGCACGCGTTCCCGCGCCGATCTCGTGTGGAGACCGGTCCCGTAGTCTGTCCTGCGTGCGCGTACTCGTTATCGGCTCCGGTGCCCGTGAACATGCTCTTGCTCTCGCCCTGTCCCGCGACCCCGGCGTGACCGCCGTGCTGGCCGCGCCGGGCAACCCCGGTATCGCGAACGTCGCCGAGCTGTTCCCCGTCGATGCGGCCTCCGCCGACAACGTCGTCGCCCTCGCCACCGCGCAGAAGGCCGACCTCGTCGTCATAGGTCCCGAGGTTCCGCTCGTCCTCGGGGTCGCCGATGCCGTCCGCGCCGCGGGCATCCCCTGCTTCGGACCGTCCGCCGCCGCCGCACGCATCGAGGGATCGAAGGCGTTCGCGAAGGACGTCATGGCCGCCGCCGGTGTGCGCACCGCCCACAGCGAGGTCGTCGACACTCCCGCGACCCTCGACGAGGCGCTCGACCGGTTCGGACCGACCTGGGTGGTCAAGGACGACGGTCTCGCTGCCGGTAAGGGCGTCGTCGTCACCACCGATCGCGCCGCCGCCCGCGACCACGCCGCCGAGATCCTCGAGAACGGGCACCCCGTCCTGCTGGAGTCCTTCCTCGACGGTCCCGAAGTCTCGCTGTTCTGCCTCGTCGACGGCGAGACGGTCGTGCCGCTGCTCCCGGCGCAGGACCACAAGCGCGTCGGCGAGGACGACACCGGCCCCAACACCGGTGGCATGGGTGCCTACACGCCGCTGCCGTGGTTGCCCGAGGGTAGCGTCGAGCGGATCGTCTCCGAGGTCGTGGAGCCCGTCGCGGCCGAGATGGTGCGCCGCGGATGCGGTTTCTCCGGACTGCTCTACGCGGGTCTGGCGATGGGCGCCGAGGGCCCGGCCGTGGTCGAGTTCAACTGCCGTTTCGGCGACCCGGAGACCCAGGCCGTGCTCGCTCTGCTCGAGTCCCCGCTGGGCGAGGCCCTGAAGGCGGTCGCCGCCGGCACGCTCGCCGAGCTTCCGCCGCTGCGCTGGAAGGACGGCGCCGCGGTGACCGTGGTGCTCGCCGCCGAGTACTACCCGTCCACCCCGCGCACCGGCGATGTGATCACCGGCGCCGAGGGCGACACCGTGCTGCACGCCGGCACGAAGCGTCGCGAGGACGGCGCGCTGGTCTCCGCAGGTGGGCGCGTGCTCAACGTGATCGGTGTGGGTGCCGATCTCGCGTCCGCGCGCGAGGCCGCTTATGATCGGCTCGCCGACGTCAAGCTGCCGGGCGGTCACTTCCGCCGCGACATCGGTCTGGCGGCCGTCGAGGGCCGGATCTCGGTCTAGCCTTTCACTCTCGTCCTTCACCCTTGCACCTACCGGGTGTATGTTGCACACTCGGTGCATTTCGATGCCGCCAGGGGTGACTGCATGGTTTCTCGAAGACGAACGCCGACGCCGGACCCGACACCGCTACGGCACCACCACGTCGTCGTCCACGGGTTGCCGGACGACGTCCTCGTCGAGCGCGACGTGCCGATCCGCGCGGGCGACGGCACCGTACTGAGAGCCGACGTCTACCGTCCTGCCGACTCCGGTGAGCACGACCGCTGCCCCGTGCTGGTCGCCGTCACCCCCTACGGCAAGGACGCCGGCGTCGACCGGTATCCCGTCGACTTCGACTACCTCGCCGAATCCGGCAACCACATCGGCGATCTCGAGATCAGTGACTGCACCTCCTTCGAAGCACCGGACCCCGCCTACTGGGTTCCTCGCGGCTACGTCCTCGTCGTCGCGGACATGCGCGGTCATCACGCTAGCGGCGGCCGTCCCCGCCTGCTGCTCGGCCGGGCCGCGCTCGACTGCGCGTCCGTCGTGGAATGGGCCGGTGGTCAGGAGTGGAGCAACGGCCGCGTCGGCCTCGCCGGCGCCGACTATCTCGCCACACTGCAGTGGTACACCGCCGCGCTCAACCCGCCCTGTCTCGCGGCCATCGCACCCTGGGAGGGTGTGAGCGATCCCTGCCGCGACATCCTCACCCAGGGCGGCATCCCCGAGACCCGCTACAGCGAGTTCTGGTACAGCGCGATGAACACCGGGGCCCGCTGCGGCGCCGCCTCCCTCCGGCGGTTCACCCCGTGGTTGCGGCGCCGTTTCCCCGACTTCTTCCGTCACCTCGCCCCGCCGCCCCGGCTCGAGGACGTCACCGTGCCCGCGCTCGTCGGCGTCTCGTGGTCCGATCAGGGCCCACGCGCCCGCGGGTCGGTCGAGGGTTACCGCCGCATCGCGTCGGAGCACAAGTGGCTCTACACCCACGGCCGGAAGATGTGGCAGACCTTCTACGGCAACGAGGCCCTCGACTACCAGCGACGATTCTTCGACCGCTTCCTCAAGGACGAGGACAACGGCTTCGAGGACACCCCGCGCATCCGTCTCGAGACCCGCCACGACCTGCGCACCTATTCCGAACGCTTCGAATCCGAGTGGCCGGTCCCCGACACCCGTTACGTCGCATTCCACCTCGACCACGCGAACGCCGACCTGAGCACCACCCCGTGCGAGAGCAGCCAGTTCCGCCGCACCTTCCCCGTCGCGGGCGACGAACTCGTCTTCACCCACACCTTCGACGAGGACACCGAGATCACCGGGCACGCGGCGCTGCGTTTGTGGGTGCAGGCGAAGGACGCCAACGACATGGACCTGTTCGTCGGGCTCGCCAAGCGCGACGAGCACGGCCGCGACGTGTGGTTCGAAGGCCACGGCGGCTACGAGAAGGGATTCGTCGCCCACGGGTGGATGCGGGTCTCGCGGCGGGCGCTGGACCCGGAGGCCTCCACCGCCTACCGGCCCGTCCACGACCAGACGAAGTACTGGCCGTTGCTGCCCGACCAGATCGTGCCCGTCGACATCGAGATCATGCCGCACAGCACCTTCTTCGAAGCCGGATCGAGCCTCGTGCTCGTCATCGCCGGCCACGACCTCGACGAGAACCCACGCGTCGGGCACGATCGCACCATCAACAAGGGCTTCCACATCGTGCACGCCGGCGGACAGTTCGACTCGCATCTGCTGTTGCCGGTCGTGCCGCAACCGACGCCCGAACCCGACGCGGAGGCCACGCAGGTGAAGGTCGTCGATCGTCAGGACTATCCGATCGCGTGGGGTGCCCTCACCCGACTTCAGCGCGTCCGGCTCTGACGAACGACGCGGGCGTACTACCGTCGTCGACGTGCGCCCCGAATCCCAACGCTCCGGTATCGAGACGTTCCATGTCATGGATGTGTGGAAGGCGGCCGCCGAGCGGCAGCGCAGCCACGGCGACGTCCTGAGTCTCGCCGCCGGACAACCGTCGACCCCCGCACCCGCTCCCGTGCTCCGGGCCGCCAACCTGGCGATCGATGCGGAACTGCTGGGTTACACCGAGACCTTCGGCATCCTGCCGCTGCGCGAGGAGATCGCGGCGTACCACCGCCACAAGTACGGCATCGACGTCGACGCGGACGACGTCGTCGTCACCACCGGCTCGTCCGGCGCCTTCACCCTGGTGTTCCTCGCGGCCTTCGACGTCGGCGACACCGTGGTCGTCGCCCGCCCCGGCTACCCGGCCTACCGCAACACCCTCGCCGCGCTCGGTTGTCGTGTCGTCGAACTCGACTGCGGTCCGCAGACCCGCTACCAGCCCACCGTCGCGATGCTCGAGGAACTCGACGCTCCGCCTGCGGGAATCGTCGTCGCCAGCCCCGCCAACCCGACCGGCACGATGATCGAACCGTCCGAGCTCGCGGCGCTCGCGCGCTGGTGCGACGAGCACGGCAGCCTGCTCATCTCCGACGAGATCTACCACGGCATCGAGTTCGGCACCGTCCGGTCCGAGACCGGTGAGGGCACCGGATCACCGGCGACCTCGACGGCGTGGGCGACCTCGCGCGACTCGGTGGTGATCGGCTCGGTGTCGAAGTACTTCTCGATGACCGGTTGGCGGCTCGGCTGGATGCTCGCGCCCGAGACGATGCGTCCGGCTCTGCAGCGACTCGCGTCGAACATGACGGTGTGCCCGCCGTCGGTCTCGCAGTTCGCGGCGGTCGAGGCGTTCGGGACCGAGGCCCGCACCGAACTCGACGGGCACGTCTCCCGCTACGCGGTGAACCGGGAACTGCTGCTCGAAGGGCTGCCGGATCTCGGCATCACGAAACTCGCACCGGCAGACGGCGCCTTCTACGTCTATGCCGACATCGGCCATCTGCTCGACGGCGAGAACTCGACGGCGTGGTGCGCGCGGCTGCTCCACGACACCGGGCTCGCGCTCGCACCGGGCGTCGACTTCGACACCGTGCGCGGCGGCGAGACCGTGCGGCTGTCGTTCGCGGGTTCGACTGCCGACGTCACCGCGGCGCTCGACCGGCTCGCGGCCTGGCTGCCCGTCTCCTGAACGCCGTGCCGGACCGCCGCGGCCGGGTCACCGCCCGTCGGCGATGATCCGCGCGATGTTCCGTTCGGCCAGCGCCGCGATGGTCAGCGACGGGTTCGCGGTGCCGGTGCTGCCCGGGATCAGCGCGCCGTCGACGACGTAGAGACCGGGATGGCCGTGCACGCGGCCGTAACCGTCGGTCGCCTCGCCGAGCACCGCACCACCGAGTGGATGCGCAGTGAAGGTCGCGTTGACGTCCTCGGCCATCGGCGATGCGCCCGGGATCGTGCCACCGGCCTGCGCCATCGCGTTGTGCACGGCCCGCAGGGCGTCGACGCTCTCGCGTTCGCCACCGGTCGGCCAGTTCAAAACCGCCCGATCGGCACCCGGGTCGTACGCGAAGTCGGCACGGGTGGGGTCGAGGGTCATGCCGAGGGAGGCGAGCATCCCGACGTCCTTCGCGGTGCCCGCGACGAACCAATTCTCGAGGCTCAGCGGCAGACCGGACTCGTCGACGATCCGCGACGCCGACGGCGCGCCCTGGTCGCCGCCGAAACCCTCGGTGAGCGCGAACGAGCGGACGAGCACCGCGTCGCCGTTGGTGCCCCAGCCCCGGCCCACGCGCTCGTCGAGGTTCGGCAGCGAACCGGTGTGCCGCGCCTTGACGAGCAGCTCGGTCGTGCCGATCGATCCGGCGCCGAGGACGAGGCGGTCGCACGTGATCGTGGTAGTGCGCAGCACCACCCCCGTCGGGTCGACGGCCTGCACGTCGAGCCGGTAGCGGCCGTCGCCGTTCTGACCGATCGCAAGCACCCGGTGACCGTGGCACACCAGGGTGCGCCCGGTCGCCTCTGCCGCCGGGATGTAGTTCTGCGTGAGATCGAACTTCGCGCCGTTCGAGTTGCCGAGATTGCTCTCGCCCGCGACGGCCGATCGGCGGACCGAGCCGGCGAGTTCGGCGCGCACGACGTCCCAATCCCAGATGCCGTCGATGCGGTGCGGGCTGTAACCGGCGGCGCGCGCGTCGTCGTCCCATCGCCGCGAGTGCGTGAACTCGGCGGCGTTGTAGATGTCGTCGGGCATCGGGTCGAGGCGCAGCATCGAGCGCACCTTCGGGTACCAGGTGGAGGTCATCTCGTCGTAGGACAGACGGCCGCCGAAGACGTGCTCGAAGAGGTGCCGTTCGGGAGCGATCATCACTCCGGTGAACACGATCGATCCGCCACCCACCGCCGCGCCGCGCCACACCGACATGTTCGGGTAGTCGACCACATCGAGGACACCGGCGAAGTCGTCGCACACCACCGGGATGCCCGTCGGTCCGGTGAAATGGGTGCGGTGGTGGTAGCCGCGACCATCGGCGAGCAGGTCGGTCGTGAAGATCTCGCGGTGCGGGTCGCGGGGCCAGCGCATGCCGCGCTCGAGCATCGTGACCCGGTTCCCGGCCTCGGCCAGGCGCAGCGCGGCGACGCTCGCACCGAAACCGGAGCCCACCACGACGACCTCGGAATGCTCCGGCGGGGCGGGCGGCGGAACGAACAGTTCGGGCACGAGTCGGCGGTACTCGTCGACCCCGACGGGCAGCGCGTCCGCACGCGGGAGGCCGATACCGGACATGCCCGGCGCCGCGGCGCCGGCACCCGCCAGGGCGGCCCCGAGAAGCGATGCCTGCAGAAAGCGTCGACGTCTCATCCGGTACGGCTCCGATCGTTCGATGATCTACTCGCGGGGCTGCGCTCGCCGAGGACTCGACACGCGCGGGCGGGCGCAATGGTACCGGTTGGTCTCCACTTCCGTTCTCCCCTGGTGAGACGGTCGGGACTGTCACCATGAGAAGGTGTCGATTGCTGCGACTCCGAAGGGCGAACGGCGCCGTCAGGCGCTGGTCGAGGCAGCGGCCGACCTCATCCTCGAAGGGGGGATCGACGCCGTCCGCCACCGGGCCGTCGCCACCCGCGCGGGCCTGCCGCTCGCATCGACCACCTATTACTTCGAATCGCTCGACGACCTCGTCGCATGCGCGGTCGACTACAACAGCGAGCGGGAACTCGACGCGATGCGGGAGCGCGTCCGCGACATCCAGCCGCTCCCGCGCAGTCTCGAGGGCACGGCCGATCTCATCGTCGAACTGCTCATCGGACCGCGGGACTGCGACGGCGGCATCGACCGCGAACGCCTGATCTCCCGGTACGAGCGGTGCGTCGCGACAGCCCGCTATCCGGAACTGCGTGACGTGCAGGTCCGCATGCGCGAGCAGATCGACCACCTGCTCACCGACCTGCTCGAACGCTGCTGCCGATCGGTGCGGCCCCGCGAGGTGCGCCGGCTCGTGGCGGTCGTGGACGGCGCGGTCCTCGGCGGACTGGGCGAGCTCGATCCCGACCCGCGCTCGCTCGCGCGCGGCATCCTGCTCGACGTCGTCGAGACCGTCGCGCCCCCGGTCGAGGATTGAGGTCGGGGAATACGGGAGCAGACCCGGACCGTAAACTCACTTGTGTGAGCCACATCCCCAACGTCCTCGCCACCCGCTACGCCAGCCCCGAACTCCGGGACCTGTGGTCGCCCGAGTACAAGATCGTGCTCGAGCGGCAGCTGTGGCTCGCGGTGCTGCGGGCGCAGGCCGAACTCGGGATCGACGTTCCCGCCGAGGCGATCGCCGACTACGAACGCGTGATCGAGCAGGTCGACCTCGAGTCCATCGCCCAGCGCGAGCGCGTCACCCGCCACGACGTCAAGGCCCGCATCGAGGAGTTCAACGCCCTCGCCGGTCACGAGCACGTCCACAAGGGCATGACAAGCCGCGACCTCACCGAGAACGTCGAGCAACTGCAGATCCTGCGGTCGCTCGAGCACGTCCACTCCCACGGTGTCGCCGTGGCCGCACGCCTCGCCGAGCGCGCCACCGAGTACGCCTCGCTCGTCATGGCCGGTCGCTCGCACAACGTCGCGGCGCAGGCCACCACCCTCGGCAAGCGTTTCGCGTCGGCCGCCGACGAACTGCTCATCGCGCTGCAGCGCGTCCGGGAACTGATGGCCCGCTACCCCCTGCGCGGGATCAAGGGCCCGATGGGCACCGCACAGGACATGCTCGACCTGCTCGGCGGTGATTCCGCCAAGCTCGCGCAGCTCGAGCAGAAGGTCGCGCAGCATCTCGGCTTCGCGAACGTCTTCACGAGCGTCGGCCAGGTCTATCCGCGTTCGCTCGACCACGACGTGCTCTCCGCGCTCGTGCAGGTCGGCGCCGGTCCCGCGTCGTTCGCCCACACCATCAGGCTCATGGCCGGCCACGAACTCGTCACCGAGGGCTTCCAGCCCGGCCAGGTGGGGTCGTCCGCGATGCCGCACAAGATGAACACCCGCTCGTGCGAGCGCGTCGACGGCCTGCAGGTCGTCCTGCGCGGCTATGCCTCCATGGCCGCCGAGCTCGCCGGCGCGCAGTGGAACGAGGGCGACGTCTTCTGCTCCGTCGTCCGCCGTGTGGCCCTTCCCGACGCCTTCTTCGCGATCGACGGCCAGATGGAGACCTTCCTGACGGTCCTCGCCGAGTTCGGTGCCTACCCGGCGGTGATCGAGAAGGAACTCGTGCGGTACCTGCCGTTCCTCGCGACGACCAAGGTCCTCATGGCCGCGGTCCGGGCCGGGGTGGGTCGCGAGACCGCACACGAGGTCATCAAGGAGCATGCGGTCTCCGTCGCACTCGCGATGCGCGAGGAGGGTCGCGAACCCGATCTGCTCGACCGTCTCGCCGCCGACGACCGGCTGCCGCTCGACCGCGCCGCGCTCGACGCGGCACTGGCCGACCGGGAGGTCTTCGCCGGAGCTGCGGTCGCGCAGGTCGAAGCGGTCGTCGCGGCGGTGCAGGACCTCGTGACGCAGTATCCGGAAGCAGCGAAGTACACGCCGGCGCCGATTCTGTAGGAAGCCGATTCGACAGGAATCACGGGAACCGACTGCCGGGGGGAGTGTCCGATGGGGGTGGCGGTATCAGCAGGAGAGAACGAAGTGTCGGTGAAACCGGGAAATACGGGTCGGTTGCGTGACGCAGCGCGAACACGCACCGCGCTGCTCGATGCAGCGCGCGAGGTGTTCCTGCGCGACGGATACGCGGCGGCGGCCACGGAGGAGATCGTCTCGGTGGCGGGGGTGACGCGCGGTGCGCTCTACCACCACTTCGCCGACAAGCGGGATCTGTTCCGCGGTGTCATCGAACGACTCCAGTCGGAAGCGGAGAGCTCCCTGGTCCCGGCCGAACCGGTCGAGGACGCCTGGGAGGGCTTCACCCAAGCCGTGCTCGCCTCGCTCGACGCGGTCTACGACCCCGCGACCCGCCGGCTGCTGCTCATCGAAGCCCCCGCGGTCCTCGGCTGGGCCGAGGTCCGCGAGACCCACCGGCACTCCTCGCTGAAGGCCATCGAGCGCATGCTCGTCACCCTCGATCCCGAGACCTACGAGGCGTCGCCCACGCGGACGTCGGTGCTCGCGCACCTGCTCGTCGCGGCCGTCGAGGAAGCGATGCTGTGTCTCGCGCACAGCGACGACCCGGTGCGCGACCGTCCTACGGTGCAGGGCGAACTGCTACGCCTGCTCGAAACCGCCCGCGGACCCGCACGTGCGGAGGAGTCCACGCCACAGTGACGGACTGCATCTTCTGCGCCATCGTGGCCGGGCAGTCGCCGGCCAGCGTCGTGCTCGACGAACCCGACGTGCTCGCGTTCATGGACATCCGCCCGTTCACTCCCGGGCATCTGCTCGTGATTCCGAAGCGGCACGCCTCCGGACTGGCACAACTCGATCCCGACGACGGAGCGAAGGTGTTCACCGCCGGGCAACGGATCGCCACGGCGATGCGCGCGTCCGACCTCCCGATCGAGGGCGTGAACATGTTCCTCGCCGACGGCGCCGCCGCCGGCCAGGAGGTCTTCCACGTGCACCTGCACCTCGTGCCGCGCAGCGCCGGGGACGGCTTCGGGATCCGAGCCGATTGGCGGACACCGAACCGGACCGTTCTCGACGGCACGGCCGCCACCATCCGCACCGCCGTGCAGACACACCGGTCGTGATGCAGTGACAGGTGCATACGTTCAGCCGATCGCGCCGGTCGGCGGGTCGCTCGCGTGGTCGGCACTGGTGGCGGTACTCCCGCTGCTGACCATGCTCGTCCTGCTCGCCGTCTTCCGACTGCGGTCGCATTCGGCCGCGGGAATCGCGGTGGTCGTGGCCCTGATCGTGGGCACCGCCGTCTACGGCATGCCGGTCGGGTCCGCGCTCAGTGCCGGTGTCGAAGGTGCGGTCTTCGGTCTCTTCCCGATCATGTGGACGGTGGTCAACGCCGTCTGGGTGTACCGGCTCACCGTCGAATCCGGGCACTTCGACGTCCTCACCCGCGCCTTCGGGCGAATATCCCCGGATCCGCGGATCCTCACCATCGTCATCGCCTTCCTGTTCGGCGCGCTGCTCGAGGCGGTCGCCGGTTTCGGCACCCCCATCGTCGTCGCGACCGTCGTGCTCATCGGTGCCGGTCTGCCGCCGGTGCGTGCGGCCGCGGCGTCGCTGCTCGCCAACTCGGTCGTCACCCCGCTCGGCGTCATGGGCACACCGATCCTGACGATGTCGCGCGTCTCGGAGATCCCGATCGACGAGATCGGACCGGTCGTCGCGCGTCAGGTCTGCCTGCTCGCGGTGTTCGTTCCGCTCGTGCTGGTCGCGGTGGTCGGCGGATGGCGCGGAGTTCGCGAGACGTGGCCGGTCGCGCTCGTCGTCGGACTTGCCTTCGGCGCCGCCCAGTTCGTGTGCGCGAGCTATCTCACCGTGGGGCTGAGCAACATCGCCGGTGCCGTGGCCGGTCTGCTCGTGCTGCTGGTCGCGGTGAAGGTGCACCCCATGCATCGGGAGGCCCGCCGGGCCGCATCCGACCGGATCCACGACTCGCGTCGACGCGTCGTCGAGGCGTTCGCCCCCTACGCCCTGATCGTGGTCGTCTTCCTCGTCAGCCGGTTCGGTCCGGTGGCGTCGCTGTTGTCGAACGCGAGCCTGTCGTTCCCCTGGCCGGGTGTGGACGTGACTACGGCCGACGGGGACGTTCCCACCGCGGAGACCTTCACCATCGATCTGCTCACTGCCCCGGGCAGCCTCGTCTTCGTCGCCGCGCTGCTGTCGATACCGGTGCTGAAGGTCGCGGTGGCCGACGCGGTGCGATGCTTCGTCGCGGCGGTCGTGCAGTTGCGGTGGTCGTTCGCGACGGTGACGGCGGTCCTCGCCCTCGCGTACGTGATGAACCTGTCCGGGCAGACCGCCACGATCGGCGGTTTTCTCGCCGGTGCGGGCGTGGCGTTCGCGCTGTTGTCGCCGGTGCTCGGCTGGCTCGGCGTCGTGGTCACCGGCTCGAACACCGCCTCCAACGCGATGTTCGGCAGCCTGCAGGTCGCCGCGGCCCAGCAGTCGGGACTCGACCCGACCGTGCTGGTCGCCGGGAACATGGCCGGCGGCACCACCGGCACCCCGATCGCACTGCAGAACCTCGCGCTGGTGTCGTCGGTGAAGGGACTGTCCGGCAAGGACGGGCTGCTCATGCGCCGGATCTGGCCGCTGAGCATCGCCGGTCTCGCGGTGCTCGCCGTCCTCGTGTGGCTGCAGTCCACCTCGGTGCTGGGCTGGATGGTGCCTTGACGCTGCAGTTGTGCAGTGACGAACGTCGGCGTGTCGCGAACGCCTGTTTCGTGCGGGGTGCACTAGCGTTGTCGGAGTGGTTCGTGCACAACCGATACTGACCCCGCTCACCGAAGCGGCGATCTTCCTCGTCGTCACCGTCGACGAGGGCGCAGAGGACACCGTGCGGGATCTGCTCGAAGATCTCTCGGGCCTGCGCCGCTCGGTCGGTTTCCGCATCCCGGAGGGCGGCCTGTCGGTCGTCACCGGCATCGGCTCGGATATGTGGGACCGGCTGTTCGACGGCCCCCGGCCCGCCGGACTGCATCCGTTCGTCCCGCTCGACGGCGGTCGGCACCAGGCCCCCTCGACCCACGGCGACCTGTTGTTCCACCTCCGCGCGTCGACGATGGACCTGTGCTTCGAACTCGCCGCGAAGATCAACGATAGGCTGCGCGGTGCGGCTCGGGTCGTCGACGAGACGCACGGCTTCCGCTATTTCGAACGCCGCGACCTGCTCGGCTTCGTCGACGGAACCGAGAACCCCGAGGACGACGAGGCCGTCGAGGCGGCCCTGGTCTCCGACGAGGATCCGGACTTCGCCGGCGGTAGCTACGTCGTCGTCCAGAAATACCTGCACGACCTCGCGTCGTGGAACTCGTTGACCGTCGAGGAGCAGGAGCGGGCGATCGGCCGGACCAAGCTCGACGACATCGAGCTCGACGACGAGACCAAACCCGCGAATTCGCATGTCGCACTGAACGTGATCGTCGACGAGAACGGGGTCGAGCAGCAGATCGTGCGCGCGAACATGCCGTTCGGCAGCTTCGGCGCCGACGAGTTCGGCACCTACTTCATCGGTTACTCGGCCACCCCGGAGGTGACCGAGCAGATGCTGCGCAACATGTTCCTGGGCAGCCCGCCCGGCAACACCGACCGCATCCTGGACTTCTCCACCGCGGTGACGGGATCGCTGTTCTTCTGCCCCTCGTTGGAGTTCCTCGAAGATCTTCCGCCGTCACCGGCGGAAATTCCCTCCCACGAAGATCCGAGTGCCTCGACCGCCGGCCGGCCTGCCGACGGATCACTCGGAGTTGGCGCTCTGCGAAGGAGTTCGACCCTGTGAACAATCTGTATCGCGACCTCGCCCCGATTTCCGAGGCAGCATGGACCGAGATCGAGGAGGAGGCCGCACGCACCTTCAAGCGACACGTCGCCGGGCGCACCGTCGTCGACTTCTCCGGACCGCACGGCACCGACTTCGCGGCGGTGGGTCTCGGCCGCACCCGCGAGATCGAACCCCCGGCCGCCGGAGTGCGGGCGCGTCAGCACCGCGTCGCGCCGGTCGTCGAACTGCGGGTGCCGTTCACGCTGTCGCGCGAGGAGATCGACAGCGTCGAGCGCGGTTCCCGCGACATCGACCTCGACCCCGTCAAGGAAGCGGCCCGCCAGATCGCCTTCGCCGAGGACCGCGCGATCTTCGAAGGCTACGCGGCCGCGGGTATCGAGGGCATCCGGGCGTCGTCGTCGAACCCGTCCCTGCAGCTGCCCCAGGATCCCCGCGACTTCCCGGAGATCATCAGCCAGGCGCTGTCGCAGCTGCGACTGGCGGGTGTGGGTGGCCCGTACTCGATCCTGCTCGGCGCCGACGAGTACACCAAGGTCAGCGAGACGTCCGATCACGGCTACCCGATCCGCGAACAACTGCGCCGCCTCATCGACGGCGACCTCATCTGGGCCCCGGCGATCGACGGCGCGTTCGTGCTGACCACGAGAGGCGGCGACTACGACCTGCAGGTCGGCCAGGATCTGTCGATCGGCTACCTCTCGCACGACGCAGAGACGGTGAACCTGTACTTCCAGGAGTCGTTCACCTTCCTCGTCTACACCGGCGAGGCCTCGGTTCCGCTGGTGCCGACGACGCTCGAACTCCCGCATTGAGCCGGTCCCGGGGCGTCCGCGCGTGCGGCGCCCCGGGTCACCGACCGTCCGGCCGGATCACGACGGCGCCGGCGCGGGTTTACCTGCGATCGTCCTGCTGTGCTGTGCTGTGCTGTGCTGTGCTGGGCTGGGCGGCCTTCGGCCTCGTCCTGGCGTTCGTGGCTTCCCGTCGAAAGCCGGTGTCGGAACCGGCGCGAACGGAATGACCTGAGACTTCTCATAGTAATTCGCTAGAATTATGTACATGACGACTCTTCCTGTTGCCGACGCGCGGGCGCAATTGTCACGACTGGTCGATGAGGCCGAGCGCACACACGAGCGATTCGAGATCACCCGCAACGGGCACCGCGCCGCGGTGCTTCTCGGTGCCGACGATTACGACGCGATGCAGGAGACGATCGCGGTGTTGTCGGATACGGATCTGCTGCGGGCGCACGTCGAGGGCCGAACGGAGGTCGAGTCGGGAGACGTCGTCGATGTACAGGAATTGACGCAGCTGATGCGTGATGCTCGGTCGTCCGAGGAATGAGCACTCCGGACCACCCGTATCGGCTGGTGATGGCGAGGTCGGCTGCACGCGCCATGGCGAGGTCGTTGCCGGAGAAGGTAGCAACTGCGGTATACGAGTTCGTCACAGGACCCCTTCTCGAGAATTCGAAGCGGGTGGGGAAGCCGTTGAATCCGCCTCTTGCGCCGGCGTACAGCGCCCGGCGAGGTGAATATCGCGTCCTGTATCTGATCGATGATGCGAACCGCACGGTCGAGGTCACCGCGATTTCGCACCGTGCCGATGCGTATCGATAGAAGACGGTCGGACAGTGCTGCCGCGAGCCGTCGGGGTTGCGGCAGCTACCGAGCTGTCAGAGTGCTCCGGCCTTCAACGCCGCCGCGTTGACGCGCACGAGCGCGGCGTGCAGGTCCTGGAGTTCGTCGAGCCCGACACCGAGGGCATCGACGACCTGTCCCGGCACCGACTCGGCCTCGGCACGCAGCGCCCGGCCGGCGTCGGTGAGCTCGAGGACGAGTTGCCGTTCGTCGGCCGCGCTGCGCGCGCGGGTGATCAGGCCCAGCGCCTCGAGTCGCTTGAGCAGGGGAGACAGCGTGGGCGAGTCGAGCTGGAGTAACTGCCCCACTTCCTTGCTCGTCAGCGGCGAGCGTTCCCACAGGGCGAGCATCACCAGGTACTGCGGGTGGGTCAGTCCCAGCCTGTCGAGGATCGGTCGATAGACCGCGAGCACGGCGCGGTTCGCCACGGCGAGAGCGAAACACACCTGCCGCTCCAGCGCGAGAGGATCATCACCGGAAGCAGGGAGGTGGGTGGCCGGGGACTCGACGCTCATGAACCGACGATACCGAACCGGTATATCCCGGCCCGGGTTCTCCCGGGTGCGACGATCCTCACGGGTCGTAGTCGGGATAGGTCGTGTGCAGCCTCAGGTAGCCGGTGACGTTCTCGCCCAACCACCCTTCGCTCTCCTCCGGTGTCACGCCGTCGCAGACCGCGTCGCCCTCGATGCAGATCCGTTCGACGGCGATCGTGCCGAAGTCGTCGCGACCGCCACCGAGCGTGATGCCCGGGACGACCTCGCCCGGGAACAGCGTTTCGACTCCCCGGGTGTCACGCGGGTCGGAGTACAGCACACCGCTGATCCGCTCCGGCGGCACCGAACCGTCGGCCGCGATCTCGGCGAGGACGTCGCCGGCGATCGACGCGCCCTGCGAGTAACCGAGGACGACGAGCTCGCTGTCGGGGCACGAACCGTGCCGGACGGTGATCGTCTCGCGCAGGCGCTGATGCCCGATCCTCTTGGACTCGTCGTACGCGAGTCGCCCCGATCCCTCGCTCGACCCGGACTCCGGCACCGGAACCACGACGGCGGGATAGCGGATGTGCTCGACCACCGTGCCGGGTGCCGCGTACCGCGCCGAGATCTTCGCGAGGGGTGAATCGGGATCGATCGAATCCGGGGTGTCGATGTTGCGGGTTCCGTCGACCGCGATGACGAACCGCTCCGGGCACGGACGGAAGGTCTCCGCGCCGGCGGTGGGCGCGGTGCCGTCAGTGGCGGCGGCGACGACGGGTCCGGTCAGGCCGAGGGCGAGTCCTGCGATGATCGCCAGGACACGACGACAAGCGAAGTCGGGCATGGCAGTCTCCTGTGATCGACCCCGACACCGATGACTACCGCACGAGAATATCGTCCGATTTGACGTATTTCTCGCCGGCGAAACGCTACTCCAAGTGTAGTTGGTTACAAAGTCACAGACCGAACGTTCGGAATTTTCGAGCGGTTCGATCAAGCAAGTCCGGTACTCCGCAGGGTGATGTTGAGGCGCCCCGCGGTGAGTCCGCAGCGGGAACTGCCGGTGTCCGGATACACGACCGGCACCCCGTGATAGGCGAACCGCGACGGACCGCCGAAGACGAACAGATCGCCGGACTCGAGACGCACGTCGGTGTACGACCGGCCGCGCGACTCGGTGTTGCCGAACCGGAACAAGCAGGCATCCCCGAGACTGAGCGACACGATCGGCGCGCTCACCCGCTCGTCCTTGTCCTGATGCATCCCCATCCGCGCGTCGCGGTCGTAGAAATTGATCAGAGCGGTATCGGGCTCGTACCCGCCCCCGGCCGCCGGATCGTCGTAGGCATCGGCGACGGCACGCCGCCCGAGTTCGACGAGCCGGTCGGGAAGCGGCGGAACGAGAGCGTCGTCGACATCGACCGCGGTGCGGGTGTAGCGGTACGGCGACCAGTGCCATCCGAGGCACACCGTGCTCACCGACATCCGTCCGCCACCCGGAAGCAGGGTGTGCCGCATCGGCGCCGGCGGGCGCGCCCAATCACGACACAGCTCGACGAGCTCGCGCTGTTCGCCCGGGTCGAGCCAGTCGGGCACATGCACGGCGCCCGGCGCGATCTCGCGTCGCGGACGGGAGACGGAGAACAATTCGTCCATCCCGGGTGCTCGACCTCCGTGCGTGTGAGCGGTACCTACAGCCGGTGATACGTGTAGACAGGTTCAGTACCAACTGTGCCGCACGGGACGGCACTGCGATTCGACGGGGAGGTATCAGCGATGAAGGTCGAAGGCAGAGTGGCCGTCGTGACAGGCGGGGGCGGCGGAATCGGCGGCGCCATCGCTGCCGGCCTCGTCGAGCGAGGTGCACGAGTGGTGGTCGCCGACCTCGACGAACACGCGGCGCAGCGCGTCGTCGCGACGCTCGAGGAGGAGACGCCGGGGAGCGCCGTCGCGGTGGCGGCGGACGTCTCCGACGACGAACACATCCGCGGCCTCGTCGAGCGCGCCGAAGCGGAGTTCGGTCCCGTGGACCTGTACTTCGCCAACGCGGGTGTCACCGGTGTGCCCGGCCTGGAGATCGAGGACTCGGTCTGGGAGCAGTCCTTCGACGTCAACCTGCGCGCACACATCCGTGCGGCGCGACTGCTGGTACCCCGATGGGTCGAACGTGGCGAGGGCTATTTCGTCAGCACGGCGTCGGCGGCCGGCCTGCTCACACAGATCGGCTCGGCCACCTACTCGGTCACCAAGCACGCGGCCGTCGGTTTCGCCGAGTGGCTGTCGGTGACCTACGGCGACAAGGGTGTGAGGGTGAGCTGCCTGTGCCCGATGGGCGTCAACACACCTCTGCTGTACTCGGGGGACGCATCCGGGCACGCACTCGGTGAACTCGCCACCCGGGCCGTCACGACCGCCGGTGCGGTGCTCGAACCCGTCGACGTCGCGGAGACGGTGTTCGCGGCAATGGAGGAGGAGCACTTCCTGATCCTTCCGCACCCGGAGGTCCTCGAGATGTACCGGAACAAGGGCGCCGACTACGACCGGTGGCTGCGCGGCATGCGTCGCTACCGTCAGGCCCTCGAGGAGTCGACTCCCACCGATTCGTGAAATCGATTGCCCCTGCCCACGTTGGTGTCCTAGCGTCACCGGTCATGACATCCGTCGACACCGTTCGCGGTCCTCTCGACACGGGCCGTCTGGGCAGAGTCCTCATGCACGAGCACGTCTTCGTACTCGGCGAGGAGATCCGCACCAACTTTCCCGACTACCCGAGCCCGTGGGACGAGGACGAACGCGTCGACGACGCGGTCGCGAAGTTGAAGGCGTTGTCGGAGCGCGGCATCGACACGATCGTCGATCCCACGGTGGTCGGTCTCGGCCGGTACATCCCGCGTATCCAGCGCGTCGCCGAACGGGTGGACATCTCCATCGTCGTCGCGACGGGCCTGTACACCTACAACGACCTGCCGTTCCAGTTCCACAACGTCGGGCCGGGGTTGCTGGTGGACGGACCGGAGCCGCTCACCGAACTGTTCGTGAAAGACATCCGCGAGGGCATCGCCGGCACGGGGGTGCGTGCAGGAATGCTCAAGTGCGCCATCGAGATTCTGGGACTCACGCCGGGCGTCGAGCGCGTGATGCGAGCGGTGGGGCAGGCGCACGTCGAGACAGGTGTGCCGATCACGGTGCACACCAATCCGCATACCGGGTCGGGGCAGGTGGCGCAGCGGGTGCTCGCGGAGGAAGGTGTCGACCTCACCAAGGTGGTGATCGGGCACAGCGGTGATTCGACCGATCTGGACTACCTGCGTCGCATTGCCGACGCCGGTTCGATTCTCGGGATGGACCGCTTCGGCCTCGATCTGCTGTTGCCGTTCGAGCAGCGCGTCGACACGGTGGTCGCGCTCGTGGAGGCCGGTTACACCGAGCGCATGGTGCTCTCGCACGATGCGTCGTGCTTCATCGACTGGTTCCCGCACGACGTGAAGCAGACCGCCGTGCCCAACTGGAACTACAACCACATCAGCGACGAGGTGCTGCCGGCCCTGCGCGAACGGGGCGTGACCGACGAGCAGATCACCACGATGCTCGTGGACAATCCGAGGCGGATCTTCGAACGCTGAAGCGGCGTAGGCCGCGTCGGGTAGCGCCGAGGACGCTCAGGCGGCGTCGTGCAGTACCAGGCCGAGCGTGCGACGCAGGCCCGATCGGACGGTGCTCACGCCGTGCCGGACCGGCGCCCGCGACCATCCGCGCGCCGACCGGATCGGTCGGTCGCGGGTGGTGAAGATCAGCGCGTGGCCTTGCTCGAGCACGGTGACGGTGCCCCGCGACTGCGCGCGGGGCCGTTGTTCGACCAACAGGAACTCGCCGCCGGTGTAGTCGACGCCCGCCCGGTCGAGCCCGATCGCGACCTGCAGTGGGAACACGAGGTCGCCGTAGAGATCGCGATGCAGGGCGTTCCAGTCGCCGGTGGTGTAGCGCAGCATCAGCGGGGTGGGGTCGGTCTGGCCGGCCGCGTGGCACATGTCGAGCCAGTCGTCGAAGTCGTCGGGCCAGGGTGCCGGATCGCCGAGGCGTTCGGCCCACGAGCGCGCGACGGGGAGCAGCTGCCGGTAGAACGCCGAGCGCAGGTGTGCGACGGCGTCGGGGACGGGTGAGCCGAAGTACTTGTAGGTGCCGTGCCCGTACCCGTAGCGGCTCATGTCGACCGTGGTACGGAAGCGGGCGTCGTCGTCCCACAGGGCCGCGAGTTCGGTGCATTCGTCGTCGCTCAACAGCGGCCCGGTGAGGGCGCAGCCGTTCTCGTCGAGCTCGCTCGTCAGCTCGGGCAGGTTCAGTGCGTCGACGCGCGACTGCAGACTGTCGATGGTCTTCACAGGGCTCTCCTCGATCGGCACGGACACTCGTAGGGAAGACGTCGCTGCCGTCGGGAATGTGAGTACCCGGAACCGGAAAGGATCAGCGCGGCCGGTCGTCGACGAGTTTGTGCAGCAGATCGGACAGTCGTGCGCGTTCCTCGGCGTCGAGCCGGTCGAACATCTCGACGGCGTCGGCATCGCGGGCCGAGGCCAGTTCGGCCCGGATCCTGCGGCCCTCGTCGGTCAGCCGCACGCAGACCGCGCGTCGGTCGGCGGGATCGGGGAGTCGCTCGGTGAGACCCCGCGACTCCAGGCGGTCGACGACCTCGGTGGCCGAGCGGGGGACGATGCGCAGTTCCTTGGCCACGGCGCCGAGGCGGATGGGGTCGTCGGCGCGTCCGATGACGTCGAGCGCCCGGTACTCGTGGGGTGACAATCCCCACGGCTGGAGGAGGTCGTGCCAGCGTCGGCGCAGCGTACGCGTGGTGGTGAGGAGGAGATCGCGCAGTGCGACGGGTGAATCCGGCATGGTGGTCACATTACCTCACTTGACGGTTAACCCTCAATGAGGCAACCTCAACAAGTACGAGTCACGAACCACGAATCGAGGTGGCGCACATGATGCAGCCCCCACCCACTCTCGGCGGCAAGCCGGGCAGCCGCGGCAGGATCGACAAGAAGGATCTCGAGCAGCTCCGCGAGGCCCCGGTGAGCCTGCGCCGTATCGGCGACCTCTTCGCGCCCTATCGGTGGAAGATCACCCTCGTCGTCGCGCTCATCATCGCCTCGTCGGTGATCTCCCTCGCGACGCCCTTCCTCGTCCGCGCCGTCATCGACGATGCCATCCCGCACCAGAACGTGAGCCTGCTGTTGTGGGCCGTCGGCGGCATGCTGGCCGTCACCGTCGCGAGCTCGCTCCTGTCCGTCGTCCAGACCTGGATCTCCACGACCGTCGGCCAGAACGTCATGCACGGTCTGCGTACCCGGGTCTTCTCCCACCTGCAGCGACAGTCGCTGAATTTCTTCACCCGCACCCGCGGCGGTGAGATCCAGTCGCGGCTGACCAACGACATCGGTGGCATGCAGTCCGTGGTCACCAACACCGCGACCTCACTGGCGTCCAACGTCACCACCGTCGTCGGCACGGCGATCGCCATGGCGGTCCTCAGCTGGCGACTGGCTCTGCTCTCCCTGATCGTGCTCCCGCCGGCCATCTGGCTCACGCGCCGGGTCGCGCTCATGCGCCGCGCCGTCACCGCCCGTCAGCAACGGCGCCTCGCCGACATGCAGTCGCAGATCGACGAAGGGCTGTCGGTCAGCGGCGTGCTGCTCGTCAAGACGCTGGGCACCGGCCCGGCCCTGTCCGACAAGTTCGCCCGCACGTCGGAGGAACTCGCCGATCTCGAGGTGCACGCGCAGTTGTCCGGCCGCTGGCGCATGGCCACGATGAACATCGTCTTCGCGGCGATCCCCGCCGTCCTCTATCTCGTCGCCGGTCTGCCGGCCACCTCGGGCGGCATGACGATCGGCACCCTGGTGGCCTTCACCGGCTTGCAGGGCGCGCTGTTCCGGCCGCTGATGAGCCTGCTCGACGTCGGTGTCTCCGTCACCAGTTCGCTGGCCCTGTTCAGCCGCATCTTCGAATACCTCGACCTTCCGGTCGACGTCGACGACCCGCGTGATCCGGTGCCCGTCGACCCTGCGACCGTCGCCGGCCGGGTGCGGTTCGAGAACGTGAGCTTCCGCTACGAAGGAGCGCACCGCAACGCCCTCGACGGCATCGATCTCGACGTCCCGGCGGGGGCGCAGGTCGCGCTCGTCGGCGAGACCGGCTCGGGCAAGACCACGCTCGGCTCGCTCGTTGCACGACTGTACGACCCGGTCGAGGGACGCGTGAGCATCGACGGTGTCGACCTGCGCGACATGAGGCTCGCCGATCTCGCCGGACTGGTCGGCGTGGTGTCGCAGGAGACCTACCTCCTCCACGCGACCGTCCGGGAGAACCTGCGCTACGCGAAGCCGGACGCGACCGACGACGAGATCGAGGCCGCGGCCCGCGCCGCACACATCCACGACCTGATCGTCTCGCTGCCGGACGGCTACGACACCGTCGTCGGCGCCCGCGGATACCGCTTCTCGGGTGGTGAGAAACAGCGACTGGCGATCGCCCGCACGCTCCTGCGCGACCCGCGTGTCCTCGTGCTCGACGAGGCGACCAGCGCCCTCGACAACGACACCGAGCACGCCGTGCAGCAGGCCCTCGACGCCGCGCGCAGCGGACGCACGACCATCACCATCGCGCACCGGCTCTCGACCGTGCGGAACGCCGACGAGATCGTGGTCCTCGACCGGGGCCACATCGTCGAACGCGGAACGCACGACGACCTCGTCGCCCGCGGTGGCCGCTACGCAATCCTCGCCGCTCGAGCCGAACGGGGTGAAGTCATCCCGTCGTCGCGGAGCGAGATCAGTCCTCCAGAGTGGCCGCGAGGGCGCGCCGCAGTTCGTTCCGGCTGATCTTGCCCACTCCCGTGACCGGGAAGGCGCCGACGAACTGCACCTTGTCGGGGATCTTGTAGTCGGCCAGCCCTCGCTCCCTCAGGAACTTCTTGAGCGCGAGGGCCTTCGGCGCTTCCCCCTCGGTGACGACGAAGGCGCAGGTGCGCTCGCCGAGATACTTGTCGGGCATCGACACCACCGCCGCGTCGAGCACGGCCGGGTGCGCGATCAGATGATTCTCGACCTCCTCGGCCGCGATCTTCTCGCCACCGCGATTGATCTGGTCCTTCGCGCGTCCCTCGACGACGATGTAGCCGTGCTCGGTGAGCCGGACGATGTCGCCGGTGCGGTAGAAGCCGTCCGGGGTGAATGCCATCGAATTGTGTTCCGGCGCATTGTAGTAGCCCTGGATCGTGTACGGGCCGCGGGTGAGCAGGTGGCCGGTGGTGCCCGCGGCGACGGGCTCGTCCGTGTCGTCGACGACGCGGATCTCGTCGTCGGGGCTGATCGGCCGGCCCTGGGTGGTGACGATGGTGTCCTCGTCGTCGTCGAGCCGGGTGTAGTTGACGAGACCCTCCGCCATACCGAAGACCTGCTGCAGCGTGCAGCCGAGTTCGGGGCGAACGCGTTTGGCGGCCTCGGCCGGGAACTTCGCACCACCGACCTGCAGCACCTCGAGCGACGACAGGTCGCGTTCGGTGCGGGCCCGCGCCGACAGCCACGCCTGCGCGAGGGGCGGGACGAGCGACGCCATCGTCACGCCCTCGCTCTCGATGAGGGCGAACGCGGTGTCGGGGCTCGGATCCGGAGCGAGGACGACGGTGCCGCCGGCGTGCAGCACACCGAGGATGCCCGGCGAGCTCATCGGGAAGTTGTGCGCCGCCGGCAGCGCGACCAGCATGCGGGTGTTCTCGTCCACTCCGCAGATCACCGCGGATTCGCGCACGGAGTACAGGTAATCGGCGTGGGTGCGGGGGATGAGCTTCGACGTTCCGGTCGTGCCACCCGACAGCTGCAGGAAGGCAACGTTTCCGGCGTCGTTCTCCGTGATCGGCGCCGCTTCGCGGTCGCGCAACGACCCGAGCGCAGTGAATTCCTCGGCCTCACCGGCGACCACGACCACCGGCGGATTCTCCATCTCGGAGGCGACCTGCCGGGCGAGCACGCGGTAGTCGAATCCGCCGTGTTCGGCGGCGATCACGTACGCTGCGGCGTCGCTGAACCGGCAGAAGTAGCCGATCTCCGACGCGCGGTGCGCGGGCAGGGAGAAGACGGGGAGCGCACCGAGGCGGAAGACCGCGAAGAGCACTTCGGTGTACTCGACGATGTTCGGCAACTGCAGGACTACTCGGTCGCCCTTCCGGACCCCGAGGTCGGCGAGACCGGCGGCGACGCGGGCCGAGGCGTCGTCGAGTTCGCGGTAGGTGATGCGCCGCCAGGTGCCCGTCGCGTCGTGTCCGACGACGGCGATGCGACCGGCGAACCGGGCGGCGCGGGCCGGGAGGAATTCGCCGAAGGTCTCGTTCGTCCAGTAACCGGCTGCGCGATACCGCTCGGCGAACTCCTCGGGGTAGCGGGCGGTGTCGGCGAGCGGCGTGCGCTCGAAACCGGTTGTCACGGAACGTTTCCTTTCGGGATCAGGGTCGATGCAGGTCTGTCGGTCAGGCGCGGAGGGTGGCGCCGCCGTCGATGTAGAGCGCCTGCATGGTGATGTGACGAGCACGATCGGACAGCAGGAACTCGATGGCCTCGGCGATGTCGGCGGGCTCGGCGATGCGGCCGAGGGGGATGCCGACCTTGAACTGCGACAGGTCACCTTCGATGGCGCTGCGTGCGCCGGCGTCGTCGTTGGGGTCCTCCCACAGCGAGCGCTGCATGGCGGTGTCGGTGGAACCCGGCGCGACGATGTTGGCGCGGATCCCGTATTGCGCCAGCTCGAGTCCGAGGATCCGGACGATCATCGTGGACGCGGCCTTGGACGATCCGTAGGCGCCCATGCCCATGCGTGGCACGCCCGCGGAGTTCGATCCGACGACGACGATCGAACCCGACCTCCGCTCCCGCATGGCCCGTCCGACCGAACGCAGGACCGACAGCAGGCCGGTGACGTTGACGTCGTACATGTGCTGCCAGTCCTCGGGATCGGAGTCGAGCACCGAGCCCGTGGTGAAGACACCTGCGACGTGCGCGAGATGCTCGATCGGTCCGTGCTCGGATTCGATGTTCTCGACGAGGTAGGCGACGGCGTCGTGGTCGCGGATGTCGACGGGGTAGGTGGGGACGGAGCCGCCGAGCAGCGCGACAGTCTTGCGCAGTCCTTCGGCCTTGCGGTCGGCGAGCACGAGACGGTGACCGGCACGCGCCAGGGCCTCGGCGGTCGCGCGGCCGATACCCTGCGCGGCTCCGACGACGAGCGTGACGGGGGATGGTGCGGCCTCGGTCATCGGAGTACTCCCAGTGCATCGAGGACGGTGCCGAACTTGACGGTCGTCTCGGCCAGTTCGTCGGCAGGGTCGGAGTCGGCGACGATACCGCCCCCGGCGTAGGCCGTGAGCCCGACACCGTCGGCATCGAGGACGGCGCAGCGGATCGTGACCAACCATTCGCCGTCGCCCGCGGCGTCGCACCATCCGAGGGCACCGGCGTAGAAGCCCCGGTCACCCTCGGTCGCGAGGATCAGATCGCGGGCGGCCGCGGTCGGCGTGCCGCAGATCGCGGGGGTGGGGTGCACCGCGAGTGCGAGATCGAGGGCCGTGACACCCGGATCGTGCAGGCGACCCTCGATGGGAGTGCCGAGATGCCACAGCTGGCGCGTGCTCGTCACGGTCGGCTGCTCGGGGATGTCGAGGTCGACACACAACGGTTCGAGCGCGGCGCGGATCGCATCGATCACGTGCGCGTGCTCGGCGAGGTTCTTCGCGGAGCCGGCGAGCCTGTCGGCCGTCGCCCGATCGATCCCGGGGTCGCAATGCCGCGGTGCGGATCCGGCGAGGGGGTGAGCGGTGACCCGATCTCCGCGACGGCGCACGAGCACCTCCGGGCTCGACCCAACCAGGTGACGTCCCGTCCACACGCCACCGGCTGCTGTGAGGTCGACGAGGAAGCCGTTGTGCAGCGGATCGTTTCGCGTGAGAGCGACGAGGAGGTCGTGCGGGGTGACGGGCCGGTCGGCGCGCAGGGCGAGTGCCCGGGCCAGGACCACCTTGAGAAGGTCGTTGTCGTCCGAGCGGAGCAGGCGCAGTACGGTCTCGACCCGATCGATGTGCTCGCCTTCCGACGGCAATGCGCCCGTGATCGTGATCGGGGGCAGGTCGGCGGCCGGTGCGTCGTAGTGCGCGGGGGAGTGATGGAGTGTGCTCGGAGCGGTCAGTGCGGCCGGACCGTCGGGTGCGAAGGGCAGTGCTCCGACGATCGCGGCGACCTGTCCGGTGCGCAGGGCGTCGGCGGCGGCGGACGCGCGGTCGAAGTGTTCGCTCACGCCTTCGGCGATCACCGTGCCGTGCGGGCGGGACAGGACGAACGGGTGCGCGACGGGCCGCTCGGCCCGGTCGGTAGCGGTTGCGCCGAGGACCGGCACTTGCATTCTCGTACCTTCCGGTTGAGGAGGTCTGCTGGCAGGACCGCGCCACAGGACACACGATCACTGAGCAACATATACGGTAAGCCTAACCTTTGGTACTGTGCCCTCCGGCGCCGCAGCGCGCACATCAGCGGATTCCGTTCCCAGCCAATCGTTTCGATCGAAGGAAAGAGGATCTCCAGTGCCCCTAGCCGGACCGGACGCCTCACGGCTCGCTCTGTCGCGCGCACAGTCGGGCGTATGGTTCGCCCAGCAACTGAACCCCGACAACCCGCTGTTCAACACCTCGGAATGCATCGAACTGCGAGGCGCGGTCGACGAGGAAGCGCTGGTCACAGCGGTTTCCAAGGCGGCATCCGAGGCCGAGGTGCTGGTCGCGGGGTTCGAGACCCTCGCCGACGGTACAGTCGTCCGGATTCCCGGTGCGCGCACACTCGATCTCGCCCCGACCGTCGACTTCACCTCCGCGGCGGACCCCTGGCAGGCGGCCCACGAGTGGATGGCGCGCGACCTCGAGCGGCCCGTCGACCTGTCGGTGGATCCGTGCGTCCGGGCCGCGGTCCTGCGACTCGCCGACGATCACGTCCTGCTCTACCTGCGTGCCCATCACATCGTCCTCGACGCCTTCGGGTTCTCGCTGTTCAACCGGCGCATCGCCGAGCGCTACAGCGCCGCGGTCGCCGGTACGGAAGTTGCTGCCGCACGGTTCGATTCGGTCGAATCGGTGATACGGGAAGAATCGGACTATCGCGACTCGGCCGACTTCGACGCAGACCGTGACTTCTGGAACGCGTACCTCGACGGCGTGGACGAAGCGGTCGCCCTGCGGCCCGGCCCGGGTGGCATCGCGCGGCGCTCCCGTGGCACGCGCTTCACCCTCGACGCCGACCGGCAGCGCGGTCTGGTGGCTCTCGGCAAGGAGGTCGGCGCGAGTTGGGGTGACGCGGTCACCGCGCTCGTCGCCGCCTACCTGCGCGGAGTTACCGGCCGCGAGGACCTCACACTCGGTTTCCCCGTCATGAACCGGCTCGGCAGCGCCGCACTGCGGGTGCCGATCACCGCGGTCAATGTCGTTCCGCTGCGCCTGAATCCGACCGCATCGGCCACGCTCGTCGAGCTCGTCGCGCAGGTGCGCGACGGAGTGGCGCTGTGCCGCAACCACTATCGTTACCGCACCGAGGACATACAGCGCGACCTGCGACTACCGACCAGGTCCCGCGGCGTCATCGGCCCGTCGGTCAACGTCAAACCGTTCGGCGACTCGCTCCGGTTCGGCGACGTGCGTGCGGCCGTGCACTCGGTCGCCCGAGGACCCCTGCAGGACTTCATGGTCACCGTGCGGCCCCTCGACGGCAGTGCCGGACTCGAAGTGTTCGTCGACGTCGACGCCGACGTCTACAGCGAGGCGGATCTGACGATCCACACCGAGCGGCTGGAGATGCTGTTCGGTTCGGTGGCCGAGCGGGATCTGCACACCCCGCTCGCGCAGGTGTCCGTCCTGACCGCCGCCGAGCGACGGACGATCCTCGACGACTGGAGCCACAGCCCGGACATCCCGTTCGACCCCGGCCTGACCCTCGTCGACCTGCTGCGGGAGAGGATCGAGGCGGCCCCCGACGCACCGGCAGCGGCGGACGCCCGTGTGACGCTCACCTACGCGCAGTTCGGCGCGCGGGTGCACCGCCTGGCCCGCCACCTCGTCTCGAGCTTCGATCTCGGCCGGCCGCACGCGCGGGTGGCCCTCGCGCTGCCCCGCACCGTCGACGCGCTGATCGCGATCCACGCCGTCCTCGAGACCGGCGCCGCCTACGTCCCGCTCGACGTCGATCAGCCCCTCGAACGCCTCGCCCACATCCTCGGCTCCACCGACCCCGTCTGCATCCTCACCACCCACACGACCGACGACCGGGTCGCCGAGGTGACGGGGGTGCCGAAGCGCGTCGTGCTCGAGGATCTCGACCTCGACGCCGTGTCCGACGCTCCGCTCGACGACTCGGAGCGCGGCCCGCTGACACCCGACTCGATCGCCTACGTGATCCATACGTCCGGCTCCACCGGCAGACCTAAGGGCGTCGTCGTACCCCACCGTGGGCTGGTCAACCTGTTCCACAGCCACCGCGCCCAGGTGTTCACCCGTGCCGCCCGCGAGGCCGGCCGCGAATCCGTCCGCCTCGGACTGGCCTGGTCGCTCGCATTCGACGCGTCGTGGCAGCCGTTGCTGTGGATGCTCGCCGGGCACACCGTCGACATCGTCGACGAGGCGACTCAGCGCGACCCGGCGGCACTCGCACGCCGCGCCCTCGACGAGGGATGGGATTTCGTCGAGTTCTCACCGGGCCGGCTCGAGCAGTTCGTCGACGACGGCCTGTTCCCGGACGGCACCGTGCCCACCCTCGGTTTCGGCGGCGACGCCGTCTCCGAGCGGTTGTGGAGCCGCCTGCGCGAACGCCGGGGTGCGGCCTTCAACTTCTACGGCCCCACCGAGTGCAGCGTAGACGTCCTCGTCGCGGAGGTCGCCGACGCCGAGACACCGGTCGTCGGCCGTCCCGTCGCCAACCTGCGCGTCCACGTCCTCGACGCGGGACTCGCACCCGTGCCCGCCGGAACCGAAGGTGAGCTGTACGTGGCCGGACCGGGCGTGGTCCGGGGATATCTCGACGCACCCGCCCTCACCGCCACGAGGTTCGTCGCGAATCCGTACTCGGCGGACGCCTCCGGTCCGTACGCCCGCCTGTACCGCACCGGCGATCTCGTCCAGTGGACCGAGGACGGCCGCCTCGCCTACCGCGGCCGGGTCGACAACCAGGTCAAGGTCCGAGGATTCCGCATCGAACTCGGCGAGGTCGACACCGCTCTGCTGCGCATCCCCGGTGTCTCCCGCGCCGCGACCGTGGTGCGCACCGATCCCTCCGATACCGCGCAGCTCGTCGGTTATCTCGTCGGACAAGACGTGCCCGAACCGGTCGAGGCCCGCCGTCTCGTCGCCGAGTTCCTGCCCGGGTACATGGTTCCCGCGGCCCTCGTCGTCCTCGACGAGATGCCGTTGACCTCCAACGGCAAGCTCGACCGCACGGCGCTGCCCGAACCGGACTTCTCGTCGATGGTCTCGTCCCGCGTCGCGGAGACCGAGACCGAACGGGCACTGTGCCGGATCTACGCCGACATCCTAGGCCTCGACACGGTGGGCGCGGACGACGACTTCTTCGCCCTCGGCGGGCACTCGCTCAGCGCCGCGACACTGCTCGCCCGCATCCGTGACGAGCTCGGTGTGGAGTTGCCGATCCGGACGGTCTTCGATCATCCGCAGGTCGTCGCGCTCGCCGCGCACTGTGGAGACCACCCGACCGCCGCTCCGGCCGGACCGGCGCTCGTCCCGCGCGGTGAGAACGATCCGGCGGCCCTGTCCCTTGCACCACTGTCGTATGCGCAGCAGCGGCTGTGGTTCATGTACCGCATGGAAGGGCCCAGTCCGACCTACAACGTCCCCATCACGGTGGACCTGCACGGACCGGTCGACCCGGATGCTTTGCGGCAGGCGGTCTCCGACGTGCTCGCGCGCCACGAGAGTCTGCGCACCGTTCTCGTCGAACGCGACGGCGTGGGGATGCAGCAGGTGCGCGGAGTGGAAGAAGTTGCCGGGGTTGCCGTTCCCTTCGCGGTCGAGGCCGTCGACCGCGACGCGCTCACCGGACGCCTGCATTCCGAGGCCCGGCACGCGTTCGATCTCGAACGCGAGATCCCGTTGCGGATCCGGTTGTTCACGATCGCGCCCGACGAGCACGTGATGCTTGTGCTCGCCCACCACATCGCGAGCGACGAACTGTCCACGCCGCTGCTGCTGCGCGATCTCGGCACCTTCTACTCCGCACACGTCCGTGGCGACTCCCACGAGCCTGCACCGCTGCCCGTGCAGTACGCCGACTACGCGATCTGGCAACGCGAACTGCTCGGCGAACAGAACGACGAGAACTCGCTCTCCGCACGACAACTCGCGTTCTGGCGCGAGGAGCTCGACGGTCTCCCGGCCGAACTCGACCTCCCCGCCGACCGCCCGCGCCCGACCGTGGCCTCCTACGCGGGTGGCGGTGTCGAGCACCGGATCCCCGCCGACCGCGCAGCGACGATCCGGGAGGCCGCGCGCACGACCGGCACCACGATGTTCATGATGGTGCACGCGGCGGTCGCGGTCGCGCTGTCGCACAGCGGCGCGGGCGAGGACATCCCGCTCGGATCGCCCACCGCGGGACGGCCCGCACCCGAACTCGAGGACCTCGTCGGCTTCTTCGTCAACATGGTGGTGCTGCGCACCGACCTCTCGGGCGACCCCACGGTGCGGGAGCTGCTCGCCCGGATCAAGGACACCGACGTCGCGGCGTACTCGCACCAGGACGTCCCGTTCGACCGCGTCGTGGAGACCCTCAACCCCGAGCGCAGCGCCGCCCGGCACCCCCTGTTCCAGGTGATGGTGCAGTATCAGAGCCCGCCCGCCATCACGGGATTCGACGAGCTGACGCCGACACCCTCGTTCGTCGCGAACGACACCGCGATGTTCGACCTCACCTTCGATGTCATCGAGGAATCCGGCGGCGATCTGTGCGTGCGCGTCGAGTACGCCCGCGACCTGTTCGACGAGTCGTCCGCCGAGGCCTTCGCCGCGCGGGTCGAGCGGGCGTTCGCCGCGGTATGTGCCGATCCGGACGCGAGGCTCTCGCAGCTCGATCTGCTCACCGGCTCCGAGCGCGAGGTGCTGCGTGCCGGTGATGCCACCGCGCTCCCGGACCCGTCCGGCCCGCACCGTGGCAGCGCCGACGGCTCGGCGACCCGCAGCCTGCCCGCACTGTTCGCCCGCACCGTGGAGCGCTACGGCGACGAGGCCGCGCTGGTCACCCCGTCGAGTCGCCTGACCTTCCGCGATCTCGACGCGTGGTCCGACCGGATCGCCCGTCACCTCGTCGCCGACGGGATCGGCCCCGACAACGTCGTGGGACTGAGTCTTCCGCGGGAATCCGTGCTGGTCGCAGCGATCCTCGGCGTGTGGAAGTCGGGAGCGGCCTATCTGGTGCTCGACCCGGAACAGCCGGCGGAGCGGAACGAGTACATGCTCCGCGACGCCGGTGTGGGTGTCGTGCTCGATGCCGACGCGGTCGATTCGATCACCGATCACCGCCCGGATGCGCGCCGCCCGGATGTGCACCTGCCGGTCGTGCACCCGGACACCACCGCCTATCTCGTCTACACCTCCGGATCCACCGGCACCCCGAAGGGTGTGGTGGTACCGCACCGCGGTGTCGTGAACCTGTGGGAGACGGTGCGCACCCGTACCGTCGGCGATCCCGCGACGCGCCGACGCACCGTGCTGCTGAGCTACACCTTCGCGTTCGACTCGTCCGTCGAGCCTCTCCTCGCGATGCTGGGCGGCCACACCGTGCACGTGCTCGCCGAGGACCTCATGGCCGATGCCGAGGGGATCGTCCGGTACGTCCGGAGGCACCGCATCGACGCACTCGATTGCGGTCCGGTGCTCGCCGGTCGCCTGCTCACCGAGGGGCTCCTCGACCCCGCCGCGCCGCACCGTCCCGAGTCCATGGTGCTCGGCGGCGAGGCGGTACCGGGTGAGCTGTGGTCGCAGCTCGCTGCGGAAACCGATGTGCGCGTGAGCAACATGTACGGTCCGACGGAATGCACCGTCGACGCGACCGGCGTCGTACTCACCCCGGGCAGCACCCCGAACATCGGAACGCCGATCCACGGCGGCCGGGTGTACGTCCTCGACGCGCACCTGCGGCAGGTGCCCCCGGGCGTGCCCGGCGAACTGTACGTCGGCGGCCCGCACGTCACCCGCGGCTATCTCGGCCGGAGCGCGCAGACCGCGGGACGGTTCGTGGCCGACCCCTTCGGCACCGGCGGCGAGCGCCTGTACCGCACCGGCGATCTGGTGCGCTGGAGGATCTCCGGCACCGACGGCCCGGTGCTCGACTACCTCGGCCGCACCGACGACCAGGTGAAGATCCGCGGCTTCCGCATCGAACTCGGTGAGATCGAGACCGTGCTCGGCGGCCATCCCGCGGTGAGTGCCGCGGCGGTCGTGGTCCGCGAGGACGAACCGGGTCGAAAGCGGCTCGTCGCCTACGCGGCCGGAACGACGGACCCCGACACCCTCCGGATGTACGTCGCCGACCGGCTGCCCGACCACATGGTCCCCGCCGTCACGGTCGTGCTCGACGAGCTCCCGGTCACCCGCAACGGAAAGATCGACCGCAGAGCACTTCCCGAGCCGGTCTTCACGCCGGCCACCGAGAGTCGCCTGCCGGCGGACGAACTCGAACAACGCCTGTGCGAGCTGACGGCGTCGGTGCTCGGACTCGATGCCGTGGGCCCCGACGACGACTTCTTCGCTCTCGGTGGCGATTCGATCGTGTCCATCCAGCTGGTGTCCGCGGCGCGCGCCGCCGGGATCCGGTTCACCGCGCGGCACGTCTTCGAACACCGCAGCCCGGCGGGACTCGCCCGCGTCGCGGAGATCGAGGACGGGCCCGGGACGGTCGACGTCGAGTCGGCACTCGGGGACGTCCCGGCGACTCCGATCGTCCACGACATGCTCGACCGTGGTGGACCGTACGCCCGCTACGCGCAGTCGCGGCTGCTCCTCGCGCCCGCAGGGCTGACGCTCGACCGGCTGACCGACGGCGTCCAGGCCCTGCTCGACACGCACGACGCGTTGCGGGCCGTCTTCGATCCGCAGGCACGAGTGCTCGACGTCCGCCCGGTCGGTTCCGTCGACGCCGCCGATGTCGTGACCCGCGTGGACGTCTCGGACTCGGTCGACCTGCAGGAGGCGATCGTCGCCGCGACCGGGATCGCCTATGCCGAACTCGATCCCGCCGCCGGCGCGCTCGTGCGCGTGATCTTCTTCGACGCCGGTCCCGACGCGCCGGGACGGGTGTTCGTCGCGGTGCACCACCTCGTCGTCGACGGTGTGTCGTGGCGCATCCTGGTGCCCGATCTCGCCGGTGCGGTCGACGGTGTCGCCCCGGTGCGCGCAGGCACGTCGCTGCGCCGCTGGGCGCGGGGACTGCTCGACGGAGTGCCGGCGCGCAGATCCGAATTGTCGTTGTGGCGGCGCATCCTCGCCCCGGCGGGACGCGTGCGTCTGGCGTCCGGTGATCCGGATCCCACGCGGCACACCATGGCAGAAACCGCGAGGGTGCAGGTCGAGGTTCCTTCCGAGCTCACCGACGCGCTGCTCACCACCGTTCCCGAGCGGTTCCACACCGGTGTCGAGGACGTCCTGCTCACAGCATTGGCGCTGGCGTCCGCGCGGGTGTGCGGCGAAGGGGCGGTCGCGGTCGACCTCGAAGGGCACGGCCGTGAGGAACAGGCCGTTCCGGGGGCGGATCTGTCGCGCACGGTGGGGTGGTTCACCACGCTCTATCCGGTGCGCCTGGACGTCGCGGGACTCGATGTCGCCGACGCGTATGCCGGCGGAGCGAGCGCGGGTGACGCTCTGAAACGCGTGAAGGAACAGCTGCGGGAGATCCCGGACAGTGGAATCGGATTCGGGATGCTGCGGCATCTCGACCCAGTGGGCGGCCCGGAACTCGCGAGCGTCGGCGCTGTGGACATCGGATTCAACTATCTCGGCCGGTTCACGCTGGGCGAGACCGAAGGGCAGGCGTGGGCCGGTGCTCCGGAGGGTTCGGCGCTCGGTGGGGCCACCGAAGCCGACATGCCCGTGGCGCACGCCGTCGAGATCGGTGTGCTCACCGACGATTCCGGTGCCGAGCCGGTGCTTCGCGGGACGTTCGGGTACAGCCCCGATCTCGTTCCTGCGGAGAGAGTGTCGGCGTTGGCCGACGAGTGGATCGCGGCGCTGCGTGCGCTCGCCGGGCACGCGTCGGACGAGGACGCGGGCGGGTTCACACCGTCCGACCTCACGCTCGACGACCTCGACCAGTCGGAGATCGACGATTTCGCGCTCGAATTCGGCTGAGGACGGAGCGCTTGGCGAGGCGGTCTCTTTCGGTTAGCCTAACCAATCATGACCGGGGCAACGCGCCCCGGCGGGAGACTCTGGGAGAACAACGATGCGCGTTCTGGAACGCAAGCGCGCGCGGGGCGCCGCGGCGCTCGGCGCGGCAGCCCTGCTGGCCGTCGGACTTGTGGGATGTTCGAGCGACGGCGACAGCAGCAGCGCGGAGAGCGGCACCGACTCCGCCGCGACGCGCACCTTCGAAGCGCAGAACGGCAGCATCGAGATCCCGGCCGACCCCCAGCGGATCGTGTCCTGCGGCTACGCAACCCTCCCGCTCATCCAGGCCGGCGCGAACCTCGCCGCCGTATGCGAGTGGAGCCGCGAGCTCGACAACATGGACGAGGAGACCCTGGCCGCCTACGAGGCGCTGCCGAAGGTCGCTCCCGACGGCGCCGTCTCGGAGCTCAACTACGAGGCAGTCACCGCCGCAGATCCCGACCTCATCATCATGGGCGTCCCGGCCCGCGTGCAGGAGCAGGTCGACGTGGCCAAGCTCGAGGCGCTCGCCCCGGTGGTCTTCGTCGGGCTCACGGTTCCGGGCGAGTGGCGCGAACTCGGTGAGCAGTACGCCGATGCCGCGAACGTCAGCGACTCCTACGGGGAGTTCAAGGAGGAGTACGAGGCTCGCGCTGCCGAGATCGCCGACAAGTACGCCGACTCGCTCGGGGGCCTGAAGTTCGCCGGCGTCTGCGGTGTGTGCGGTACCGAGCCCGGTGAGTTCTCCCGCGAATACGCCTCGTCGTACACCACCAACCTGTTCGACGATCTCGGGTTCGACTTCTTCGGTGAGCCGACCGATCCCGAGGGAGTTCACGCCGAGTACCTGTCGGTCGAGCAGTTGCCCGAGAACCTCGGCGAGGCCGACGTGATCGTCTACGGTGTCGAGGCCGACGGTTCGTTGCCGCCCGAGCTGGAGGCACTGTTCGCCTCCCCGCTGTGGCAGGATCTTCCCGCCGTGAAGGCCGGCAACCTCGTCGCCGTCAAGCACTCCAGTGCAGCGACCTACGAAACCGCTCTGCTGGCACTCGATTCCATCGATGCCGAGTTGGCGAAACTTCCGGCCAACCAGAGCCAGGAGTAGTCGCTGTTGCGGGCCCGCCCCGCACCACCGACCGAACGGCCCCCGACGTCCCGGCGCGGGGGCCGTTCGTCGTCCGTGCCCGAAATGACCGTCCATACCGAAAGCGACAGATGACCCGTTCCACTGCGCTCGAAGACATCGTTCCGCTCTCGCCGCTGCAACAGGGCTTGCTCTACCTGAGTACCGTTGCGGCGCCGACCGGCTCGACATCCGACGACACGGCTGGGGCCGATCCCGACGCCTACACGGTGCAATCGGTGGTGCGACTCTCGGGGGCGGTCGACGAGGAGCGGATGGCGGCCTCCGCGCAGGCGCTGCTCGACCGTCATCCGGCGCTGCGCACGTGCTTCCGTCCCCGTAAGGACGGCCGTACGGCCGGTCTCGTCGTGTCGGGCGTGGAGAATCCCTGGCGCAGCGAGGATCTGTCCGGTCTCGAACGCGCCGAGGCGGAACGCCGGCTCGAGCAGATCGTCGAGGACGACCTGCACGACTGGTTCGACCTGACGCAACCGCCGCTCGTTCGCTGGACCTTCGTGCGGTTCGGCGCCGACGAGGTGCGCCTGCTGCTCACCGCCCACCACATCGTCGTCGACGGCTGGTCGTCCCCGATCATCGTGCGCGAGCTGCTCGAAATCTACGCCGCCGGGGGATCGGCGTCGGGCCTGCCGTCCGTGCGCCCCTACCGCGACTACCTCGCGTGGCTCGGGCGCCAGGACCGCGAGGCCGCCCGGTCGCTGTGGCAGGAGGCGCTCGACGGTGTGAGCGAGCCGTCGCTCGTGGCACCGCCGGGCGCGACCCGCTCGTCGGAACGCTGCGGCGAACTCGACGTTCCGGTCCCCGACGGGCTCGGCGCGAAGCTCGCGGAGCTCACCCGCGCGAGCGGCGTCACGCTCAACACGGTGCTGCAGACCGCGTGGGCGATGCTCCTGTCCGGTCTGCTCGGCCGCGACGACATCGTCTTCGGCGCGACGGTCTCGGGCCGCCCTCCGGAACTCGTCGGTGTGGAATCGATGATCGGGCTGTTCATCAACACCGTTCCGGTGCGGGTGCGGCTCGATCCCGCCGCGACCGTCACCGAACTGTTGCGACGCGTACAGCTCGAGCAGTCGCGCACCGTCGATCACCAGTACCTGGGCCTGTCCGAGGTGCAGCGCGCCGTCGGGATCGGTGAACTGTTCGACACCCTCACCGTCTTCGAGAGTTATCCCGTCGACCGCGACGCCCTCGAGCGAGCGCAACGCGCCGGGGGAGTGACGATCACCGGCGTCGACGGACGCGACGCCACCAACTATCCGCTGGTCCTCACGGCCGGCATGTCCGATCGGCTCGTCGTCAAGCTCGACCACCGCCCGTCGCTGATCGACGCGGACGAGGCCGCCGCCCTGGGCGCCCGCCTCGTCGCGATCCTCGAGGCCCTGTGTGCCCGGCCCGATGCGCCTGTCGCCGACCTCGACATCCTGCCGTCCTCGGAACGGGAACGTGTACTGGGCACCTGGTCCACCGCACCCGCGGCACCGTCGAGCGGCACCGTCGCCGACCTGCTCGCGCACCGGTTCACCACCGGCACCGACCGACCCGCAGTGGTGTGCGGTGAGCAGGAATCGTCGTTCGGTGAACTCGGCGCGGCCTCGGCGCGACTGGCGAGGTTGCTCGTCGACCGCGGCGTGCGACCCGACGACCGGGTCGGTCTCGCGCTTTCCCGGACCGGCGCCATGGTCGACGCGATCGTTGCCGTCCTCACCGCCGGAGGCGCCTATCTGCCGCTCGACCCGTCCTATCCCGCCGACCGGTTGAAGCACATGATCACCGATGCCGCACCGCGTCTGGTGATCACCACCGAGGCCGTGCGCGCGGGTCTCGGTGAGGTGCTCGACGGGGTCGACGCGCTGGTCCTCGACGACCCGGATGTCGAGTCCACACTGTCGGCGCTGTCGTCGGCTCCGCTCACGGACGCGGACCGGCGCGCTCCGCTCCGCCCGGATCATCTGGCCTACGTCGTCTACACCTCCGGCTCCACGGGTCTGCCGAAGGGCGTGGCCGTCTCGCACTCCAATCTCGCCGACCTGCACGCCGCACAGGCCGCCGGGCCCATGCACGCCGCCGGTCGTGCGCCGCGCGACGGGCAGTGGCACGTCCTGCTCACCTACCCGTTCGCCTTCGACTCGGCGGTCGCCGCGCTCACCTGGCTCTTCGAAGGCCATGTGCTGCATGTGCTTCCCGACGACAACCGTGCCGACGTCGACCGCATCGTCGACTACGTGCGCACCCACGGCATCGACTACGTCGACACCGTGCCCGTGCTCATGAACCGCCTGCTCGACGCCGGTCTCCTCGAACCGGGTGGGCACGTTCCCGCGATCGTCACCGTGGGCGGCGAAGCGGTGAGCACCGCGCTGTGGCAGCGACTCGCCGCGAGCGACGTGGTGGCGACGAACTGCTACGGACCCACTGAATGCACCGTCGACGCGACTTCCGCGCACATCGCGGGGGACACCGTGACGATCGGCGGTCCCACTCCCGGGACGAGCGTGCGGGTCCTGGACCACTGGCTGCGTCCCGTGCCCATCGGAGTGGCCGGTGAACTGTACGTCTCCGGAAACGGTGTCACCCGTGGCTATCTCGGCCGCCACGACCTGACCTCGGCACGCTTCGTCGCCGATCCCTGCGGGTCCGCGGGTGCCCGCATGTACCGCACGGGTGATGTCGTGCGCTGGACGGACGACGGCACACTCGAATACGTCGGCCGCGACGACGACCAGGTCAAGATCCGCGGATTCCGAGTGGAACCCGGCGAGATCGAGACCGCGCTCACCGCGCATCCGGCCGTGCGGAACGCCGTGGTGGTCGCACACACCGACCACCGGGGAACCACCCGCCTCGTCGGGTACATCGTCGGCGACGGACCCGACACCGCTGAGGTGCGGGCCGCGCTCGCCGACCGGTTGCCCGACTACATGGTCCCGGCGGTGCTCGTCACTCTTCCCGTCCTTCCGATTACGGCCAACGGCAAAATCGACCGGAAGGCGTTGCCCGAACCGGACTTCTCGTCCCTGGCGGGTGCCGGCGAACCGCGCACCGAGACAGAGCGGACGCTGTGCGCCACCGTCGCCGACGTCCTCGGCCTCGACCGCGTGGGTGTCCACGACGACTTCTTCACCCTCGGGGGCGATTCGATCGTCTCCATCCAACTCGTGTCGCGTCTACGCGCGGCCGGCCTGCGCGTGACCGCCCGTCAGGTCTTCGAACTGCGCACCGCAGCCGCACTCGCCACAGCGTGCGAGGCACCCGCCGAGGAACCCCGGCGAGGCCGGACGGCGGCGACCGGCCCGGTGCCCGTCACGCCGATCGTGCACGAATCCCTCGCGTCCGGATCGTTCGACTCGCTGCGCCGATTCACCCAGTCCCGGACGCTCGTCGCCCCCGTCGGCCTGCGGGAGATGGATCTGGTCACGGGTGTGCGGTCGCTGCTCGCGGCCCACCCCATGCTGCGCTCGCGGTTCACCGTCGGCGACTCGGAACCGTCGGGGCGTACTCGTCGCGGTGCGACATGGATCGTGCCCGAGGACATCCCGGAGGCCGCGACGCTCGTCCGGCGAGTGGATCACTCGACCACGGAACAAATTTCGTGGAACGACCTCATCGTCGAAGCGTCGGCGGAGGCTGTCGACGCACTCGACCCCGAAGCCGGGGTGATGCTCCGCGTGGTTTTCCTCGACCCGGGACCGCAGCAGGCCGGACGGATCGTCGTCGTCGCGCACCACCTCGTCGTCGACGGCGTGTCGTGGCGGATCCTGGTGCCCGACCTCGCCGGTGCCGTCTCCGCGGCCACCCGCGGGGAGACGCCAGCGCCGGAGGACACCGGGACGTCCTTCCGGGAGTGGGCGGAATCGCTCGTCGAAGCGGCCTCGTCCGAGCGGATCACCGGATCGTGGCCGCTCTGGGAATCCGCCCTCGCCGCCGAGAGTTCGCCCGCGGTGGGAAGCCGCGCCCTGGACCCGCAGCGCGACATCGTGTCGACCTCGGCGTCCGTCGAGATCGACGTACCGGTCGACGTCACCGAACGCATCCTCACCACGGTGCCGTCCGCCCTCGGTATCGGCACCGGCGATGTGCTGCTCGCGGCCCTCGCACTCGCCGTCACCGACGTCTGCGGCGGATCCGCCCTGCGAGTGCATCTCGAGAATCACGGACGCGAGGAACAGATCGTGCCTGGTGCCGACCTGTCGCGTACCGTCGGGTGGTTCACCTCCCTGTACCCCGTGACGGTCGAACTCGGCGGAGACCGTGCACTCGACGGCGGTGCTCCGCTCCGGGCCGTCGCCCACGCGACCGAATCGCTGAAACGCATTCCCGACAACGGAATCTCCTTCGGTCTCCTGCGTTTCCTCGGCGACGACCGTGACCGCTTCGATGGCTACCGGACCCCGGAGGTGATGTTCAACTACCTCGGCCGGATGACTCTCGGCGATACCGCCGACTCCGCGTGGTCGGCCGCACCCGAGGCGGCCGCGCTCGGTGGTTCCGTCGATCCGGCCATGCCCCTCGACCACGTCCTCGAGGTCAACGCGATCACGGAGGACGGACCGGACGGACCCGCTCTCTCGGCGGTGTTCACCTACGCCACCGGTGCTCTCGACGCCGATCGGGCCCGCCGGATCGGGCAGCGCTGGCTCGCGGCACTGCACCTTCTCACCGACACGGTCTCCGGCGGTGCCGTGGGCGTCCCCGTGCCGTCGGTGCTCACGGCGTCCGGGTTGTCCGTCGACGAGGTGCTCGCACTGCACGCCGAGAATCCGGACGGCATCGAGGACGTCGTGCCGCTGACACCCCTGCAGCGCGGCATGTACTTCCTGGCCGGACTGGACGAGCCGTCGGGATCGGGCAGTGTCGCCGAGGGTGTCGATGTCTACACGATGCAGACCGACCTCGCCCTCGACGGCCGCGTCGACGCCGGCACGATGCAGCGCTCGGTGCGTGCACTCGTCGACCGGCACGCCGTTCTGCGCACCGGCTATCGACTCGGCGCAGCGGGCGAACCGATCGGTGTCGTCCGTCGTACCGCCGAACCGCACTGGGAGGTCGTCGATCTCGGGACCGTCGAGCCCGGCGAACTCGACACGCGGGTGGCGGAACTGCTCGCCGCCGACCGCACCCGCAGATTCGATCTCGCGGCCGCACCCCTGGTGCGCTTCACGCTGGTGGTCGCGGGACCGACGCGTGCGCGACTGCTGTTCACGATGCACCACCTCGTCTCCGACGGTTGGTCCACCCCGCTGCTCGTGCAGGAACTCCTGCAGATCTACGCCGCCGGGGGTTCCGCCGCCGGACTCGCGCCGGTCGTGCCGTTCTCCGACTACCTCGACTGGCTCGGCGAACAGGACGTCGCGGCCGGTGTCGAAGTGTGGCGCGAGTTGCTCGACGGCGTGGACGAACCCACCCTCGTCACACCGTCCGGTACGGCGCTGCGACCGCAGTTTCCCGCCGAACTGACGGTCGCCGTGCCCGACGGGCTGTCGCGGCGGCTCGTCGAAGCGAGCCGCGCACAGGGCGTCACGGTCAACGGACTCGTGCAGACCGCCTGGGGCCTTCTCGTCGGGTCGCTCACCGGCAGAACCGATGTCGTCTTCGGTGCGATCGTCTCCGGGCGCGTCCCCGACGTGCCGGGCGTGGAATCGATGATCGGCCTGTTCATCAACACCGTCCCGGTACGCGTCCGCACGCAGGCGGGGGAGTCGATCACCGATCTCGTCACTCGCACGCACGGCACCCAGAACCGCGTGATGGACCACCAGTACGTCGGTCTCGCCGACATCCAACGTGCCGTCGGGATCGGCGAACTGTTCGATACCCTCCTCGTCTTCGAGAACTACCCCGTCGACCGCGACGCCCTCGACGCGGCGCAACGGGACGGCGGCGTGCGGGTCGGGTCGGTCGGGGGTTCGGACGCCACGAACTTCCCGCTCGTGCTGGTCGCGGGACTGGAGGACGAACTGCACCTCGGCCTCGAGTACCGGACCGATCTGTTCACCGAGGACGACGCCACCGCACTGGGGGAGCGCCTCGTCCGCATCCTCGACCAGCTCGTCGCCGAGAACCCCGGCACCGTGGCGCAACTCGATGTGCTCACGACCGCTGAGCGGGCCGGTCTGCGCAGCGACCGGTCGACGACCGCCGCGGCCCCGTCGAGCGGAGCGGCGACCGTCGCCGATCTCCTGGCGCGGCAGATCGCCCGCACCCCGCACGCACCTGCGGTGGTCGCCGACGGCACGACACTGTCGTTCGCGGAACTGGGCGGGCGCTCCGCGCGACTCGCGCGGCTCCTCGTCGACGCCGGAGTCGGACCGGAGACGGTCGTGGGACTCGCGCTGCCGCGGTCCGAGCACATGGTCGTCGCGATCGCGGCGGCGATCTCGTCGGGTGGCGTGTACGTGCCGATGGACCCGTCCTATCCGCAGGATCGACTGGCGCACATGGTTTCCGACTCTCGACCACAGGTGATCGTCACGGTCGCCTCGGTTCTCGACGGTATCGTCCCCATCGCAGGCGACACGAGGATCGTGGTGCTCGACGACCCCGACCTGCAACTCGGCGAATTCTCCACCGCCCCACTGACGAATGCCGACCGCCGCGGTGCGCTGCGCCCGCACAACGGCGTGTACGTCATCTACACCTCCGGTTCGACCGGACTGCCGAAGGGTGTCGCGGTCACGCACGCGAACCTGCTCAACCTGTTCGAGAGCCACCGCGCGGATCTCTACGTCCCGACCGTAGCGGCGTCCGGACGCGATTCCGTCGGCGTCGGGCACGCGTGGTCGTTCGGTTTCGACGCCTCGTGGCAGCCGACCCTGTGGTTGCTCGACGGACACACGGTGCACGTCTTCGACGAGGACACCATGCGTGATCCCGAACGGATGGTCGCATACACGCTCGAGCACGAACTCGACTTCCTCGAGGTCACCCCGTCCTTCCTCGACCGCATGCTCGCTGCCGGACTGTACGAGAGCGGACACCGCCCCGCCTCCGTCGGATTCGGTGGCGAGGCAGTCAATCCGGCGTCGTGGCAGCGACTGCGGGAGCTGACCGACGGGCGCGCCTTCAACCTCTACGGACCGACCGAATGCACCGTGGACTCTCTCATCGGGGCCGTCACCGACGCCGACACACCGTGCCTCGGCCGGGCCGTGCACGGCGCCGGCGCGTACGTCCTCGACGCGATGCTCCGGCCCGTCCCGATGGGTGTGGTCGGCGAACTGTACGTCTCCGGTGCCGGTGTCGCCCGCGGATATCTCGGCCGACCCGACCTCACGACGGTGCGGTTCGTGCCGAATCCTTTCGCCGACGACGGCACCCGTATGTACCGCACCGGCGACCTCGTCCGGCGGGTGCGTGGTGCCGACGGCCGGCCCGTGCTCGAATTCCTCGGCCGCGGCGACGATCAGGTCAAGATCCGCGGCTTCCGGGTCGAACTCGGTGAGGTGGAGGCCGCGCTGACCGCGGTGCGCGGGGTGCGGGACGCGGTCGTGGACGCGCACACCGACAGTCGTGGAGTGACGCGTCTGGTCGGCTACGTGACCCCGGACGGTGCCGTCGATCCGGCGGTCGTCCGTGCCGCCGTTGCCGAGCGTCTGCCCGACTACATGGTGCCCGCCGTGGTGCTCGTACTCGACGCCTTCCCCGTCACTGCCAACGGCAAGGTCGACCGGAAGGCGTTGCCCGAGCCGGACTTCTCGTCGCTGGTCGGGGCGCGTGCACCGCGTACCGACACCGAGCGGGTCCTGGCGGGACTCGTCGCGGACGTGCTCGGACTCGAACGGGTGGGGATCGACGACGATTTCTTCTCCCTCGGTGGCGACTCGATCGTTTCGATCCAGCTCGTGTCGAAGGTCCGGGCGGCCGGGCTGTGGATCACCACGCGTCAGGTGATCGAACTGCGCACCGTCGAGGCACTCGCGGCCGCGATCGACAGTGGCGGCGGACAGACCCGTCCGGCAGCCGTCGGCGACGTGGCAGGCGAGGTGACCGTCACGCCGATCGTGTGGGACACCCTCGATCAGTGGACGGGGTTGTCCCGGTTCTCGCAGGCGCGACTGCTCGTCGCGCCGGTCGGGCTCACGCTCGACACCCTGCGTACCGCGGTCGAGGCACTCGTGGCCGCCCATCCGATGCTGCGCTCGACCTTCCGTGTCGACGACGAAGGCCGACCGTCGTGGACGGTCCCCGAAACCGTTCCCGACCTCACCGCAGCCGTGCGGCGCGTCGACGCCACGGGCCGGGACTGGGACGAGTTGTTCGACGAGGAGCGTGAGAACGCGTACGCCGCACTCGATCCCGAGAACGGGACGATGGTGCAGATCGCGTGGTTCGACTTCGGGCCGCAGCAGGCCGGACGCGTCCTGATCGTCGTGAACCACCTCGTGGTGGACGGCGTGTCGTGGCGGATCCTCGTCCCCGACCTCGCCGACGCCGTCGAACAGGCCGAACGCGGGGAGACGGTGACCCTGTCGTCGAGCGGCACACCCTTCCGGGTGTGGGCGGACGAACTCGCGAAAGCGGCACGCTCGGAGCGGATCACCGCGTCGTGGTCGGCCTGGCAGCGTGCCGTCGACGCCGACGAACCGATGCTCGGTTCGCGCCCGCTCGACCCGGCACGCGACACCGTCCTCTCGACCCGGTCGACCCGCGTGCAGCTGCCCGTCGACGTCACCGAGCGGGTCCTGGCCGCGAACGTCGTCGACGACATCCTGCTCTCGGCCCTCGCCGTCGCGGTGGCGTCGGTCCGGGGTGGCGACCAGGTCCGCATCGACCTCGAGGGACACGGCCGGGAGGAGCAGGTGGTCCCCGGTGCCGACCTGTCGCGCACGGTCGGCTGGTTCACGTCGATGTATCCGGTGACGGTGGATCTGGCGGAGATCGACGTGGCGTCCGCGTCCCGGGACACCGACGCCGCGGGCGCGGTGCTGCGTGCGGTGGCCCGCGCGTCGCGGGAACGACCCGACAACGGCATCGGCTTCGGCCTGCTGCGTCGACTGAACCCGGACTTCGGCGACCGCTTCGCCCGGTACGTGCCGCCGGCCGTCGTCTTCAACTACCTCGGTCGGCTCACGCTCGGCGAGGCGTCGGGCAGCCCGTGGTCGGGTGCACCGGGCGCCGCTGCGATCGGAGGTTCGGTGGATCCGGACATGCCGCTCGACCACGTCCTGCAGGTGGACGCCATCACCGAGGACACCCCGGACGGCGCGGTTCTGGAATGCGAGTTCGCCGCCGCAGCGGACGTGGTCGACGCGGACACGCTCGCCGAGATCGCGCGGATCTGGCAGGAGACGGTGCAGGTCGTCGTCGCCGCGAAAGAACTCACCGGCACCGCTTACCAGGGCACAGCGCCTGCACACATCGAAACAAGGAGAACACCATGCTCGATCGCACTACCGTCCTCGCCGACACCGCCCGGATCCTGGACATCGACGTCGACGAACTCGACCCCTCGGTGAGCCTCGTCGACCAGGGACTCGACTCCGTCCGGCTGATGGCCCTCGTGGAACAGTGGCGTAGCGCCGGCGTCGAGGTCGACTTCGTGGACCTCGCCTCCGCCCCCGACCTCGAGCAGTGGATCGCGCTGCTCACCCGCGGATGAGCGGGTGATCGTGGCCGTCTTCGAGAAGCTCCTCATCGACCTCGACCCGCTGCGGACCAGCCGCGAGTTCCGGTACCTGTTCACCGCACGCGTCGTGTCGCTGTTCGGTCTCGGTTTCCTCATCGTGGCCGTGCCCGTGCAGGTGTACCAGCTCACCGGCTCGACGGCGCAGGTCGCCGCCGTCTCCGCGGTGATCGGTGTGACCACCTTCGGGGCCACCTTCGCGGGCGGGGTGCTCGCCGACCGGTACGACCGGCGGAACGTCATCGCCCTCGCCCGCGGCACCGCGGGCGTCGCCTTCGCGCTGCTGGCGATCAACGCGTTCCTGCCCGAACCGCAGATGTGGGCGATCTACGTGCTCGCCGTCGTCGACGGCATCGCGGGCGGGATCTCGTCGACCGCGCTCATGGCGGTAACCCCCAGCCTGATCCCGCGCGACAAGCTCGCCGCGGCCGGCGCGCTCATGGCGCTGACCGCCGACCTCGGCTCCATGATCGGCCCGGCGCTCGGCGGTGTCGTCATCGCCGCCGGTGGTGTGGGTGTGGCCTACGCGCTCGCGGCGTTCACCACGGCGATCACCACCTTCTGCATCACCCGCCTGCCGTCGCTGCCGCCGACGCACGTGGCGGAGGAATCACCGCTGAAGTCGGTGGTGTCGGGTTTCCGGTACGCGGCACACAACCGCGTGGTGGGGCAGGTGCTGATCGTCGGATTCCTCGCGATGCTGCTGTCCGGCTGGGCCGTGCTGATCCCGGAGTTCGCCGACGAGGTGCTCGGCGTCGGACCGTCGGTGGTCGGCCTGCTCTACACCGCACCCGCCGTCGGAGCCGTGGTCGGCTCGCTGACCAGCGGCTGGACCGGCTCGATCCGCCGGTACGGGCTGGTGGTGTACCTGCTCATGGCGGTCTCCGCCGCCGGTCTGGTGGGTGCCGGCGCGACCGGCGTCCTCGCCGTCGTGCTGCTCGGTCTGGCCGCGCACGGTTTCGGCGACTCGCTCGCGGACGTCGTGCGGTACGCGACCGTCCAGCGCAACACCTCCGACGAGTACCGCGGACGGATCGCGGCCGTGTGGGGCGCGCAGGTGACGGCCGGTACCTCCGTCGGCGCGGTCGCGGCGGGCGTCGTGGCCTCGCTGGTGCCGATCTCGATGGCCCTGACCATCTACGGCGTGGCCGGTGTGGTGATCATCGCGATCATGTTCGTTGCGACCCCGACGCTGCGGCGGTTCGAGGACACGGGCGATCTCGAAGCTGTGGGCTGACCTGCGGGTCGACGAGCGGGGCCGGGGTGATCCCCGGCCCCGCCTTCGCGTCGATCAGCGCTTTCGCGTCATACCCGTCCGTCGCGCGCCCAGGCCTCCACGGCCGAATACCCTTCGCTGACGCCCTGGGTGTAAGCGACGAGCGCGCCGTACAACCGGGATCCCTCGGTGGCGAGTTCGATGGTGCCCACCCAGTCGGCAGCGCGTGCCATGACGTGCGCGCAGATGTCCTGCCGGTCGCGTGTCGCGGACGACACGATCCGGAACGCCTCGTCGGCGATCCGGAAGGTCTCGGCGACACCGCGCCAGAAGTACTCCGCGTCCATGGCAGAGCGCAGCGACTCGTAATCCGTCGTGTCCTGCATCGCCGTAGCGTGTGCCAGTCGCTGCAGAGCATGCTCCGCAGCTCCGACGGGGAAGTACGTCACGTCGTCGATGGTGTCCTTGCCGCCGCTTGTCGTTCTCACCGCAGAGATGGTGCCCGATCTCGAGCGAATACGAAACAGCTCGTAGGTAACGGTATAGGCACGCGGCGTGTCGCCTACCCGGCCGCCGCCGGACGGTTCGGGATCAGGCACACGCACGACACCAGCAGGACGGCGCAGACCAGAACGGCGACGAACACCGGCGCCACCGAGTCCGCCAACTGCGCCGCACCGGGAGTTCCGGTGACGGTCTCGTCCGCCGCTGCGCCCCCGAGGGCTGCATTGGCCAGCGCACCGAACACCGCCACGCCCACCGCGCTGCCGATCGCACGTGCGAAGGCGTTCGCGCCCGTGACGACGCCCCGCTCGGACCAGTCGACGCTGGACTGCGCCGCGATCAGCGCGGGACTGGCGATCAACCCCATCCCGAGTCCCACGAGCACGCAGCAGAGCGCCACCTCCCCGGGAGCCGAATCCACCCCGACCTGCGTCAACAGCGCCGCGCCGCACAACAGCGGCACCGCACCCACCAGACCGGTGTTGCGAAAACCGATCCGCAGATAGAGCCGGCCCGACTGCGCCGCCGCGATCGGCCAGCCGATCGTCATCGTCGCCAGCGTGAACCCCGCGACGAGCGCCGTGGTCCCCAGCGAACCCTGCACGAACGACGGAACGTACGAGGTCAGACCCAGCACGACCGCGCCCACCAGGCACGACACCGCGCTGGTGGTGACCAGCACACGTCGCGTGAACAGCCGGATCGGCAGAATCGGCTCGGCGGCGCGGGACTCGATCCACACGAACACCGCGATCAGGGCTGCACCGGCGGCGAAGATGCCGATCCCGGTCGCCGACGTCCACGCCCATGACTGCCCGCCCTCGAGCAGGCCGAGGATCAGCAGGGCGGCGCCTACCGCGAGTGTCGCCGCGCCGGCCCAGTCCACGCGCGGTCGCGGTCCCGACGGCGTGTCCTCGCGGAAGTTGCGGACGAGCACCCACGCCGCGAGGGCACACAACGGCAGGTTGATCCAGAAGATCCACCGCCACGACAGGAAGTCTGCGAAGACACCGCCCACGGTCGGGCCGATCACCGCCGACATGCCCCACACACTGGCGAGATAGCCCTGCGCCTTGGCGCGCTCGGCGACCGTGTAGATGTCCCCGGCGATCGTCTGTGCCATCGGCAGCACCGCACCGGCGCCGAGTCCCTGCACCGCGCGGAACGCGATCAGCGCCGGCATGCTCCACGCCACCGCGCACAGCACCGAACCCGCCGCAAACACCCCGATCCCGAACAACAACAGCGGAGTGCGGCCGAAGACGTCGGAGAGTTTGCCGTAGACCGGGACGAGCACCGCCTGCGTGAGCAGATAGGCGGAGAACAACCACGGGAACTGCGTGAAGCCGCCCAGGTCCGCGACGATCGTCGGGATCGCGGTCGCCAGGATGGTGCTCTCGAGCGCCACGAGGGAGGTGGCGAGCATCAGAGCGATGAGGATCGGGCCCCGCTCGGACCCGAACCCGACGTCCACTCGCGATGATGCGGCCATGCCACTCCTGTTCCCACTCGTACGTTCGTTGTTCCACCCGGCTGTGAACGAGTGGGATATCCGCCACGGGGTGCGGTACGCCCACTCGATGAGCACTAGGGTGTCAGCGTGCGTCCTTCACTCGAGTCCTACCAACACCTCGCCGGCGGCAAGGTGCGTGATCTGTACGTGATCGACGACGAGCACCTGCTCCTCGTCGCCAGTGACCGGATCTCGGCCTACGATCACGTGCTCGAGACCCTGATCCCCGACAAGGGGCGGGTCCTCACTGCGATGAGCGTGTTCTTCTTCAAGCTGCTCGACGCCACCAACAACCACCTCGCGGGAGAACCCGACGACGAGCGTATCCCCGAGGAGGTCCTCGGCCGCGCACTCGTGGTCAAGCGCCTCGAGATGGTGCCCGTCGAGTGCGTCGCCCGAGGCTTCCTCACCGGCTCCGGCCTGCTCGACTACCAAGCCACGTGCTCCGTCTGCGGTGTCACCCTGCCCCAGGGGCTCGTCGAGGCCAGCAGACTGCCCGAACCGATCTTCACCCCGGCCAGCAAGGCTGCGCTCGGCGACCACGACGAGAACATCTCCTTCGACGACGTCGTCGAGAAGGTCGGTCTGAACCTGGCGATGAAGCTGCGCCAGGACACGCTCGATATCTACGACCGCGCCGCCATGTACGCGTCCGACCGCGGCATCCTGCTCGCCGACACCAAGTTGGAGTTCGGTCTCGACAAGGCCGGCAATCTGGTGCTCGCCGACGAGGTCCTCACCCCGGATTCGTCCCGCTACTGGGACGCGAACGAGTACGAGGAGGGCAAGGTTCAGCCCAGCTTCGACAAGCAGATCGTCCGGAACTGGCTCACCGGACCCGAATCGGGCTGGGACCGCGCCTCCGACACCCCGCCCCCGCCGCTGCCGCAGCACGTCGTCGACAAGACGCGAGCTCGCTACATCGAGGCGTACGAACGTATTTCGGGACTGTCCTTCGACGATTGGATCGGCTGACCGCATATGACCTCCTCGAAGATCACTCCGCCGGTCGCGAAGAAGGTGCCGCTCGAGCGCACCCATCACGGGCACACCTTCGTCGACGACTACGAATGGCTGCGCGACAAGAACGACCCCGAGGTCGTCGCGTACCTGGAAGCGGAGAACTCGTACACCGAGGCGCAGACGGAACATCTCGCTCCGCTGCGTGAGGCGATCTTCGAGGAGATCAGGTCGCGCACCCAGGAGACCGACATGTCGGTCCCCACCCGGATGGGTGACTGGTGGTACTACGCCCGCACCGTCGAGGGCAAGCAGTACGCGATCCAGTGCCGGTGCCCGATCGCCGACGCCGACGACTGGACACCGCCCGACGTCACGCCTGGTGTGGAACTCCCCGGCGAGCAGGTGCTCCTCGACGGCAACGTCGAGTCGGAAGGGCACGAGTTCTTCTCGCTCGGGGCGTTCTCGATCAGCCACGACGGCACGCTGCTCGCGTACTCGACCGACGTCGTGGGCGACGAGCGCTACACCCTGCGCATCAAGGACCTCACCACCGGTGAGATGCGGGCGGACGAGATCCCCGGCACCGCACCGGGAGCGACGTGGGCGCTCGACCACAGCCACGTCTTCTACCAGACGGTCGACGAGTCGTGGCGGCCCGACACCGTCTGGCGGCACAAGCTCGGCACCTCCGTCGACGAGGACGTGAAGGTCTTCCACGAACCCGACGAGCGGTACTGGGTGTCGATCGGTTCGACCCGCAGCGAGAAGTACCTCATGATCTGGGTCGGCTCGAAGATCACCACCGAGGGATGGGTGCTCGAATCCGAGAACCCCACAGGCGAATTCCGTGTGATCCTGCCGCGCCGCGAAGGTGTCGAGTACGGTGCCGAGCACGCCGTGATCGCCGGTGAGGACCGCTTCCTGATCCTGCACAACGACGTCGACCCCGAGACGGGGAAGAAGGCCGAGAACTTCGTCCTCGCCGAGGCTCCCGTCGACGACCCGTCCGCGCTGCGCACCCTGATCGAGCACCGGCACGACGTGCGCCTCGAGGACGTCGACGCGTTCGAGGGACACCTCGTGCTCGGCTACCGCCGCGAAGCCCTCACCCGACTCGCGGTGTGGCCGTTGACCGACGAGGGCTACGGCAAGCTCACCGAACTAGAGTTCGACGAGGAACTCTTCGCCGTCGGACCGGGCGCGAACCCCGAATGGACCCAGCCCACACTGCGTCTGGGCTACACGTCGTTCATCACCCCGAGCCGGGTCTACGACTACACCGTGAGCACCGGTGAGCTGAAGCTGCTCAAGTCGCAGCCGGTGCTCGGCGAGTTCGACCCGACGCTCTACGAGCAGCGCCGCGAGTGGGCGACCGCCGAGGACGGCACGAAGATCCCGCTGTCGATCGTCGCGCGCAAGGGCACCCCCGAGAACGCGCCCACGCTGCTGTACGGCTACGGCTCGTACGAAGTGAGCATCGACCCGGCCTTCTCCGTCGCACGCCTGTCGCTGCTCGACCGGGGCATGGTCTTCGCGGTCGCGCACGTGCGCGGCGGCGGCGAGATGGGCCGGCACTGGTACGAGAACGGCAAGTCGCTGACGAAGAAGAACACCTTCACCGACTTCGTGGCGTGCGCGCGGCACCTGATCGACGCCGGCGTCACGAGCCCGGAGAAGCTGGTCGCCGACGGCGGCAGTGCCGGTGGCCTGCTCATGGGTGCGGTCGCGAACATCGCACCCGAGCTGTTCGCGGGCATCCTCGCGAACGTCCCGTTCGTCGACCCGCTCACGTCGATCCTCGATCCGTCCTTGCCGCTCACGGTGATCGAATGGGACGAGTGGGGCAACCCGCTCGAGAACCCAGAGGTGTACGAGTACATGCGCTCGTACAGCCCCTACGAGAACGTCGAGGCCAAGGATTACCCGGCGATCCTCGCGATCACCAGCATCAACGACACGCGCGTGCTCTACGTCGAACCCGCCAAGTGGGTCGCCAAGCTGCGCGCGACGAAGACCGGCGATGCGCCGTTGCTGCTCAAGACGGAGATGAGCGCGGGACACGGCGGTGTGTCGGGCCGGTACGAGAAGTGGCGCGAGGTCGCGTTCGAGTTCGCGTGGGTGCTCGAGACGTCGGGCGCCTGCCGCGCGGAGACCGCTGCGGGCTGAGCTCGGTATCCGCTCGCGTTCTCGCTATTCGCCGCAGCAATTGCCGACGCGAATGACGAACTGTGTAGCCGATAGCAGACCGCTCACCTGCGCAGTTCGTACCGGACCTGAGGCCGGCCGGCGCGGCCGTACTCGGTGATGCGGGTCGCGGCTCCGTCGTCGGCGAGCCGTTCGAGGTAACGCCACGCCGTCACGCGTGAGACCCCCACGGCCGATCCGACTTCCGCAGCGGTTCGCGGCCCGTCGGCGTGATGAAGGAAATCGGTGATCTTCGACAGCGTGTCGGGGGAGATGCCCTTGGGTGTGGACGGACGGGAACTGCTCGTGCGCAGAGCCGACATGGCGCGATCGATATCGTGCTGGCCCGCCGCGGTCTCGGCGTCGCGCAACGCCGAGCGGTAGGCCACGTACTGTTCGAGCTTGTCCTGCAGTGCCGCGAAGGTGAACGGCTTGAGCAGATACAGCACCACACCCCGCGCGACCGCCGTCCGCACGACCTCCAGATCGCGGTTCGACGTGACGGCGATGATGTCGGGACTCGGACGACCGGCGCTCAGGCGTGCAGCCACTTCGAGGCCGCTCGTGTCGGGGAGCCCGATGTCGAGCAGCACCAGATCCACCGGTGTGCCCACCCGCGCAGCCGACGCGACCGCCCGCACGGCGTCGCTACCCGTGTGCGCGACACCTACCACCTCGAATCCGTCCACCCTCCCGACGTATTCGCGGTGGGCCTCGGCGATGAGAGGTTCGTCCTCGACGACGAGCACCCGGATCACGACCGGCTCTCCAAGGGGATCACGGCGACGATCATCGAACCCAGCGACGGTTCGGTGCGCAGAGTTCCCCCGTGACGCGCCACGACCTGGGCGACGAGTGCGAGTCCGAGGCCGCGCTGCTCGGACTTGGTGGAGTAGCCGCGCTGCATGGCCTGGGCCAGCACCTCCGGCGACATCCCCGGCCCGCTGTCGGCGACCTCGACGATCATCGACGAATCGTCCCGACGCACAGTCACCTCCACCCATGGGTCGTCCGACGCATGGGAGGCGTCGATGGCGTTGTCGATGAGATTCCCGACGAGGGTGACGATATCGCGCGCCGGGATGGACGGAACCGGGCCCAGTTCCGTGTCGTCGGTGACGGTCAGTTCCACACCTCGCTCGGCCGCCGCGTCGATCTTGCCGAGCAGCAACGCCGACAGCGCCGGCTCGTGGATGGCACTTGTCAACCTGTCGATCAGGTGCTGGGAGACCGCCAGTTCCTGCGTCGCGAACGCGACCGCGTCCTCCGTCCGGCCGAGTTCGACCATCGTGACGATGGTGTGCAGACGGTTCGCCGACTCGTGGGCCTGCGCCCGCAGCGACTCGGCGAATCCGCGGACCGAGTCGAGTTCACCGAGGACACCGCGCAACTCGGTGTGGTCGCGGAGGGTGACGACGGTGCCGATGCGGCGCTCGTTCCAGTTCACCGCGTCGCTGTTGACGACGAGGGTGCGGTCGCGCGTCAGGTGCACCTCGTCGCGTGCCTCGCCGGTGGTTGCGAGTTCGCGCAGTGTCTCGGGCAGGGCGTCGAAGGGGACCGGCCCGGTCGGGGGAAGGCCGAGCAGGCGGCGTGCCTCGTCGTTGACGACGTCGACCTGCGGTGAGGCGCCGGGTGCTCCACCGAACACCAGCAGCCCTTCACCGATCGAGTGCAGGACGGCGTCGTGGTGTTCGTACATGCGCCGCAGCTGGTCGGGATCGAGCCCGAGGGTCTGACGGCGCAGGCGCCGCGCGATCAGGTATCCGCCCGCCGCGGTGACCACGAGCCCGGCCGCCACCAGGCCGACGATGCCCGGAAGGCTCCGCACGAAGTTCTCGGCGATCCTCTCCCGTGTCACCCCGACCGACACGAATCCGACGAGCGTGCCGTCGTCGTAGACCGGCGCGATGGTGCGGATCGACGATCCGAGGCTGCCCGTGTACGTCTCGGTGAACGGCGTGCCCGAACGGGCCTCATCGGTGTGGCCCGTGTACGGCAACCCGATCTGCTCCGGCACCGGATGTGTCACGCGGATGCCCTCGGGGTCCACGACGACGACGAAGTCCACCCCTGTCGCCTCGCGGATCTGCTCGGCGCGGGGCTGGAGCGCTGCGGTCGGATCGGGGGAGAGCAACCCGTCCGCGACCTCCGGGAAGAGCGCGGCTGTCACTGCGATATCCGTCACGGTGCGGCGCGTGGCCTCGTCGGCGTCGCGGCGTTCGTCGACGACGATGAGCGCACCCGCCACGATCGCTATCACCGTGAACACCACCAGCTGGAGGATGAGCAGCTGGCCCGCCACGCTCATCGGCGGTCTCGCCTGGCGACGGTTCACCGTTCACCTCCCGTGAACACTATGTACACAAACTTCTCCCGCGGCGACCCGGCCACCACCATGTCCTTATGTGGACGTGATGCCGGTCACCACCCGGGCGCGGAGCGGCCCCTACCAGGGTCCCGTAGTACCCGACCGAACCACGGTCGATTCCCGAGTCCTCGCCGGTGCGTCACCGCATCCCGTTATCCGTGAACATCGCGCGACGAGCCCGCGCATGATCGAAGGGCACTCCATGAGCACCACAACCGTGCGGGGCGAGAAACGCCGCGACCGTACCCACTGGCTGTACATCGGCGTCATCATCGCCGTCGTCGCCGGTATCGCCGTCGGATGGCTGGCCCCCGAGACGGGCAAGTCGCTCGGTGTCCTCGGCACCATGTTCGTCGACCTGATCAAGATGATGATCAGCCCGGTGATCTTCTGCACCATCGTGCTCGGCATCGGGTCGGTCCGGGCAGCGGCGAGCGTCGGCCGGATCGGTGGACTCGCGCTGATCTACTTCGTGGGCATGTCGACCGTGGCCCTCGCAATCGGCCTGGGTGTGGGCAACCTGCTCGACCCGGGCTCGGGGCTCACCCTCGATCCGGCCAACGCCGGCTCGGGTGCCGAACTCGCCGAGAAGGCGCATGCCGCCGGCGGCACCGTCGACTTCATCGCGTCGATCATCCCCACCTCCCTGTTGTCCGCACTGACCGAGGGCAGCGTCCTGCAGACCCTGTTCGTGGCGCTGCTCGTCGGCTTCGCCATCCAGGGCATCGGCAAGTCGGGTGAACCGATCCTGCGGGGCATCGGCCACCTGCAGAAGCTGGTCTTCCGCATCCTGACGATGATCCTGTGGCTCGCCCCGATCGGTGCCTTCGGTGCCATCGCCAACGTCGTCGGCCAGACCGGTCTGAGCGCGGTCCTGCAGCTCGGTGTTCTGATGATCGCCTTCTACCTCACGTGCGTCGTGTTCGTCTTCGGTGTTCTCGGATCGTTGCTGCGAGCGGTCTCCGGTGTCTCGGTGTTCAAGCTCGTGAAGTACCTCGCCCGCGAGTACCTCCTCATCTTCGCGACGTCGTCGTCGGAGTCCGCGCTGCCGCGTCTGATCGCCAAGATGGAGCACCTCGGTGTCCAGCGCACCACCGTCGGCGTGGTCGTGCCCACCGGTTACTCGTTCAACCTGGACGGCACCGCGATCTACCTGACGATGGCCGCCCTGTTCGTGTCCGACGCGATGGGCAGTCCCCTGAACATGGGTGAGCAGATCTCGCTCCTGCTGTTCATGATCGTCGCCTCGAAGGGTGCGGCCGGGGTCACCGGTGCCGGTCTGGCGACGCTGGCCGGCGGTCTGCAGAGCCACCGCCCCGACCTGCTCGACGGTGTCGGCCTGATCGTCGGTGTCGACCGGTTCATGTCCGAGGCGCGTGCCGTCACCAACTTCTCCGGCAACGCCATCGCGACCCTGCTCATCGGCACGTGGACCAAGTCGGTGGACCGTGACCGCGTCGACGAGGTGCTCAGCGGACGGCTGCCGTTCGACGAAAGCATGATGGTCGACGATCACGAGCCCGCCCCCGAGCGCGAACCGGCGAAGCTGGAGAAGGTGTCCGTCTGATCCGGCATCCGCTACGACGATGGCTGTCCGCTACGGAAATTTTCCGTAGCGGACAGCTATTTCTGTAGCGACTACGCGCCGGCGGCGTTATCACGACATCCGCCGGCTCGAGGACCTCGACGAGGAGAAGGTCCGGAAGTGGGTGAGACAGGCCGCCGCGCTGCCGGGGGAGAAGATGTAGCACGCCGATGTTCGGGGGAGTGATCGGGCACACGATAGTTTGGATGCATGACCACGCCTCTCCAGGACATCCCGATCAACACCCTCTCGGGTGAACCCACGAATCTCGGCTCGTACGAGGGCCACGCGGTACTCGTCGTCAACGTCGCGTCCAAGTGCGGCCTGACCCCGCAGTACACGGCGCTCGAGAAGCTCGCGCAGGAATACCGCGACCGCGGACTGTTCGTCGTGGGCGTGCCGTGCAATCAGTTCATGGGTCAGGAGCCCGGAACGCCGGAGGAGATCCAGGAGTTCTGCTCCGCCACCTACGGCGTGACCTTCCCGCTGCTCGAGAAGATCGAGGTCAACGGCGAGAACCGGCATCCGCTCTACGCCGAGCTCACCAAGCACCCGGATGCCTCCGGCGAGGCCGGCGACATCCAGTGGAACTTCGAGAAGTTCCTCATCGCTCCCGACGGCACGGTCGCCGCGCGCTTCCGTCCCCGCACGGAACCGGATGCGCCCGAGATCCTCGACGCCCTCGAAGAGATCCTGCCGGCCTGACATGTTCGGCACAGAAGCGCGGGACGCGCTGTACGACATCATCCGCATGCGTCGCGACGTCCGTGCAGAATTCAGCGGGGAACGGCTCGACGAGGACACGCTGATGCGCATCCTGCGGGCCGCCCATCACGCACCCAGTGTCGGCAACACCCAGCCCTGGGACTTCGTCGTCGTACAGGACGAACAGCGGCTGAAGGAGTTCGCCGAGCACGTCGCCGGTTGCCGGCAGGCGTTCGCCGACTCGCTCCCCGAGGACCGGAAGAACACCTTCGACCCCATCAAGATCGAAGGCATCGTCGAATCGGGGACCGGCGTCGTCGTCACCTACGACCCCGAACGCGGCGGCAAGCACATCCTCGGCCGTCACACCATCGACGAATCCGGCCTGTTCTCGGCCGTGCTGGCGATCCAGAACCTGTGGCTCGCCGCGACCGCCGAGGGCCTCGGCGTGGGATGGGTGTCGTTCTACGAGGAGGACTTCCTCGCCGACTTCGTCGGAGTGAGCGCACCCGTGCGTCCCATCGCGTGGCTGTGTGTCGGGCCGGTCACGCGGCTCCAGGAGATACCCGACCTCGAACGGTTCGGCTGGCGCAAGGGGCGCCAGCTCGAGGAGGCCGTGCACCGCGACAGGTTCGCGGCGCCGGGTGACCGGGAAGCCTGATCCGACGGGTGGCGACCGGTTCGTGAGTGCGCGAGCCGGCCGCCACCCGCTGTTTCACAGATCGGTCGCCACCTGCCTGTTTTCAGAGTTCGGTCGCGACCTTCCAGGCACTGTGGATGGCGCCCTCGATGTAGTCGACCCGACCCGCGTCCCCGACGACGCGGACATCGACGTCCGAGCCGGCCAGTTCGTCGGCGAGCGGTGCTGCCGCCGACACACCGGACGCGACCACGACCATGCGGGCGCGTACCGATTTCGTCTCGCCACCCACGGTGAACTCCACCGTCTTCGGGGTGATGCGCTGAACCGTCGCACCACGATGCACCTCGAGGCCGACCTCGCGCGCGTGCTTGACGGCGGTCCACCGGCGCGGCATCGCCATCGGCACCCCGAGCTGCTTCCCCTCGGCGAGCAGCGTCACCCGGCTTCCCCGCTCGGCCATGAACTCCGCGAGTTCGAGCCCGACGAGCGAGCCGCCGATCACGACGACGTCCTTCGCCATCGGCAGGAAACGCAGGAACCGCCGGCTCAGATCACGGATCTTCCGAGGGCTCGTGGTGATACCGGCGAGCCTGCCCACCCGGCCCATCACCCGCAGCACCGGGGACTGATCGGAGACGTCGCCCGCACCCGTCATGAGCGCACGCATGCTGTCGCCGGTGTGCACGTGCGGCAAGTCCCCGCCCGGCACGGTGGGACGTTCCCGCACGGCGCCCGTCGCGACGACCACCACGTCCGGCTTCAGGGCGCGGATCGATGCGGAGGTGGCCTCGGCGCCGAGCCGCACGTCGATGCCGAGGCGGGTGACCTCGGCCGTCAGCCACTTCAGCAGCCGCTCGTTGTCGGGGGTGGTGAGGGTCGAGAACCACAGGGTCCCGCCCAGCCGGTCGGTCTTGTCCAGGACGGTGACGCGGTGCCCGCGCTCGGTGGCGACCCGCGCAGTCTCGAGGCCGCCCGGCCCGGCACCCACCACGACGACGTGCTTCGGCGCCGCAGTGCGGACGAACGGCACGAGTGTCTCGTTGCCCAGCGCCGGATTGACCGCACAGATGGGCGTGGCATCCCAGAAGTTCTCCTGCACGCACACATAGCAGTTGATGCACGGGCGGATCTGCTCGCTGCGGCCCTGCTTGAGCTTGGCGACGAGCGCGGGATCGGCCAGCAACTGACGTCCCATCGCGACGAAGTCGGTGACGCCCTCGGCGATCATTCGCTCGCCGACCTCCGGCAGCATGCGGCCGACGGTGATGACGGGGATCGACACCGCACGCTTGATGACCGCCGCGTTGTGGGTGTAGTAGCCGACCTTGTCCGGCAACGGGCCGTCGGTGAAATTCGCGAACGCGTTCAGCGCGGTGCCAGTGACGTGGAGTGCATCGGCACCGGCCTGCTCGAACAGCACTGCGGCAGCAGCGGATTCCTCGACGGTCAGGCCGTCCGTCTCACCGTATTCCTGCCCTGCCAGCCGCACGATGACGGCGAGGCGGTCGCCGACCTCGGCCTTGACCGCGCGGATCACCTCGCAGGTCAGCCGGGCCCGGTTCTCCAGCGACCCGCCGTATCCGTCGGTGCGCTGGTTCGTGTAGCGGCTGAGGAAGGCGCCGAGCACGTAGTTGTGGGCGGCGTGGATCTCGACGGCGTCCGCTCCGGCGGCGGCGACCCGGCCCGCGGCCTCGGCGAACATCCGGATCAACCATTCGATGTCGCTCTCGGAGGCCTCGTTGTAGGTGGCCTGCGCGCCACCCTGGATCGATGCCATGCGCTGCAGTTCCGCGGGCGTGCAGTCGGCTATGGCGCTCATGTCGCTCGGCGGCTTCGGGATGCTCGGCACGAGCTGCGGCCGGCCCTGCAGGGTGTCGATACGGGCGACCTTGCCGTGGTGCACCATCTGCACGCACAGTTTGCTGCCGGCCTCGTGGACGGCGTCGGTCAGTGCGCGGAGGCCGGGGATGAACCGGTCCTCGGACAGGCCGGGTTCCTTCGTGCTGGTGCATCCCGCCGGATAGGCGACCGCGCAGCATCCGGTGACGATCAGCCCGGTGCCTCCGGCCGCGCGGGCGACGAAATGATCGATGTCGCCCTGCTCGATCTCCCCGTCCTCGCAGAGGTTCATGTCCATGGCGGGCATCACCACGCGGTTGTCCAGGGTGATCGGCCCGATGGTGCCGGGGGAGAGAAGGCGCGTATGGTCTGGTTCGGGACTGCCACGCCCGGACGGTATGCCCGGCTCCGTGTGGCCGTCGACACTGTCCCGATGAACGGGATGCGGATCGCCGGCCCGAGTCTTCATCCGGACTTCCCGGTCGGGCAGGACGCCGTTCACCCGAGTGCAGCAGGCTCGGGGGCATGAGCGGACGGATGATCGTGTCGGTGTCGGGGATCCGGGACGTCACGCGCGACCTCGTGGACGCCTTCGCCCGTGAGACAGACGCGCGTGGAGTGCCGTTGTCGCTGTTCGTCGCACCCCGCCTGAAAGACCACTACCGCCTCGTGCGGGATCCGGCGACGCAGGAGTGGCTGCTCGAGCGACGCGAGGGCGGCGACGCGATCGTGCTGCACGGTTACGACCAGGCGGCGACGAAGCGACGTCGCGCCGAGTTCGCGACGCTGCCCGAGCACGAAGCACGGTTGCGCCTGCTCGCCGCCGACCGTGTGCTCGAGGAGACCGGACTGCGCACCCGGCTGTTCGCACCACCGCGATGGCGCGCGTCGCCGGGCGCAGTGACAGCACTTCCGCAGGTCGGTTTCCGGATGATGGCGGACAACGCGGGGATCCACGATCTGGTGGCGGGCACCGTGACGAAGACGCGGCTGTACGCGCTCGGTGACGGTGCGGGGTCGGACGTGTGGCGCTGCCGCGCGATGGTGATGGGCGCGTCGCGGACGGCGCGGCGCGGGGAGCTGCTGCGTCTGGCGATCGCCGCTCCCCGGCTCGCCGAGTCCGGACCCCGGCAGGCGATCCTCGACGCCGTCGACCTCGCGCTGCACCACGGTGCCGAACCGACCGTCCACGCCTGGCGGCCGCGTCCGTCGAACAGCCGCGTGGCGTGATCCCGCCTGGCCCGCCGGTGCTCCCGGTCGCCGCATCCGCTCGGTAATGTTGGCGGCCATGGATGCTGACGTGATCGTGGTGGGGGCGGGACTCGCGGGGCTCGTGGCGGTCGGTGAACTGATCGACGCCGGTCGCAAGGTTCTGCTGGTCGATCAGGAGAACTCGAACAACATTGGTGGGCAGGCCTTCTGGTCGTTCGGTGGGTTGTTCTTCGTCGACAGTCCCGAACAGCGACGACTCGGGATCAAGGATTCCTACGAACTCGCCTTGCAGGACTGGATGGGGACCGCCGGCTTCGACCGCGAGATCGAGGACCGCTGGCCGCGGCGCTGGGCCCAGGCCTACGTCGAGTTCGCCGCGGGGGAGAAGCACGCCTGGCTCGAGCAGCGCGGGCTGAAGATCTTCCCGATGGTCAACTGGGCCGAACGCGGCGGATACGACGCTGCAGGGCACGGCAACTCGGTCCCGCGATTCCACATCACCTGGGGTACCGGTCCGGGCCTCGTCGAGATCTTCGAGCGCAAGCTCCGCGAAGGCGTCGAACGCGGTCTCGTCGCGCTGAAGCACCGCCACCGGGTCGACGAACTCGTCGTCACCGACGGCGCCGCCACCGGTGTGCGCGGAGCGATCCTCGAGCCCACCGACGCGGCGCGCGGCGTGGCGTCCTCCCGCACCGTCGTCGGGGACTTCAAGTTCTCCGCCGGAGCCGTGATCGTCACCTCCGGCGGGATCGGCGGCAACTACGACCTCGTGAAGAAGAACTGGCCGAAGCGGATGGGGGAGCCGCCGAAGCACATGCTCAGCGGTGTGCCCGCGCACGTCGACGGCCGGATGCTCGAGATCACCGAGAAGGCCGGCGGGAACATCGTCAACCGCGACCGCATGTGGCACTACACCGAGGGCATCACCAACTACGACCCGGTGTGGCCCGATCACGGCATCCGCATCCTGCCCGGCCCGTCGTCGCTGTGGCTCGACGCCACCGGCAAGCGGTTGCCGGTGCCGTTGTTCCCCGGCTTCGACACGCTCGGCACCCTCGAGTACATCGTGAGCACGGGTTACGACCACACCTGGTTCGTGCTCGACCAGAAGATCATCGAGAAGGAGTTCGGGCTCTCCGGCTCCGAGCAGAATCCCGACCTCACCGGGCGCAGCCTCCGCCTGCTGCTGCAGCGGGTCAGGTCGGGTGCCCCCGGACCGGTCGAGGCCTTCAAGGAGCGCGGTGTCGACTTCGTCGTCCGCGACACGCTCGCCGATCTCGTGGCGGGCATGAACGAACTCACCCCCGAGGCGCCGCTCGACTACGAGCAGGTGCGTTCGGTGGTCGAGGCCCGGGACCGCGAGATGGACAACAAGTACACCAAAGACCTGCAGGTCGCGACGGTGCGCTCGGCGCGGGCCTACGTACCCGACCGCGTCGTCCGCATCGCGGCGCCGCACCGGATCCTCGACCCCAAGGCCGGACCGCTCATCGCGGTCAAGTTGCACCTGCTCACCCGCAAGACGCTCGGCGGGCTCGAGACCGACCTGTCCTCGCGCGTGCTGCGGTCGGACGGGTCGGTCTTCGACGGCCTCTTCGCCGCCGGTGAGGTCGCCGGCTTCGGTGGTGGCGGCGTCCACGGCTACCGGTCGCTCGAGGGCACCTTCCTCGGCGGATGCATCTTCTCGGGCCGGGCGGCGGGTCGCGCCGCCGCCCGCTGAACCTCCCGTTGGCGTCGACTGGGACAGCAGAGCGCAAAACGGTCGTAGGAGCGCGAAACATCCCGCGCCGACGACCGTTTCGCGCTCCGCAGCGTCAGACCTCGACGCCGTCTTCGTGCGGCAGCACGCGGAATTCGGTGCCCTCCGGCGCCATCTCGCTGTACCGGCCGTAGAAGATGCCGCGACCGTTGTCGTTGACGATGCCCTGGTGGATCGGCACGGCGACCCGCGGATTCACCGCGCGCAGGTAGTCGATCGCCTCCCAGATCTTGAGCCACGGCGCGGTCGACGGCAGGGCCAGCACGTCGACGCGCTCGTGCGGGATGTACAGCGAGTCGCCGGGGTGCAGCAGCCGCGACGGATTCTCGTCGTCGCCCACGAGGAAGGCCGTGTTGTCGATGACGGGCATGTCGGGGTGGATCACCGCGTGCCGTCCGCCGGTGCCGCGTACGGTCAGCGAACCCACCGAGAAGGCGTCGCCCGGACGCACCGCGGTCCAGTCGCCGTCGAGCAGGTTCGCCGACTGCGGGTCGGAGAACAACTGCGCTCCGGGGTTGGCCTCGAGGAGCGCGGGCAGCCGGGTGGTATCGGCGTGGTCGGGATGCTGGTGGGTCACGAGGATCGCGTCGAGTCCGGTGATGCCCTCGAACCCGTGGGAGAAATTTCCGGGGTCGAAAAGGAGCTTCGCGCCGAGGTGTTCGACGAGGATGCAGGAATGGCCGAAATGGGTCAGTTGCATGTCGTCGAGTATGCCGTCGGGAGGAGCCCGATGACCGACTCACGGACAGGAACTCCGCTTCGGCATCTTCCTCACGCCGTCCGCTGCCGATCCGGCGGGCGTCGTCGACCTCGCCGTGGTGTCGGAGAGCGCCTGGACCGCATCGCAGCCCCGGCGAAGCGGTCGACGCACTGATCGAGGCGATCAAGTGATCCGCGCTCTGTGGTCGGACGAGAAGGGCGCGGCCGGGATCGACGGCACGTACTACCGGCTGACCGGCGCGAAGCGGGGCCCGTTCCCCGCGCACGCTCTCGGCATCTGGCTCGGCGCCTACGGCAAGCGGATGCTCGACGTCACCGGCCGCTTCGCCGGCGGATGGCTGCCGAGTTCGTTCGCCGCCGGGCCCGAGAAGCTGGGGGAGATGAGCGCTCGCGTCGACGAGGGCGCGCACCGTGCCGGGCGTGATCCCGCCGCGATCCGCCGGCTCTACAACATCTCCGGCACCGTCGCGGAGACCGCGGACGGGTCGCGGTCCGACCTCGAACGTTTCGCCGGTGAGGTCGCGCCCCGCGTGCGCGAACTCGTTGCTGCCGAGCGGCGTTGAACGGGGGTGACGGGTCTCGCACGAGGAGGACCTCGGCCGATGCCCTTCCCGGTGGCCACGGCCGGTAAACTGCTGGATGTCCGGTGTCCGTCCCCGGGCGCCAGTACTACTACCGAGGAGCAGCACGTGGCGCGTGTCGTCGTCGAAGTCATGCCCAAAGCCGAGATTCTCGACCCCCAGGGTCAGGCCATCACCGGGGCGCTGTCGCGGCTGGGCTTCGCGGGCGTGACCGACGTCCGTCAGGGTAAGCGTTTCGAGCTCGAAGTCGACGGCAGCGTCGGCGACGAGGAGCTCGAGAAGATCGCCGAGTCGTTGCTCGCCAACACGGTGATCGAGGACTGGGCCATCCGGCGGATCGACGGTGACGCATGAGCGCACGCATCGGAGTCATCACCTTCCCGGGCACGCTCGACGACGTCGACGCCTCCCGCGCGGTGAAGCTCGCCGGTGGTGAGGCCGTGAGCCTGTGGCACGGGGACGCCGATCTCAAGGGGGTCGACGCGGTGATCGTGCCCGGCGGCTTCTCCTACGGCGACTACCTGCGCTGCGGTGCCATCGCACGGTTCGCACCGGTGATGGGCAAGGTCGTCGAGGCCGCGCAGAAGGGCATGCCCGTCCTCGGCATCTGCAACGGCTTCCAGGTGCTGTGCGAGGCGGGTCTGCTGCCCGGCGCGCTCACCCGCAACGCCGGTCTGCACTTCGTCTGCCGCGACGAGTGGCTGAAGGTCGAGTCGAACACCACCGCGTGGACCTCGCGCTACGAGGCCGGCGCCGAGATCCTCATCCCGCTCAAGTCGGGTGAGGGCCGCTACCAGGCATCGGAGAAGGTGCTCGACGAGCTCGAGGGTGAAGGTCGCGTGGTGTTCCGCTTCGCGGGCGACAACCCGAACGGTTCGCAGCGCGGCATCGCCGGCATCTCGTCGGCGAACGGCCGGGTCGTCGGTCTCATGCCGCACCCCGAGCACGCCACCGAGGCGCTCACCGGCCCCAGCGATGACGGACTCGGCATGTTTTACAGCGTGCTGGACGCGGTCGTCAACGCGTGACCGCCTGACCGGAATTTTCCGGCGAAGCCCCCATCGACCCTCCCGGGTCGTGGGGGCGTCGCTCGTTCCGGCGGGCTCGAGGAATCCTTCGAACCGAAGTTCCGGAACAGGAGAGACGGAACGAGGGACCCCGCCACCGTCCCGATCGGCTGCGGAATCCCTCGTCCCTACAACCCGGAGCTCGACCCCCCGATCAAGTCCCGGGCGCGATGTCGTCGTCATCCCCCATGCGCGACATCGCGGATCAGTCTGCCGGAGCCGAATCGTCCTGTCCTGAGTAGGACTACCCAAATCGGGCCTGTCCGTCGACGGGCGTTGCGTGTCGGTCCCCGGCGGTACCGTCGCGCCATGACAGCGACCATTGCGATGATCACCTTCGACACGACCGATCCGGCTCCGATCGCGAGATGGTGGGCCGGGCGTACGGGCGGCCGCATCGAGCAGGAGAACGACGGCTGGTTCTTCATCGTCGCCCTGCCACAGGGCATCAGGCTGGGCTTCCAGAAGGTGTCCGATCCGACACCCGGGAAGAACCGCGTGCACCTCGACCTCGCCGTCCCCGACCTCGACGCCGAGGTCGAGCGCTTCGTGCAGGCCGGCGCGAAGGAGGTCCACCGCGAGGACATGGGCGACGACTTCCGCTGGGTGACGCTCGCCGACCCCGAGGGCAACCTGTTCTGCGTCGCCGAGGGGCACTGACACTCGGTACGAGGAGAGCGGGCCGGCGCTTTCGGTCGGCGCTCCCGCTGTCCGTGATGCGAAGATGCAGTCATGTCTTCCACGCGTGCCGATGCTCGGGGTCTCTGTAATTTCGTCGACCTGTCGCCGTCGCCGTTCCACGTCTGCGCCACCGTCGCCGCGGCGCTGACCGAGGCGGGCTTCGTCGAACTGCACGAGCAGCAGGCCTGGCCCTCCGAACCGGGACGCTTCTTCCTGATACGCGGCGGGTCGCTGATCGCATGGAGCACCGAGGGTGTCGCCGACGATCCGGCCGCACCCTTCCGCATCGTCGGCGGGCACACCGACAGCCCCAACCTGCGCGTCAAGCAGCATCCCGACCTCACATCGGCGGGTTGGCGGATGGTGGGACTCGAACCGTACGGCGGTGCGTGGCTCAACTCGTGGCTCGACCGCGACCTCGGCATCTCCGGCCGCGTCACCGTGCGCGCGGCGGAGACGACCGAGGACGTCCTCGTCCGAGTCGACGCGCCGGTCCTGCGTGTCCCGCAGCTCGCCATCCACCTGTCCGAGGACCGCAAGGGCGTCCAGCTCGATCCGCAGCGCCACGTCAATGGCGTCTGGGGAGTCGGCACCGAACCGCGCTCGTTCATCGCGTGGGTCGCCGAGCAGCACGGAATCGACCCGGGCGCGGTGCTCGGCTGGGAACTGATGACCCACGACCTCGCACCGAGCGCGGTCGTCGGGCCGGGCCGCGACCTGGTCAGCGCACCGCGTCTCGACAACCAGGGCACCTGCTACGCCGGACTGCACGCCCTTCTCGCCGCCGCGGAACACGTCGCAGCGCACGGTGGCCCGATGCCGCTCCTCGCCCTGTTCGACCACGAGGAGGTCGGCAGCATGTCCGACCGCGGCGCCTTCTCGGAACTGCTCGACACCGTCCTCGAACGGATCGTCCTGCTCCGGGGTGGCGGCCGGGAGGAGTTCCTCCGCGCCCGCGCCGGCTCGATCGTCGCGTCCGGCGACATGGCGCACGCCACGCACCCCAACTACCCCGAGCGGCACGAACCCGCCCACCGCATCGCGGTCAACGGCGGACCGGTCCTGAAGGTGAACCAGAACCTGCGCTACGCGAGCGACGCGACCGGTGCCGGAGCCTTCGCGCTGGCCTGCGAGCAGGCGGGGGTCCCGCTGCAGCGGTACGTGCACCGCGCCGACCTGCCGTGCGGCTCGACGATCGGCCCGATCACCGCGTCGAGGACCGGCATCACGACCGTCGACGTCGGCGCTCCGCAGCTCGCCATGCACTCGGCGCGCGAGTTCATGGGCGCGGACGACGTGGCGAGCTATGCGCAGGCCCTGACCGCTTTCCTGACCCCGGCATCGTGACCGCGTTCGCCCGCCCCGAAGCACCCGCCGGTGACACACTGAAGACGGTCGTGTCCGGTCGGAGAGAACGGGGGAATGCAGTGGACGTCCCGTCCTACCCCGATCATCTGCTGTCCCTCGACGAGTGGGCGGCCCTGCCCGAATCCGACGGGCACCATGTGGAGGTGTGCGAGGGCGTGCTCCTCGCCGCGCCCGCACCGGGGGCGGCGCACGATCATGCCGCGGTGACCCTGGCGTTGCTCCTCGACGAGAAGCTGCCCGACGAATGGTGCGCACTCGGAGGCGTCGAGGTGCTGGTCGCGGAGAAGCCGCTGACGGTGCGGTGCCCCGACGTGATCGTCGTGGGACGCTCCCTCGTCGACGCCGATCCCGATCGGGCGCCGATCTCCGAGGTGAAGCTGGTCGTGGAGGTCACCGTCGACGGCACGGCCCGCACCGACCGCGTCACGAAGTTCTCCGAATACGCGGAGGCCGGCGTCCCGCAGTACTGGATCGTCGATCTCGGCGGACCGCCGGTGATCGCGACCTTCACGCTCGTCGACGGGTGGTACCGATTCGACGGGGAGCACTCGGGCACCGTCACCCTCGATGCGCTGGGCACCGAGGTGGCCGTCACACCGTCGGGGTTCGTGCCCGCACCGGTGAACCCCGTCGCGCCTGCACAACGATAGACTGATCCGCGGCAGTTCCCGCCCGGCCTGCCGTTTTCGATCCCAGAGTGAAGGGACCCGACGCCCAGTGTCACCGCACGTGGATACCGTCTCCCACGCCGCCGAAACCCCCGACGCCGCTCAGCCCTATCGGGAGCTGGGTCTGAAGGAAGACGAGTACACCCGGATCAAGGAGATCCTGGGCCGTCGCCCCACCGACGCCGAACTCGCCATGTACTCGGTGATGTGGTCCGAGCACTGCTCGTACAAGTCGTCGAAGGTGCACCTGCGCTATTTCGGCGAGACCACCACCGACGAGATGCGTGAGTCGATGCTCGCGGGCATCGGTGAGAACGCCGGCGTCGTCGACATCGGCGACGGCTGGGCCGTCACCTTCAAGGTCGAGTCGCACAACCACCCGTCCTACATCGAGCCGTACCAGGGCGCCGCGACCGGCGTGGGCGGCATCGTCCGCGACATCATGGCCATGGGCGCCCGCCCGATCGCCGTGATGGACCAGCTCCGCTTCGGCGCCGCCGATCACCCCGACACCCGTCGCGTCGTCGACGGTGTCGTGCGCGGTGTCGGCGGCTACGGCAACTCCCTGGGCCTGCCCAACGTCGGTGGCGAGACCGTCTTCGACGCCTCCTACCAGGGCAACCCGCTCGTGAACGCGCTGTGCGCGGGTGCGATGCGCGTGGAGGACCTGCACCTCGCCCACGCTTCCGGCACGGGCAACAAGGTCATCCTGTTCGGTGCCCGCACCGGCCTCGACGGCATCGGCGGCGTGTCCGTCCTCGCCTCCGAGACCTTCGACGACAGCGCCGGCGGCCGCCCCAAGAAGCTCCCGAGTGTGCAGGTGGGCGACCCCTTCACCGAGAAGGTGCTCATCGAGTGCTGCCTCGACCTCTACCGCGAGAAGCTCGTCGTCGGTATCCAGGACCTCGGCGGTGCCGGTCTGTCCTGCGCGACCTCCGAGCTCGCCGCCGCCGGCGACGGTGGCATGCACATCGACCTCGAGCGTGTCCCGACGCGCGCGAAGGGCATGACCCCGGCCGAGGTGCTGTCCTCGGAGTCGCAGGAACGCATGTGCGCGGTCGTCACGCCCGACAACGTCGACGCCTTCATGGACGTCTGCAAGAAGTGGGACGTCCTGGCCACCGTCATCGGTGAGGTCACCGACGGCGACCGCCTCGTCATCGACTGGCACGGCGAGACCGTCGTCGACGTGCCGCCGCGCACGGTCGCGCACGAGGGCCCGGTCTACGAGCGCCCCGTCGAGCGCCCGGCCTCGCAGGACGAGCTGATCGCGAACACCACCGCCGGCCTGAAGCGTCCGGAGACCGCCGACGAGCTGCGCGAGACGCTGCTGAAGATGCTCGCGTCGCCGGCGCTGTGCAGCCGTAAGTGGATCACCGAGCAGTACGACCGCTACGTGCGCGGCAACACGGTGCTCGCCGAGAACGCCGACGCCGGTGTGGTCCGTATCGACGAGGAGACCGGCCGCGGCATCGCGCTCGCGACCGACGCTTCGGGCCGCTACACGCAGCTCGATCCGTACACGGGCGCCCAGCTCGCCCTCGCCGAGGCCTACCGCAACGTCGCCGTCACCGGTTCGACGCCGAAGGCCGTCTCGAACTGCCTGAACTTCGGTTCGCCCGAGGACCCCGGCGTGATGTGGCAGTTCCAGCAGGCCGTGCGCGGCCTCGCGGACGGCTGCGCGAAGCTCGGCATCCCCGTCACCGGTGGCAACGTCAGCTTCTACAACCAGACCGGCGCCACCGCGATCCTGCCGACCCCGGTCGTCGCGGTGCTCGGTGTGATCGACGATGTGCACCGTCGCATCCCCACCGGCATCGGCCTCGAGCCGGGCGAGACGCTGATCCTGCTCGGCGAGACCCGCGACGAGTTCGACGGCTCCATCTGGGCGCAGGTCGAACACGACCACCTCGGTGGTGTCCCGCCGAAGGTCGATCTCGACCGTGAGCGGCTGCTGTCGGAGATCCTCACCGCCGGTTCGCGCGACGGCCTGATCTCCGCCGCACACGACCTGTCCGAGGGTGGTCTCGCGCAGGCCGTCGTCGAGGCCGCACTCGCGGGCGAGACCGGCTGCCGCGTGCTGCTCCCCGAGGGCGCCGATCCGTTCGTGACGTTGTTCTCCGAATCTGCCGGCCGCGTGCTCGTGGCCGTGCCGCGCACCGAGGAATCGCGCTTCACGGGCATGTGCACCGCACGCAACATGCCGTGGGTGCGCATCGGCGTCGTCGACGAGGGATCCGACTCCGTCGAGATCCAGGGCCTGTTCTCGATCCCCATGACCGAGCTGCGCGAGGTCTGGGAAGGGACCCTGCCTGCCCTGTTCGGGTAACCGTGCCGGCCACCCAGGTCGATCGACTGGCGGCGTTCGAGGCCCGGCAGGGCCGGATCATCGCCGCGGTCACCGACTTCGGTGAGCGCCACCCCCTCACCGCGCGGGTGTGGGGGTGGCTCGGCCTGGACTTCACGGGCGTCGCCTTCGCCGCGCTGTTCTTCTGCTGGTCGCTGACGCCGTCGCTGCTTCCGCGCGACTGGCTCTTCCAGGGCCTGATCGGCGGCATCAACGCCACGATCGGGTACGGCGTCGGATGCGTCGTCGGCTGGCCCGTGGCCCGCTTCCTGCTCCCCGCGTGGCGATGGTGGCCGCCGCCGCTGCCTGTGCTGCGTGCCATCAAGGTCGCGGTTCCGGTCGCGGCCGTTCTCGCGTCGCTCGTCGCGCTCGTGCTCTCCGCCGGCGAGCAACGCCAGCTCGCCGCCCTGATGGGTGTCGAGGGCACCACGACCTCGGGATATCTGCGCACCATCGTGCTGAGCGTCGCGGTCGCTGCCGCCCTCATCGCTCTGTGGCGCGGGTTGCGCGACATCGTCCGCTGGGTGTCGATGCTGCTCATGCGCCGCACCCGGATGCCGCTCGGTCTCGCCCGCACGCTCGGCGTTCTCGTCGTCGTGCTGGCGACCTTCATGCTCATCGACGGCGTGCTCGTCCGAGGCTCCTACGCGATCGTCAATCAGGCGTTCGGCCTGGAGGACGACACCACTCGTCCCGGGGCGATCCAACCGGTCGACCCCGCAAAGTCCGGCAGTCCCGAGTCCCTCGCGGCCTGGGAGACGCTCGGATTCGAGGGTCGCAACTTCGTCTCGCGAGGACTCGACGCCGAGGAACTGACCGCCGTCAACGGCAGTCCCGCACCGGAACCGATCCGCGTGTACGTCGGTCTCGACACCGCACCCACCCCGGAAGAACGCATCGACCTCGTCCTCGCGGAACTCGAGCGGACCGGTGCCTTCGACCGCTCGACGCTCGTCCTGATCCCCACCACCGGCACCGGCTGGGTCAATCCCACCGCGGCCCGCGCGATGGAGCTCGTGCACAACGGCGACCTGGCGATGGTGGCCTGGCAGTACTCCTACCTCCCGAGCTGGATCTCCTTCCTCGCCGACCGTGAGAAGGCTGCGGCCGCAGGCAAGATGCTGATCGAGCGGGTACACGAACGCTGGTCGCAGCTGCCCGAGGACGACCGCCCCGATCTGTTCCTCTACGGCGAGAGCCTCGGCACGCAGTCGGGGGAGGGTGCCTTCGACAGCCTTGCCGAGATCCGCGCCCAGATGGACGGGGTGTTGTGGGTGGGCCCGCCCAACTCCAACCGTCTGTGGCGGCAGCTCGTCGAGCGCCGCGATCCCGGCACGACCGAGGTGCAACCGGTGTACGCGGACGGTCTCGTCGTGCGCTTCGCAGACAGCCGGGAGGCGATCCACGAGCCCGACACACCGTGGCTGTCGCCGCGCGTGCTCTACATCCAGCACGCCTCGGATCCCGTCGTCTGGTGGTCGCCGGACCTGTTGTTCTCCCGCCCCGACTGGCTGTCGGAGCCGCCCGGACGCGACCGGCTGCCGCAGATGCGGTGGTTCCCCTTCGTCACCTTCTGGCAGGTCTCCGCAGACCTCACCAACGCTGCCGGCGTCCCCGACGGACACGGCCACAACTACGGGTCGGCGGTGCTCGAGGGATGGATCGAGATCACCCAGCCCGAGGGCTGGACCGAGAACGACACCGAGCGGGTGCGCATCGCCCTCGAGGCGTTCGCGGAGGACGACGGGCCCGAGAAATGACATCGCGAGTCGCTGCAGTGACCGGTACCGCCATGAGCTGCACCGCTGCGGGATGTGCCGCCACGCTGGTCGCGTGGAACAACCTCGTCCTCCCGGCGATGGATCTCGGTCCGCGCGGCCGGGCCGCAGCGAACGCCGGATTCGGTGTCGCGCTCGCCGCGGCGACCCGCGCGGCCGGGGTCTCCGTAACCGAGCTCGGCTGGCGCGGGGCAGGGAAGGGCCTGCGGTGGGGGACCGCGTCGGTGGTCCTGCCCGTCGCGGCCTACACGGTGATGCTCGCCGTCCCACCCGTACGACGGCGGATGGCCGCCGGAGCGCGACGCGCCGACCACACCGAGTGGGTCTTCGTGCACATCCCCTTCGGGACGGTCCTGGCCGAGGAGCTGCTGTTCCGATCGGTTCTGTACGCCCTGACCCGCCGCGAGTCACGGAAGTGGCACCGGGTGCTGACCTCGGTAGCCTTCGGGCTCTGGCACGTCGCCCCCGCCCGGCACGCCGGGGACTCGGTGCCCGGAACCGTCGCGCTCACCGCCCTGAGCGGGGTGGTGTTCGACGAACTGCGACGACGGACCGGCAGCGTCGTCGCGCCGATGCTCCTGCACCTGGCGATCAACGCCGGCGGGGCCGTCGCCGTGGGCATCGCGACGAGGCTGCGTACTTCCGAGCGCGACGCGCGTCGCTAGGGTGTGCTGCCATGGCACCCCGGAGACCCGTCGACCCCGCCGAACTGCGCGCAGCTCTCGAACGGGTGGGCCCGTGGATGAGGGGGGAGAGCGACGAGAAACCGCCGCGCTCCGATCTCGCCGCCGCTGTGCGGCTCAGTGCCCGCAGCCTCGAGCAGATAGCCCCTGGGTCGAGTGTGGAGGTTAGGGTGCCGCCTTTCGTGGCCGTCCAGTGCATCGAAGGCCCGCGTCACACGCGGGGGACACCACCGAACGTCGTCGAGACCGATCCGCGGACGTGGCTGCGTCTGGTGGTCGGCAGCATCGATTTCGCCGGGGCCGTGGACTCGGGTGCGGTGGAGGCGTCGGGTGGGCGCGCAGCGGAGATCGGACGGCTGCTCCCGATCGCCCGACTCTGACGTTTGCCGGGGTTCACGCCGGGCGTCCGGGAAGAAGCACCCCGCGCTGCCCGTAGAATGGGGGGAGCCCCGCTTGTCCAGCCTCAGGGAGCACGTCCGTGACCAGTGCCGATCTGTCGGTCCACACACGTAATCTTCTCGCCTCCACCGAACCCGAGAACGAACCCCGCGAAGAGTGCGGAGTGTTCGGAGTGTGGGCTCCCGGCGAGGACGTGTCGAAGCTCACTTACTACGGTCTCTATGCGCTGCAGCACCGAGGGCAGGAAGCTGCGGGCATCGCCGTGGCCGACGGTTCGCAGGTGCTCGTGTTCAAGGATCTCGGTCTCGTCAGCCAGGTCTTCGACGAGCAGACGCTCGCCGCGATGACCGGCCACATCGCCATCGGCCACTGCCGTTATTCCACAACCGGGTCGACGACCTGGGAGAACGCGCAGCCGATCTTCCGCACCACCGCCGCCGGCTCGGGCGTCGCGCTCGGCCACAACGGCAACCTCGTCAACACCGCCGAACTCGCCGAACGCGGACGTCGTCTCGGCGTGCTCGATCCCACACGGCCCGGTGCGGCGAACTCCGACTCCGACACCGTCGGTGCGTTGCTCGCTCACGGCGCGAAGGACAGCACGATCGAAGAGGCCGCGATGAAGCTGCTCCCGCAGCTGCGCGGCGCGTTCTGCCTGACCTTCATGGACGAGCACACCCTCTACGCGGCCCGCGACCCCTGGGGTATCCGCCCGCTGTGCCTCGGACGCCTCGACCGCGGCTGGGTCGTCGCCAGCGAGACCGCCGCCCTCGACATCGTCGGTGCCTCCTTCGTTCGCGACATCGAGCCCGGCGAACTGCTCGCGATCGACGCGGACGGTGTGCGCTCGTCGCGCTTCGCGAACCCCGAACCCAAGGGCTGCGTCTTCGAGTACGTCTACCTCGCGCGCCCCGACTCGACCATCGCCGGTCGCTCCGTCCACGCGACCCGCGTGGAGATCGGCCGCCGGCTCGCGAAGGAACACCCGATCGACGGCGATCTGGTCATCCCGGTACCCGAGTCGGGCACCCCGGCCGCCGTCGGTTACGCGCAGGGCTCGGGGATCCCGTACGGCCAGGGCCTGATGAAGAACGCCTACGTCGGCCGCACCTTCATCCAGCCCAGCCAGACCATCCGCCAGCTCGGTATCCGGCTCAAGCTCAACCCGCTGCGCGAGGTGATCCGCGGTAAGCGCCTCGTCGTCGTCGACGACTCGATCGTGCGTGGCAACACCCAGCGCGCCCTGATCCGCATGCTGCGCGAGGCCGGTGCTCTCGAGATCCACGTGCGCATCGCCTCGCCGCCGGTCAAGTGGCCCTGCTTCTACGGCATCGACTTTGCGTCGCCGGCCGAGCTGATCGCCAACGGTGCAGGTACCCGCGACACCGTCGAGGAGGGGCACGACTACGACGAGATGGTCGAGATGGTGCGCAGGTCGATCGGTGCCGACTCGCTCGGCTACATCTCGATCGACGGCATGATCGGCGCCACCGAGCAGCCCGCATCCCGTTTGTGCGCTGCATGTTTCGACGGCCACTACCCGATCGCCCTCCCCAGCGAACATCAGGCGGGCAAGGACGTCCTCGCCGGCGTCGTCGACACCGATTCGGCCACCCCGACCGTGTTGGACAACGACAACGCGGACGTTCTCAGTCGGCCGTAGAAGCTGGTCGGGTACCGTAAGTGCCGCGGTCGGCACGGTTCGGCGTGCGTTTCGCATGCCCGGACGCAGGTGTGCCTGCCCGCATGTAGCCAGATATTTCACGACAAGACACAACTCGAGGCTGGAGCCGACAACTCATGACCGAGGACGCAACCCCCGGAGCTTCCTACGCCGCGGCGGGCGTGGACATCGAGGCCGGTGACCGAGCCGTCGAACTGTTCGCCCCGCACGCGAAGAGGGCCACCCGCCCGGAGGTCATGGGCGGCCTGGGTGGGTTCGCCGGTCTGTTCGCGCTCAAGGACGGATACAAGGAGCCGCTGCTCGCGGCGTCCACCGACGGTGTCGGCACCAAGCTCGCGGTGGCGCAGGCACTCGACAAGCACGACACGGTCGGTCTCGACCTCGTCGCCATGGTCGTCGACGACCTTGTGGTCTGCGGCGCCGAGCCGCTCTTCCTGCAGGACTACATCGCCGTCGGCCGCGTGGTGCCCGAGCGGGTCGCGGAGATCGTCGCCGGCATCGCCGAGGGCTGCGTCCAGGCCGGTTGCGCGCTGCTCGGTGGCGAGACCGCCGAGCACCCGGGCGTCATGGCGGCCGACGACTACGACCTGTCCGCGACCGGCGTGGGTGTCGTCGAGGCCCAGAAGCTGCTCGGACCCGACCGCGTGCGCCCCGGGGACGTCGTCATCGCGATGGGCGCCTCGGGTCTGCACTCGAACGGCTACTCGCTCGCCCGCAAGGTGCTGCTCGACATCGGCAAGATGAGCCTGACGGCGCACGTCGACGAGTTCGGTCGCACCCTCGGCGAGGAGCTGCTCGAGCCCACCCGTATCTACGCCAAGGACTGCCTTGCGCTCGCCGCCGAGACCGAGGTGCGTACCTTCTGCCACGTCACCGGTGGTGGTCTCGCCGCGAACCTCGCGCGCGTGATGCCCAAGGGGCTCGTCGCAGAGCTCGACCGCACCACCTGGAGCCCGGCTCCGGTCTTCGGCCTCATCGCGCAGCGCGGACGGGTCGAGCGGGTCGAGATGGAGAAGACCTTCAACATGGGCGTCGGCATGGTGGCCATCGTGGCCCCCGAGGACGTCGACCGGGCTCTGGCGGTGCTCACCGCCCGGCACATCGACTGCTGGACGCTCGGCACGGTCCGTAAGGCGCAGGACGGCGCCGACGAGCGCGCGGTGCTGCTCGGAGACCACCCGCGCTTCTGACGGGCGCGCGTCGCCCGACGCGAACACGACGAAAGGCCAGTTCCCCCAGGAAGAATGGGGGAACCGGCCTTTCGGCTACTGCCGTGTTGTGAACTCGGAAGTCACAGGCTCGAAGGCTGCGGACGGTGACGAGCGCCGTCCGGCCTCGCGTCGAACGCCGACCACACCACCGACGGAGGGGGAGCCGAAAGTCGGCCTCCCCCTCCGTCGGAGAGTGGTATCAGGTCAGCGACGCCAGTCGTCGTCGTAGTCGTCGTCCCAACCGGAACGTTGCTCGGCGAAGACTTCGTCCCGCTGCGAGTTGGTTGCTCCGCCAGACAGCTCTCGCTGGAGGCTCTCGAAGTCGGTGGACGGCGAGCTGTACTTGAGTTGCCGTGCAACCTTGGTCTGCTTTGCCTTAGCCCGGCCGCGGCCCATGGCCAACCCCCTCGCGCTTTGACGGGGCGGCCTGGGGAAAAGTGGCGGCCCCGGTGTGTTGAGTATTTTCCTGACGCCCACTTTAGCGTGGAAACTTCGGTTGCGCCTCCACACACCCGGCTGGGCCGGTGTCCGTTACGCCTCATAACGACCCGACCTGCATGAATGCTGTTGAAATGTGATAGAGATGCCCTTCAGAACACCCCCGGGACGGCCCGGACGGTGCCGACTCGCACGCCACCACCGAAGACCGGTGCCGATGAGAGCACCGCCAGCCGTTCGGAATCGAAGGTCGCGGCGTTCGCGGCGGCATCCGCTCCGAGGCGGTGGAGCAGGGCCGCGGTGAGCGGGAGGCGTGCCCGCTCGTGCCCGTCGTCGATCTTGAAGGCGAAAGATGTGCCGTCCGGCAGCGCGCCGGCGTGGATCCCGTCGGCGCCCGCCTTGCACAGCAGACCGCCCACCGCGCGCATGAGCTTCAGATCGTCCTTGCCGGTGCCGGAGATCAGGAACGGATGCTCGCGCACCGCGTCGGCGACGGCGCGCTCGGGCGTGCCGACCTCCGCCGTCGCGAGCCGCGAGTAGGCGCGGGCGAGATTGAACAGGGGGACGGGCACGATCGGCAGACCACAGCCGTCGATTCCGAGATCGGTGTCCTCGATGTCGCCGGTCAGTTCGAGGATCGTCTCGGTCACCAGCTGCTGCAGCGGGTGGCCGGCGTCGGTGTAGCCGTCGGTGTCCCAGCCGTTCGCCGCGCACGCCGCGAGCATCGCCGCGTGCTTGCCCGAGCAGTTCATGTAGATCGACCGCGGCGTGCGTCCGGCGGCGAGCACCTCGGCGCGGGTGAGTTCGTTGCCGGGCAGATCCGTCGGGCAGCGCAGGTCCTTCTCGGTGAAACCGGCACCGGACAGGATCCGCTCGACGGCCTCCACGTGGTCGGCCTCACCTTCGTGCGACGCCGTGGCGATCGCGAGTTCGGCGGAGTCGCGGGGGACGAAGCCGGCGCGCAGCAGCGCGACCGCCTGCATCGGCTTGTTCGACGACCGCGGATAGATCGGCGTGTGCACCTCGCCCAGCGAGACGAGGACCTCGCCGTCCGGGTCCAGAACGATCAGCGAGCCGCGGTGGATGCACTCCCGGAAGCCCGAGCGCACCACCTCGACCAGTTCGACGCTCAACGACTCTCTCCCTTCCGTGCCCGCCCCTCCTGTGGTCGTCCGGCGAGGCGGCGGGCCTTGTCGGCGACGCTGGGAGCGATGTCGGCCTGCTGCTCGAGCATCGCGGCGACCCGCTCGTGGCCCTGTCCGGTGAACAGATCGCGCACCGTGGCCGCGTGGGAGGGGACGTGTTCGACGACGATGCGGTCGCCCGCGGCCACCGGTCCCTCGGAGATCACCTTCAGGTACGCGCCGCAATCGCCGCGAGCGACGAACCGGGTGGCCCAGTCGCCCTCCTCCGAACGGATCGCGAAGGTGCGGCAAGGGGTACGGGGGCCGGTCACCTCGAGGAGCAGACCGCCGTCGCCGACGCGCCACCGCTCGCCGATGACGGCGTCGGTGGGGGAGAACCCGGCGACGTGCAGATTCTCGCCGAACCAGCCGATGGGCAGTTCCCGGTCGAGTTCGGTGCCCCAGCGGCGCGACTCGTCCTGCGAGAAGGCGTAGACGGCCTTGTGGACGCCGCCGTGGTTGGCGGTGTCGCACTGGCGGTCGCCGGTCAAGCCGAGCTCGCCGACGTGCACCGGCCCGTCGACGGGACGCTTGTCGATCGCGGTGACGGGATTACGCCGCAGTCCGGTCTCGTGCAGCGTGTGCACGACGCAGACCGCTGCGACGGTCCCCGAGGTCGCCGGCCGCGTGCCGGCCGTCTCGGCGGTCACCGGCCGCGCAATCGGTCGACCGCCGCCCTTCCTGCCTGGATGTCGTCGTCGGGAGGGATGGAGTCGGGGTCGATGGACGCCGCGCACGGTCCTGCGACGAGGGCCGTGTCGGGCGTGATGGTGCGCTTGACGAGCGCGAGCGCGATCGGCCCGAGTTCGTGATGGTCGACGATCGTGCCGATGCGTCCGACCGCGCGACCTCCGGCGGTGATGTCGTCGCCCGTCTCGGGTCGTCCGTCGGCCGAGCCGTCGAGATGGAGAAGGACGAGATGTCGCGGGGGCTTGCCGAGGTTGTGGACCCGCGCGACGGTCTCCTGACCGCGGTAGCAGCCCTTGTCGAGGTGGACGGCGCCGTACTGCTCGGGTCCGCCGACCCAGCGGGCCTCGTGGGGGATGGTGCGCTCGTCGGTGTCGACACCGATCCGGGGACGGACCGCTTCGACGCGCAGGGCCTCGAACGCCCAGCTGCCGGCCGGACGCGCGCCGGCGTCCCGCAGGGCGGTGAAGATCGCGGTGAGCGACTCGCGTGGCACCAGGAGGTCGAAGGAGTGCTCGGTGGGCCACGGCATGCGGCGGACGAAGCCACCGGCGGGCAGGGCGACGGCGGCATAGGGTTCGGCCGGCAGCGCGTCGATCCCGAGCACGGCGAGCACGGCGGGGCTGCCGGCGTCCGGCCCGAGGAGGCTCAGGACCGCGAGTTCGTTGCCGTCGCGGGGTTCTGCCTTCGCCCAGAACACCATCTTCTTCAGGAAGGCCAGCAGGTCGGGTCCGCGGTCGGCTTCGGTGTCGATCCACGTCACGCCGTCGAGGTCGGTCTGCACGAAGTGGTGTTCGACGCGGCCGTTCGCGTCGAGGCTCAGGTTCTCGGCGGAGGTGCCGTTCGGGAGCGACGCGATGTGCTGGCTGGAAATGGTGTGCAGCCAGCTCAGGCGTTCGTCGCCCGGAACAGCGAGGACGAAGCGGGTGGAACGGTCGACCACGGCGGCGGACGTGGCGGCGGCACGTTGCTCGCCGAGCGGGTCGCCGTAATGCCAGGGAAGTCCGGCATCGGGCCCGCCGGAAGGCGAGGCGACTGCGCCGGGAAGTGCGAGAAGGGCGCTTTCGGACACGATCGGAGACTCGGTCACGACACCAGTCTATGGGGAACCGGCCGACAGGTCTGCCAGTGGCTAGGCTGAGCGCCATGGCTGAGCGGGTGCTGGTGACGCTGGACGGCGAGGTGAGGGATGCGGACGCACCCCTTCTGCACGCCGACGATTTCGGTGTTCTTCGTGGCGACGGGGTGTTCGAGACGTTGCTCGTGCGAGGCGGCCGGGCGCGTGCGCTCGAACTGCATCTCGCCCGGCTCGCGGCGTCCGCGGCCGCCGCACAGTTGCCCGAACCCGATCGCGACGACTGGCGGCTCGCCGTCGACGTGGCACTCGAACAGTGGGGCGCCGAGCAGGAGGGCGTGCTGCGCCTGGTCTACACGCGTGGTCGTGAGGGCGCCGACACGCCGACGGCCTTCCTGCTCGTGACGCCGGTGGCCGAGCGTGTCGGCATCGCACGGCGCGACGGCGTGTCCGTGGTGACCCTCGAACGGGGTTTTTCGACCGATCTGGCGCAGAAGGCGCCGTGGCAGCTCCTCGGTGCCAAGACGCTGTCGTACGCGACGAACATGGCGGCACTGCGTCACGCCGAGTCGGTCGGCGCCGACGACGTGATCTTCGTCAGTGCCGAGGGCTACGTGCTCGAGGGTCCGCGGTCGACGGTGCTCGTCGCGCGTGGCCGGACATTGCTCACTCCGCCGCCGGAGCAGGGGATCCTCCCCGGCACCACGCAGCAGGCACTGTTCGACCTGGCGGGGGAGCGGGACTTCACGGTCCGGTACGAGCCGCTGCGCCCGGCGGATCTCGTCGTCGCCGACGGTCTCTGGCTGATCTCCAGCGTGGCGCTCGCGGTGCGGGTGCACACCCTCAACGGGCACGCGCTGGTCCCGCGGGTCCAGGAGGGCGAGATCGAAGGCCTCGTCGACGAGGCGGTCGACGCCGCTTCGTGAGCGAATCGGTCGATGCAGCTTCCTGAGTGGCGGCGGGTGTGCCCCCGCGGGTGATCCGTATCCGATGTGACGTGAGTCCGATGTGTCGGGCGACACGAACCTGTCCCACTTCGCGCAATCGCTACTACATTCGGTAGTAGCAAGGCCGGAGCAGTACTACCGGCGTGTCTTCGCGAACGAGAACCGCAGCGTCGGCCCCGCTCTGGATCTCCGTATCGACCGGGCCTCACTCGGAGTGGCAATGGACGTCTTGGATCTGTCCCGGTGGCAGTTCGGGATCACGACGGTGTATCACTTCATCCTCGTGCCGTTGACGATCGGCCTCGCGCCGCTCGTCGCGATCATGCAGACGATGTGGGTGGTCACCGGCAAGGATCACTGGTACCGCCTCACGAAGTTCTTCGGGAAGATGTTCCTGATCAACTTCGCGCTCGGTGTCGCGACCGGCATCGTGCAGGAATTCCAATTCGGCATGAACTGGAGCGAGTACTCCCGCTTCGTCGGCGACGTCTTCGGCGCACCCCTCGCCCTCGAAGGTCTCGTCGCCTTCTTCATGGAGTCGACCTTCCTCGGCCTGTGGATCTTCGGCTGGACGCGCCTGCCGAAACTCGTGCACCTCGCGACCATCTGGCTCGTCGCGATCGGCGTGAACGCCTCCGCCTTCTTCATCATCGCGGCGAACTCGTTCATGCAGCATCCCGTCGGGGCCACCTACAACCCCGAGACCGGCCGCGCCGAGCTGACGAGCATCTGGGAACTGCTCACCAACAACACCGCGCTCGCAGCCTTCCCCCACGCGGTCGCCGGCGGATTCCTCACCGCCGCAACCTTCGTCGCCGGCATCGGTGGCTGGTGGATGGTCCGCAACATGCGACGCGCCGCCGAGATCCGCACCTCGGAACCCGAGGAGGCCCAGCGCCTCGAGAACGACGCCCGCGGACTGTTCCGCCCCGCGACCCGCCTCGGCCTGATGGTCATGATCATCTCGGGCATCGGGTTGTTCGTCACCGGTGACGTCCAGGCCAAGCTCATGTTCGAGCAGCAACCGATGAAGATGGCCTCGGCCGAGTCACTGTGCCACACCGAGACCGACCCCAACTTCTCGATCCTCACGATCGGCACGCACAACGACTGCGACGGCGTGATCCACGTCCTCGACGTGCCCTACGTGCTGTCCTTCCTCGCGCAGGGCGAGTTCAGCGGCGTGACCCTCCAGGGCGTCGAGGACCTGCAGGCGCAGTACGAACAGCAATTCGGCCCCGGCAACTACAAGCCCAACCTGTTCGTCACCTACTGGTCGTTCCGCGCGATGATCGGCCTCGCCGCCGGTTCCGCGGCCCTGGCCCTGGCCGGGCTGTGGGTCACCCGCGGCGGCCGGGTGCCCGACCAGAGGTGGTTCTCGACGCTGTCGCTCGTCGCGATCCCCACGCCCTTCCTCGCCAACAGTGCGGGCTGGATCTTCACCGAGATGGGCCGGCAGCCCTGGGTGGTGCATCCGAATCCCACGGGCGTGGACATGATCCGGCTCACCGTCGACCAGGGTGTCTCCGATCATGCGGCAGGAACGGTGCTCACCTCGCTGATCGCCTTCACCCTCGTCTACGCAGCGCTCGGCGTGGTGTGGTTCTGGCTCATCCGCAAGTACGCGATGGAAGGCCCGCAGGAGCACGACGCGCAACCGCCGGGCTCCGACGACGACACCGACGACACGCAGCCGAAACAGCTGTCCTTCGCGTACTAGGAGTGGGCGGACATGGGACTTCAGGAAATCTGGTTCATTCTCATCGCAGTATTGTTCACCGGCTACTTCGTCCTCGAGGGGTTCGACTTCGGTGTGGGCATGCACTTCCCGGTGCTCGGCCGCGGTAGGACCGTCGAGGCGGACACCCGGCGCCGGGTGCTGCTCAACACGATCGGTCCGGTCTGGGACGGCAACGAGGTCTGGCTCATCACCGCGGGTGGTGCGCTGTTCGCGGCGTTCCCCGAGTGGTACGCGACCCTCTTCTCGGGCTTCTATCTCCCGCTGCTGCTGATCCTGCTCGCCCTGATCGTGAGGGTGTGCGCCATCGAGTGGCGCGGCAAGGTCGACGATCCGACCTGGCGTCGCCGCTGCGACTGGGGGATCATCTTCGGCTCGTGGGTGCCCGCCGTGCTGTGGGGTGTGGCGTTCGCGAACATCGTGCGCGGCGTGGCGATCGACGCCGACAAGCAGTACGTCGGCGGATTCTTCGACCTGCTGAACCCGTACGCCCTGCTCGGCGGTGCGACGACGGCGCTGGTCTTCGCGCTGCACGGCGCGGTGTTCATCGCACTCAAGACCGAGGGACAGGTCCGGACGGATGCCGTGGCGATGTCGCGGAAGCTGGCCGTGCCCGCCGTCCTCGTGGCCGGTGCGTTCGTGGTGTGGACCCAACTCGCCTACGGCAAGGGCTGGACGATCGCGCTCGTCGCCGTGGCGGCGATCTCCCTGCTCGCGGTGGTCGCGCTGACCATCGTCGCGCGTGAGGGCTGGGCGTTCGTGTTCACCACCGTCGCGATCGCCGCGACCTCGGTGTTGCTGTTCGCGTCGCTGTTCCCGAACGTCATGCCGTCGACCCTCGACCCGTCCTGGTCGCTGACGATCGAGAACGCGTCGTCGAGCCCGTACACACTGAAGGTCATGACGTGGGCCGCAGCGTTCATGACCCCGGTCGTCCTCGCCTACCAGGGCTGGACGTACTGGGTGTTCCGTCAGCGTCTGTCGACCGACCACATTCCGCACTCGATCGGTCTGAAGATCGGCTCGAAGTGAGCATGACGCAGTCCGCAGCCCCCGCCGACGCGCCCGCGCGTCGGCGGGGGCCGGTGGACCCGCGGTTGTGGCGCTACTCGGCCGCAGCCCGCGGATATCTCGTCCTGACCGTGGTCACCTCGGTGGTCGATGTCGTGATGGTCGTCGTCACCGCACTCATGATCGGACGGGTCCTCGCGGGCGTCATCACCACCGACGCCCGGTCCGTCGGCGACTGGACGACCGAACTGGCGATCCTCGCGGTGGCGATCGTCGTGCGGGTCGCGGTGACGTGGCTGCAGTCGCGGTACGCGCACCGGTCCGCGACCCGCGTGGTCGCCGAACTCGAACACGAGGTCCTCGATTCCGCGGCGAATCTGCCCCCGCGCGAACTCGACCCGCGACGCGACGAGATCGCGGTGGTTCTCACCCGCGGACTCGACGGGCTGAAGGAATATCTCACCGGCTATCTGCCGGCGCTGCTGCTGGCCGTGATCCTCACCCCGGTGACGATCGTCGTGATCGCCCTGCACGACCTCACCTCGGCGGTCATCGTCGTGATCACGCTGCCGCTCATCCCGATCTTCATGATCCTCATCGGCCTGCTCACCAAAGGCAAGGCCGACCGCACCCTGCGCGCGATGACGACACTGTCGTCACAACTGCTCGACCTCCTCGCGGGTCTTCCCACACTGCGCGCCCTCGGTCGTGAGAAGGGGCCCGCCGATCGCGTGCGCGAACTCGGCGACGAGCATCGCGCGACTACGATGTCGGCCCTGCGCGTGGCCTTCCTGTCCGGCACGGTCCTCGAATTCCTCGCGACGCTGTCCGTCGCCCTCGTCGCCGTGAGCATCGGTATGCGCCTCGTCTACGGATCCATGCCCCTCGAAGCCGGCATCATCGCGTTGATCCTCGCGCCGGAGGCCTACCTCCCGTTGCGCACCGTCGGCAGCAAGTTCCACGCCGCCGAGGACGGGATGGCGGCGGCCGACAAGGCATTCGCCGTGCTCGACTCGGTGCCGGACGCCGCCTCCTCTCGCCGCGCCTCCTCGCGTCGCACCTCCACGGACACGATCGGCACCGACCGGGTCGCGAACTGCGAGATCGTCTTCGACGGCGTCTCCGTGCCAGGCCGCGACGGTTGCGCCCCGCACCGGCTCGACGCGATCTGCCGTCCCGGCTGGATCACCGCGTTCACCGGCGCCAACGGGGCCGGCAAGTCCACCGCCCTGCTGGCGCTGCTCGGGCTCGCCGAGCCGAGCGAGGGGACCGTCACCGTCGACGGACGTCCCGTCGCGGGCGACGAGAACTGGTGGTCGCAGATGGCATGGCTTCCGCAGCGGCCGGTGCTGCTGCCCGGCACGCTCGCCGACAATCTGCGACTCACCGGTGTCGACCCGGAGGCCACCGAACTCGACGACGTCTGCGCCGCCACCGGCTTCGACAGCGTGCTCGCCGAACTCCCGGACGGCTGGCGGACCGTCGTGGGGGCCGGCGGCACGGGCCTGTCGCTCGGCCAACGTCAGCGACTGGCGCTCACCCGCACCCTCGCCTCCCCGCGCGCGGTCCTGCTGCTCGACGAACCCACGGCCCACCTCGACGAGGACACCGAGGCCACCGTCCTGTCCACGCTGCGCGGGCTCGCCGCCGCCGGCCGCACCGTGGTGGTCGTGGCGCATCGCCCCACCCTGCTCGCCATCGCGGACGAGGTCGTCACCGTCCACGCAGCACCGACGGAGGTGTCCCGGTGAAGGATCTGCGCCGGGCGATGGCCCTGCTCGAGCTCGAGCCGCGCCGAGTGCTGCTCGCCGTCCTCGCCGGTGTCGCGACCCTCGGCAGTGCCCTGCTGCTCGCCGGTCTCTCGGCGTGGCTGATCGTGCGGGCATGGGAGATGCCGCCCGTCCTGGACCTGACCGTCGCGGTCGTCGCGGTGCGGGCGCTGGGAATCTCCCGCGGGTTGTTCCGCTACTTCGAACGACTCGCAACGCACGAGACCGCGCTGCGCGGCACCACCTCGGCCCGCGCGAATCTCTACCGGCGACTCGCGGACGGCGACCCGGCCGCCGCCCTGGGCGTGGGACGCGGCGACCTGCTCGCGCGTACCGGTGCCGACGTCGACGCTCTCGGCGACGTCGTGGTGCGCGCACTCGTGCCCATCGCCGTCGCGGCCGTGCTCTCCCTCGCGGCGGTCGTGACCCTCACCGTCATCGCTCCCGCTGCCGGCGCGGTCCTCGCCGCGGCGCTGCTCGTTGCCGGACTGTTCGCACCGTGGCTGTCCGCCCGCGCCGCGGCCCGTGCGGACGCCGATGCGAACGCCGCACGGACCCGGTTCACCGAGGACGCGGTCACGGTGCTGGACCACGCGGCGGAACTGCGGGTCGCGGGACGGCTCGACACGCTCACCCGGCGGGCCCGCGCCGCGAACGTCGCCTCCGTCCGTGCCACCGACCGTTCCGCGGTCCCCGCGGCGTTCGCCGACGCGGCCGCACCCCTCGCGGTCGGCGCGAGTGTGCTCGGTGCGCTCCTCGTCGGTATCGCCGTCTTCGGCTCCGGTCCGGCGGCCATGAGCCCGACGACACTCGGCATCCTCGTCCTGCTGCCGCTGTCGGCGTTCGAGGCCACCGCCGTCCTCCCGGCAGCCGCGCAGACCCTCAACCGCGCACGCCTGGCGGCCGGTCGCATCACGGAGATGCTCGACCGCGCCGACAGGACGGTGCCGCACGGCATCGAACCGGCCGACGGACCCGGCCGGCTACGTGCGGTGGGTCTGCGAGGCGGATGGCCCGGCGGACCGTCCACGGAACCGGTCGACCTCGACCTGAGGCCGGGCTGTCGCGTCGCGATCGTGGGCGGCAGCGGCAGCGGCAAGACCACCGTGCTCATGACGCTCGCGGGTCTGCTCGCCCCACGCGGAGGCGCAGTGACGCTCGACGGTGTCGACCTCGCGGACATCGATCCCGCGGCCCTGCGCCGCAAGATCGGCTTCTTCGCGGAGGACGCCCACCTGTTCGACACGTCGATCCTCGAGAACCTGCGTGTCGCGCGGGGCGACGTGGACGAGGACGAGGCACTGACCGCCCTCGGCGCCGTGGGGCTGGGGGAGTGGGTGGACGGACTCCCGCAGGGAGTCCACACCGTCCTGGGGGCCGGAGCCCGCACGGTCTCCGGTGGGCAGCGCCGTCGCCTCCTGCTGGCCCGGGCTCTGCTGTCGCCCGCACGGATCCTGCTGCTCGACGAACCCACGGAACATCTCGACGACGAGAGCGCCGACCTGATGCAGCGACTCCTCCTGGACCGCGACGCACGCTTGGTCGGCCCCGAGCGCACCGTCGTGGTGGTCACCCACCGCCTGCCCGCGGATACCGCCGCCGACCTGGTCGTTCGCGTCGAGAAAAATGCGTTGCCCGCCTCGTGAACGAAGAGTAGTTTCGCTGGTACACGAGGAAGGAGGTGGTCTGGAAGTGATTGATATTCGGACGCGTGAGGTGGCTACCCGCTAGCTGCTCGAGACGACGGAATTCACCGACCGCGCGCGGCTGGCGAATCCCAGGTAGTCACCCGGCCCCCGAGCTCCCGGTCCGTCCGATCGGGACCGCCGGTCCACGGAGCGATCCGTGCGGCGGTGCGGCTCGGGGGCTGTTCGCATTCGTGCAAAATCGGCGTTTCGGGTGTACAAGTTCGTCCGTTCTGGGTACACCGGTTTGGTGCCGATACTTCAAAATGCTCACGATTCGTTAAGATTGCGCACGTCACCGGGGGTTTTCTTCTCTTCTGCGCTCATCGCGCTGCTCTTCGTCGTCGTGACGATCGCGTTCACCGACGGCGTCGATTCCATCTTCAGTACCGCGTCCAACTGGATCATGACGAACCTCGGATGGTTCTACATCCTGGGCGTCACGACCTTCCTGCTCTTCCTCGTCGGAATCGCCTTCACCCATTACGGCCGGGTCCGGCTCGGCGGCGACGACGAACGGCCCGAGCACTCGACCCTGGCGTGGTTCGCCATGTTGTTCGCCGCCGGTATCGGCACGATCCTCATGTTCTGGGGCGTCGCCGAGCCGATCTCCCACTTCGCGAACCCGCCCATGCAAGATGTCGAGCCGCAGTCCGTGGAGGCCGCGGAAGAGGCCATGGGCTTCGCGCTCTACCACTTCGGACTGCACACCTGGACGATCTTCGCCCTGCCCGGCCTGGGCTTCGGTTACTTCATCTACAAGCGGCACCTGCCGCCGCGCGTCAGCTCGATCTTCGCGCCCCTGCTCGGAGGTCGCATCTACGGCCCGATCGGCAAGACCATCGACGTCGTCGCGATCATCGGCACCATCTTCGGTGTCGCGACCTCGGTCGGCCTGGGCACCCTGCAGATCAACGCCGGTCTCGCGCAGCTGTTCGACATCCAGGAATCCGGGATCGTCCAGATCGCCCTCATCGCGATCGTGACGGTGATGGCCGGCATCTCGGTCGCTCTCGGTCTCGACAAGGGCATCAAGCGCCTGTCGAACATCAACATCGGCATGGCCGTGATGTTGCTGGTCTTCGTGCTCGTCACCGGACCGAGTCTGTTCCTGCTCAAGGGCATGATCGAGTCGGCCGGTATCTACGCCGAGGCCCTGCCGCGCCTGGCGTTCTGGAACGACACCTTCGCCGACTCCGGCTGGCAGAACACCTGGACGGTCTTCTACTGGGCGTGGACCATCACGTGGTCGCCCTTCGTCGGCATCTTCATCGCGCGCATCTCGCGAGGCCGCACCATCCGCGAGTTCGTCGGCGGTGTCCTCGGTCTGCCCGTGCTGTTCTCGGTGATCTGGTTCAGCATCTTCGGGATGGGCTCGTTCCACATCGAACTCGAGGGCAACGGTGGTCTCGTCGAGCGGGTCGTGGGCGACGGGGACATCCCGGGTGCGTTGTTCGAATTCCTCGGCAACTTCCCCCTCACCGGCCTGGTGTCCGGCATCGCGATCATCCTGGTGGTGATCTTCTTCGTCACCTCGGTGGACTCGACCGCGATGGTGCTCGACATGATGGCGGCCGGTCACGAGGGGAAGGCGCCCATCCATCAGCGCTTGTTCTGGGCGGTGCTCATGGGCCTGGTCGCAGCGACCATGCTCGTCGCGACCGGTAAGGACGGGCTCGACGCCCTGCAACAGGTCATCACCGTGGTGGGTCTGCCGTTCTTCGTGATGGGCTTCATCATGATGTACAGCCTGGTGCGCGGTATCCGCGAGGACCTGGGCGAGCGGCCGGAGCCGATCACCCGTCAGTGGCCCGAGGTGCGGTCGGCCGAGGAACTCGAGGCTGCTCAGGAACTACCCGCACCCGAGGTCGTCATCCACACGCGGGCCATCCCGGACGAGTACGAGGACGACGAGAACGCAGCCGAGGACGCCGAGGACACCGGAATCCACCGGGTCCATGCCGGCGAACCCGATGCACTCCGTGTACGAGGCGACGGTGAACATGCCGACAAGAAACGTGCCACCGGCACGACGGTCGTCGAGGAGAACTGAGAAAAATGGTCCGGGTCTGTTCCCTCACAGGGGAACAGACCCGGACCGTTCGAGTCTCGGAAGAAAGAGGCCTGGTCAGCCGATGTGGCGTGACAGGCGGGCGGACATCCGGGGCTTCAGTTCGCCGTCGGCGGTGACGCGCTCCTCGACGTAGGCGAGGTCGCCGCCGTCGACGATGCCGTAGAGGCGCTTGGCGCCACCGACGACCTCACCGGACTTGGTGCGGATCACGACGTCGGTCGCGAGCTCCCACGAGGACTGGGTGAGTGCGGTGCCGTAGTACAGCTCGACGACGCCGGAGCTGTGCGTCAGCAGCAGTTCGAGCGTCTCGGGATCGTCGCTGTCGGGCGCGCCCGTTCCGGACACGCGCCAGAAGCCGCTCTCGCGCCGATCCTCGCCCACGTATTCACCCGAGTCGTCGAGACGCCACGTGCGCGACTCCCACACCAGATACGCGCCGCCGTTGTGCGCGACGGTGATCTGCTGACCGAACGGATAGTCGCCGGTCTCGGGATCGTTGGCCTCACCCTCGCCGCGCCACACACCGACCAAGGGAAGGACGGCGAGCAGGGCAGGGCTCAGGTCGGGGCCGAGCCGCAGGTTCGCGGTGTCCTCGGCGCCCGGCAGCCCGGCCAGGACGGGAAGGTTCAGCTCGGCGGTGGCGCGAGCGCGCTCGGCGGCCCGGGCGATCGCCTCGTCGCCGCTACGCCGCTGGGCGTCCGATCCGTCGTTCGTCACGATCCGTCGGAGACCACGCGGTAGATGGTGTACAGCGCGAACCACGTGATGAGGAGCGCCGCGGCGACCAGCAGGATTTCGAAGAAGATGACCACGCGGTCATTCTAGACAACCCCTTTTCCGGTACGACGAAGGGCTCTGCTCCTGGTGGAGCAGAGCCCTTCGTCGGGGTGTTCCGGCCGGATTACTTGGCGACCGTCACGTCCACGTTGTGCACGCCGGGAGCGGTGGGGCTCACGGTGGAGGTGCCGTTGCCGGAGCTCGACAGGGCGCGGATCTTCCAGTCGCCGGGGGCGGCGAAAAAACGGAAGTCGCCGGTCGCCGAGGCGACGACCTCGGCGGTGAACTCGTCGGTGCCGTCGAGCAGGCGCACGAACGCACCGCCCACGGGCTCGCCGTCGGCGTTCAGGACACGGCCGGTGATGACCGTCTCCTTCTCGGTGTCCACGCCGGCGGGCAGGGTCTGGGTTTGGACAGGGGCGCCGCACATGATCAGTTGACCTCCAGTTCGATGGGTGCACCGACGAGCGAGCCGTACTCGACCCAGCTGCCGTCGTAGTTCTTGACGTTCTTCTTGCCGAGGATCTCCTGGAGCACGAACCAGGTGTGGCTCGAGCGCTCACCGATACGGCAGTAGGCGATGGTCTCCTTGCTGTCGTCGAAGCCCTTCTCGGCGTACAGCTTCTCGAGGTCCTCGTCGGACTTGAAGGTGCCGTCCTCGTTGGCGGTGGTGCTCCACGGGATGTTGATGGCGCCGGGGACGTGGCCGCGCTGCTGCGCCTGCTCCTGCGGCAGGTGCGCCGGGGCGAGGATCTTGCCGGAGAACTCGTCGGGCGAACGCACGTCGACGATGTTCTTGGTGCCGATCGAGTCGATGACCTCGTCGCGGAAGGCGCGGATGGAGTAGTCGGGCTCGGCGGCCTTGTACTCGGTGGCCGGGCGGGTGACCTCGTCCTTCGACAGCGGACGGCCGTCGAGCTCCCACTTCTTGCGGCCGCCGTCGATGAGCTTGACGTCCTGGTGGCCGTAGAGCTTGAAGTACCAGTAGGCGTAGGCGGCGAACCAGTTGTTGTTGCCGCCGTAGAGCACGACCGTGTCGTCGTTGGCGATGCCCTTGCGTGAGAGGAGCTCGGAGAACTGCTCACGGTTCAGGAAGTCGCGACGGACGGCGTCCTGCAGGTCCTTGCGCCAGTCGAGCTTGACGGCACCTTCGACGTGGCCGCCGTCGTAGGCGGAGGTGTCCTCGTCGACCTCGACGAAGACGGTCTTCGGCGCAGTGAGGTTCTGCTCTGCCCAGTCGGCGGAGACCAGGACGTCGGAGCGAGCCATGGGTGTTCCTTTCGGTGAGGGAATCCGGGAGGTTTCCGTGACCGGAACCCGTGCGAGGGTCCGTGCCAGGGTGAGGTGTGGGATGTCGAGTTCGGTGACCGCCGGTCAGGCGGGCACGCGACGCATTCGAGCGACCAGCGGGTGGATCCGGCAGCCGAGACACACGCCGAAGGCGGCGTTGAGCAGCGCCGCGAACAGCGCGAAGCCTGCGGCCACCGAGCCCACGACGATGGCGCCGGCGAAGAACGCGACCGTTCCGGCGAGGGCGAAGACGAATCCGACGAGCTGCGCGAACCGCAGCGGCTCCACCGGCTCGGTCTCGATCGGAGCACCGAGTCGGGGAGCGACGAGCCTCGCGAACAGCGCACCGTACGGGCTGCGTCGCGGGCCGAGTGCCGCTCCGAGAGCGAACACGATCGTCTGCAGGGCCAGGATCACGGCCGCTGCGACGGGAGAGAAGGTGGCGACGACCAGGGCGAGGACGAGGACGCCGGTGGTGATCCACGCCGCGAAACGCGGGCCACGGACGTCGACCTGCCTACCGGACGTGCGGGGAGTGGATACGGGCATGGGGAATCTCCTGCTGGATTCTGATTCGCTGGGCGGAGGGTATTCATACGACCGCGGGGCGACGCATCGGTTCGGCGGCATCGGTGCCGCAAGGATCGGGGCCAGCCCGTTGATGCGTTCAGCAGGGACAACAACAGCCACCGAGGCGGCACAGATCGACTGCGCGGCGTCGGGTGAGCATCAGCTCGTGGCGGTTCTGCACGCGGGGGAGTTTAACGCACGTCCCCTCGGGGGTGGACCCCCGGGATCACAACGACGACAGGGCTGTGCGCAGGTCGTCGACGGACGGAACGCCGGACGCGCGGAACCGTTCGCGCCCCTCGCCGTCGAAGACGAAGGTAGTGGGCAGCGACAGCACCCCGAGTTTCCGTGCCAGGACCGGATTTTCGTCGAGATCCAGCTCGACCTCGCGTGCCCGACCGGGATCGCGGGCGAGAACCTGCACGACGACCCGTCGCACGGCCGCGCACGGTCCGCACCACGGCGCGGAGAAATGCAGGACCACCGGTACGCCGTCACCGACACCCGCTGTGGCCAGCGCGGGATGGAGTTCGTGGGTGCCCGCCGAGGCGCCGGCGCCGGTGGTGCGGAGCTTGCCGGAACGGGTGCGCAGGGCCGTTCCCACCGCCAGTGTGGCGACTATCACGGCCACGAGGACGATCACTGCGATCATGCGGGCGTCTGCACTTCCTGCAGATCGATGACAACGTCGCGGGCCTCGCCCTCGATGACGATCCGGGAGCCCCGCGCCTCGACGAAGGTGGGCCGCACGCCGAACGGCAGATTCTGCGGCTCGATCGTCGTCGTGAACAGTCCGAGCACCGCCGGCTTCAGGACGTCGGGAACCGAGAAGTCGGCGCGTCCCTCGGGGCCGAAGTAGAGATCCGACGCGACGATGTGGACGCGGTCGCCGTCGAGCACCAGATCGGCCTGGACACTCACCGTCGCATCCACCGGTCCGACCGGCACCGTCCCCGTGAGGACGACCCCGCCGGCGGTCGTCGGACCGGACCCGCCGGATCCGCCCGTCCCGTCGGACTTGCTCGCCGGGGGAGCGGAAACCTGCAGGTCGGGGATGCCGTAGAGCTGTCCGAGCTCGGTGGCGTCGAGCATGACGCGGCCGTACAGCAGGTCGACGGGCACCGACCGGATCGACCCGTCGAGCAGCTCACCGGCCTCGGCGTGCGCACCGATCAGATTGGCCTCGACCGTGATGTCCCCGAGCAGATCGGTGTGGACGTTGTCGGCCACGATCTCGACGTTCTCGTAGTGACCGTCGCGGGCCTGGAGGAGGAAGGGGAAGCCGTGGATGGTCACCGCCGGATCGGATTCGAGAACGCCACCCTCCCGCAGCGCACGCGAGACGCGGTATTCCGACCACGCCGCCGCGCCGAAGTCGGCGAGGACTGCGAGTCCGAGCAGGACTACGAGACCGAAGATCAGTTTGCGCACGCCCACCATTGTGTCGGACGCGCCGTCGGTCGGGCCGCGCCGTCCGCTCCGAGGCCGTCCACGGAATTCTCGTGCTTACATAGCGGTAACAATCGGGGCGTTAGTCTGTTGCACGACGTTTACGACCCCTATCCGCGCTGGTCGCGCGAAGAACTGGAGGCCCGGTGGAGCTGCTCCTTCTGACCTCCGACCCGAATCCGGATGCGGTCCTGCCGTCCTTGGCGCTGCTCCCGCATTCGGTCAGGCCGGCTCCTACAGAAGTTTCGTCGCTGCTCGAGGCGGGTTCGGCGGATATCGCCATCGTCGATGCCCGCTCCGATCTCGCGGCCGCGCGAGGACTGTGCCGACTGCTCGGCAGCACCGGGTCGGCATTGCCCGTCGTCGCCGTGCTCACCGAAGGCGGACTCGTGGCCGTCAACCCCGAATGGGGACTCGACGACATCCTGCTGTCCAGCACCGGACCGGCCGAGCTCGACGCGCGCCTGCGCCTGCTCATGGGCCGCTCAGGTGTCGCGGTGGGACCGGAGAACACCGGCAAGATCACTCTCGGGGAACTCACGATCGACGAGGGCACCTACACCGCCCGCCTGCGCGGACGTCCCCTCGACCTCACCTACAAGGAGTTCGAACTCCTCAAGTACCTCGCCCAGCACGCGGGTCGGGTGTTCACCCGCGCCCAGCTGCTGCAGGAGGTCTGGGGTTACGACTTCTTCGGTGGTACCCGCACCGTCGACGTCCACGTCCGACGTCTGCGAGCGAAACTCGGCCCCGAGCACGAAGCGCTGATCGGAACGGTCCGCAACGTCGGCTACAAGGCGGTGCGTCCTTCCAACCGCGTGGGCAAGGGTGGCAATGCCACTCCCGATGTCGACGACGACGATGTGGACGACACGCTTCTCGACGACCCCCGTGCGGAGGAATCCGGCGCGGGTGACTCGGGCGCAGGGGAGTCCGGGGCACAATTCGTTCCGTGAGCACCGATACGGAATTCGTCGACCACCCGTCCACCGACCACGCCGAAGCCGTACGCGCCGTGGTGTCGCGGGCGACGCAGACCGACGGCACCGCGCCGATCTCCGAACAGGCGGTGCACTCCCTCGGACGGGAGGGCGCGGCCCGGCATCTCGTCGCGTTCGGAGAGGACGGTGAGGTCGCGGGCTACGCGAACGTCGTGTCTGCTCAGGACGGTCATCCGGCGATGGCAGAGGTGGTCGTCGACCCGCCGCAGCGCGGGCACGGACTCGGCCGCGAGCTCGTCGACCGTGCACTCACCGAGGGCGGCGACGGCACCCGCGTGTGGGCACACGGCGACCTGCCCGCCGCGCAGGCGGTGGCGCGCCGTCTCGGTCTGACCGGTGTCCGCGAACTCCTGCAGTTGCGTCGATCCCTCGAGCAGGACGATCTTCCCGCCCTCGAGGTGCCCGACTCGGTGCTGCTGCGCACCTACGGCGGCCCGCAGGACGACGACGAACTGCTCCGCGTCAACGCGGCGGCCTTCGAGTGGCATCCCGAGCAGGGGCGTTGGACGGCCGCCGACGTGGAGGAACGCCGACGCGAGTCGTGGTTCGATCCCGAAGGCCTGTTCCTCGCGTTCGATCCCGCCGAGCCCGACAAGCTGCTCGGATTCCACTGGACCAAGGTGCACCCGGCCACGGCGTCCGACCCGCAGCTCGGCGAGGTCTACGTCGTGGGTATCGACTCGTCCGCGCAGGGCAGAGGGCTCGGTCGCCTGCTCACCCTCGCGGGTCTGCACTATCTGCGCGATCGGGGTCTGCCCGGTGTCCTGCTCTACGTCGAGGGCGACAACACCGCGGCGTTGAACACCTACGGCAAACTCGGCTTCGAGCGGTTCCACGTGGACGTCGCCTACGCCCGGGCGTGACCCTCTCCGATCGGGTGGACGAACGGCGTGAAGGGTGGACTCTGCCACCCGACACGCCGATCGCGGTCAGGATTCGAGTGATGGTCGCAACACCATCGCCAGGTGTATCCGGCGTGTTCATCCGGCGTTAACCCTCGGTAGTCCGAGTGTCCACCGTCTCCTCCTAACTTCACTAGCGGGTCGAGTGCCGCAGACCCGGCGCCGGCGTCGCCAGCGCCTCGATGCCGCCGCCGCTCGGCGCCGCGGTCGTGTGAAGTTACTTCCGGAGGAGAACAGGTGAACCTCAAGCGCAATGGCGCCCTGCTCGGTGTTGTGGCCGCTGGAGCCCTCACGCTCGCCGCGTGCGGTACCGACAACAATGCCGGGTCGGTCGACGTCGATGCGTCCGCGTCCGCTGCAGCCTGCGACGGCAAGTCCAACCTCTCGGGTGCCGGCTCGTCGGCCCAGAAGAACGCGATGGACCAGTTCGTCTCCACCTACATCGCGGTGTGCTCCGAGAAGGGCACGAACGTCAACGTCGCGTACAACCCCACCGGTTCCGGTGACGGCCGCACGCAGTTCATCGCGAACCAGATCGATTTCGCCGGCTCGGACTCGGCCATCAAGGACGAGCAGGCGGCACAGGCCGCCGAGCGTTGCGCCGGCAATCCCGCATGGAACCTGCCGCTGGTCTTCGGCCCGGTCGCACTGGCCTACAACGTCGAGGGTGTCGACGAGCTCGTGCTGAACGCCGAGACGGCCGCGAAGATCTTCAACGGCTCGATCACCACGTGGAACGATCCGGCCATCGCCGCTCTCAACGAGAGCGCTGAGCTTCCCGACGCGAACATCACCCCGATCGTGCGCTCGGACTCGTCGGGCACCACCGACAACTTCCAGCAGTACCTCGAGACCGCGTCGAACGGCGCATGGACCTCCGGTGCCGGTTCGGACTTCACCGGCGGTGTCGGTGAGGGCGCGAAGGGTTCTGCGGGTGTCGCGCAGGCCGTCTCCGGCTCGCCGAACTCCATCACCTACGTCGAGAAGTCCTTCGCCGACCAGAACGGTTTGAGCATCGCGCAGATCGACAACGGCTCCGGACCCGTCGAGCTGACCGAGGAGACCGCCGGCAAGGCCATCGAGGGCGCCGAGTTCGTCCCGGCCTCCGAGGGCGACCTCACGCTCGACCTGTCGTCGATCTTCGGCAGCTCCGAAGAGGGTGCCTACCCGCTGGTGCTGGCCACCTACGAGATCGTGTGCTCGGCCGGCTACGACGCCGACACCGCCGCGGCCGTCAAGTCGTTCCTGATCTCCGCCACCAACGAGGGCCAGGAAGGCCTGTCCGAGCAGGGCTACGTCCCGCTGCCCGACGCCTTCAAGACCCGCCTCACCGAGTCGATCGACGCCATCGCCGCCGGATGACCCGCCGATCCCTCGGTCCGGTGAGTAACCGAGGGATCATCGACCCGCCCGTTCCTGAGGAATACGCTGAGAAGGATTGCGAGCGCACATGAGTGACGCGCACAACACGTCGGTCTCTATCGCGACCGACGAACCGACCCGCTCAGGAACGGGCGGTGCAACCGGCATTACGGAGGACACGATCAGCACCCCACCCCCATCCCCGGACAGGGCACGCAAGACAGTCGTGCGGCCGGGAGACAGAATCTTCGGCTCGCTCGCCTCCGGCTCCGCCGTCCTGATCTCCGTGATCATCGGCGCGATCGCAGTCTTCCTCGTCTGGCGTGCCGTACCGGCGCTGCAGCGCAACCAGGTCAACTTCCTCACCAGCCGTGACTGGATCACGCAGGACATCACCGACATGGCGTTCGGTGTCCTCGACCTGTTCCAGGTGACGGTGCTCGTCTCCTTCTTCGCGCTGTTCCTCGCCATGCCGGTCGCGCTGGGCATCGCGATCTTCCTCACCTCGTACTGCCCCGACCGGCTCCGGAAACCGCTGGCGTATGTCATCGACCTGCTCGCCGCGGTCCCGTCGATCGTCTACGGCCTGTGGGGCATGCTCGTCCTCGCCCCGTTCCTGCGCCCCGTCGCGGAATGGCTCAATACCACCCTCGCCTGGTTCCCGCTCTTCGCCACCGGCAGCGGGTCCATCGTGGGCGGCGGAACGATCTTCACCGCCGGCATCGTCCTCGCCGTAATGATCCTGCCGACCATCGCCGCGGTGAGCCGCGAGGTGTTCGTGCAGACCCCGACGGCCCACATCGAGGGCGCGCTCGCACTCGGCGCGACCCGCTGGGAGGTCGTGCGGACTACCGTCATCCCGTTCGGCAAGTCCGGCTACATCAGCGGTTCGATGCTCGGTCTCGGCCGCGCGCTCGGCGAGACGATGGCGCTGTACCTCATCCTGCGCACCACCTCGGAGGCGTTCTCCTGGTCGCTGTTCGACGGCGGCGCGACCATCGCGTCCAAGATTGCGCTGGGATACGCCGAATTCAACAACGACATCCAGGCGGGCGCCTACATCGCCGCCGGTCTCGTGCTCTTCGTGCTCACCTTCGTGGTCAACGCCGCCGCGCGCATGATCGTCGCAGGAAAGAAGGACTGATCCATGTCGACCACCACCACGTCGACCACCGCGCTCTCCTCGCCGGTCAAGCCTCCGGCCTTCCAGCGGGTCAGCGGGCGTCGCCGCATCAAGGACACCGCAGCCACCGTGCTCGTCACGCTGTCGGTCGTCGTCGCGCTGATTCCCCTGGCCTGGGTGCTGTTCACCGTAGTCGCCAAGGGCCTGCCGGCCCTGACCTCGCCGACCTGGTTCACGCACTCGCTGAGCGGACTGACGTCCTCGTCGATGGGCGGCGGCATCTACCACGCCCTCGTCGGCACCCTCCTGCAGGGACTCGTCTGCGCGATCATCTCCATCCCGCTCGGCGTCTTCGTTGCGATCTACCTCGTCGAGTACGCCGGCCGGTCGCGGCTCGGCCGGATCACGACGTTCATGGTCGACATCCTCAGCGGTGTCCCATCGATCGTCGCGGCACTGTTCATCTACGCACTGTGGGTGTCGACCTTCGGGATGCCCAAGTCGGGCTTCGCGGTGTCGCTCGCGCTCGTTCTGCTCATGGTGCCGGTGGTCGTGCGCAGCACCGAGGAGATGCTGCGCATCGTCCCGCAGGACCTGCGCGAAGCGTCCTACGCCCTCGGTGTCCCCAAGTGGAAGACCATCGCGCGCATCGTGCTGCCCACCTCGCTCGCCGGCATCATCACCGGCATCATGCTCGCCCTGGCCCGCGTCATGGGCGAGACGGCGCCGCTGCTGATCCTCGTCGGGTACGCGCCCTTCATCAATCTCGACCTGTTCGGCGGTGAGCAAGGCACCCTCCCGGGCGTCATGGTCGCCGAGATGAACAACCCGACCGACGCCGGTTCGCAGCGCATCTGGGGCGCCGCGCTCACCCTGATCCTGGTCATCGCGGTCCTCAACATCGCGGCCAAGTTGATCAGCCGGTACTCGCAGGTCGGCAAGAAGTAACCCACAGACCTCTTCTCACATCGATACACCAGTAGGGAGCCGGTAATGGCTAAGCGTCTGGATCTCAAGGACGTCAACATCTACTACGGCAAGTTCCACGCCGTGGCCGACGTGACGCTGTCCGTGCCGCCGCGGAACGTCACCGCCTTCATCGGCCCATCCGGTTGCGGCAAGTCCACCGTGCTCCGGTCGATCAACCGCATGCACGAGGTGACGCCCGGCGCCCGTGTCGAGGGATCCATCCTCCTCGACGGCGAGGACATCTACGATCAGAACGTCGACCCGGTCGGTGTGCGCAAGACGATCGGCATGGTCTTCCAGCGTCCCAACCCGTTCCCCACGATGTCGATCCGCGACAACGTCGTCGCCGGCCTCAAGCTGCAGGGTGTGCGCGACCGGAAGACCCTCGACGAGATCGCCGAGAAGTCGCTGCGCGGCGCCAACCTGTGGAACGAGGTCAAGGACCGTCTCGACAAGCCGGGCGGTGGCCTCTCCGGTGGTCAGCAGCAGCGTCTGTGCATCGCCCGCGCCATCGCGGTCCAGCCCGACGTGCTGCTCATGGACGAGCCGTGCTCGGCCCTCGACCCCATCTCGACGCTGGCCATCGAGGACCTGATCGGTGAGCTGAAGAAGGACTTCACCATCGTCATCGTCACGCACAACATGCAGCAGGCCGCGCGCGTGAGCGACCAGACGGCCTTCTTCAACCTCGAGGCGACCGGCCGCCCGGGTGGTCTGGTGGAGATCGACGACACCGAGAAGATCTTCTCGAACCCGAGCAAGAAGGCCACCGAGGACTACATCTCCGGCCGCTTCGGCTGAGCCGCCACTACCTACACGAGACCCCGACCGGATCCGTCCGGTCGGGGTCTCGTCGTTCGTGTGCTTACTGCACTCGACAGTCGTGGGCTCAGGGGTTCTGCGCTCGGTGGTGCTCCGGGTAGACGGTCAGACTGTCCACCTTCTCCACGAGCTGACGGATCTCCTCCTCGGTGGGGAGCTTGCCGGTCACGAGGAAGATGACGCGGCGGCCCACCTCGACGGCGTGATCGGCGAACCGCTCGTAGAAGCGGCCGAGCAGGGCGACGTCGACGGCGGCTGCGACGCCGTGCGCCCATTCGCGGTCCATGAGCACGGTGAAAAGGTGTCGGTGCAGATCGTCCATCGCCTCGTCCTCGTGGTGGAGGCGGGCGGCCCGGGCGGGATCACGGGTCTCGAGAATCTCCCGTGTGGCGGCACCGAGGGCGACCGCGATCCGTCCCATCTCGGCGAAGTAGCCCTTCACCTCGTCGGGGAGCACATGCTTGGGATGACGTCGGCGGGTCGCCTTCGCGATGTGCAGTGCGAGCGCACCCATGCGGTCGATGTCGGCCACGATCTGGATGCCGCTGACGACGGCACGCAGATCGCCGGCGACCGGACCCTGCAGGGCGAGCAGCTGGAACGCCTTCTCCTCGCAGATCGTGACGAGTTCGGTGATCTTCTCGTGCTCGTCGATCACCTGCTCGGCGAGAGCGAGATCGGCTTCGAGAAGAGCTCTGGTGGACCGCTCCATCGCGGTCCCGGCGAGCCCGGCCATCTCCCCGAGGAGATCGCCGAGTTCGCCCATCTGTTCGTTGTAGACGACGCGCATAGTGGCACAGCCTACGACCTCGAGCGGTCCGAACGGCGAGCATCGGATGAACCAGAGGTGAACGTCGACGGCCGAACAGTGGTGTCTACGTGCACAGATCGTCGGCGGCGTTGGTGATCGCGAGATCGGCGGGGAGCTCGACCGACGACTCCGACCGGGTCCGGATCTGCATCGGGGCGAGCGGCGTGCCCGCGGGGGTGGGAGCGACGACGGTGCCGTCGAAGCTGGTACCCAGGACGATCTCCACGATGCTGCCCAGCTGGGCCGAGGGCGGAGCCTCCTGCAGCACCGCACCGGGGAAGGCCGAGGCCACCGTCGCAGCGTCGGTCTCCTGTCCTTCGCTGAAGCGGATCACGGTCTGCTTGCTCGTCCCGGAGGCATAGTTGCCGATCGAGTAGACCGGAAAGCCGTAGGCGGCGACCTCCTCGGCGGTGCCGGCCGCCAGCCCGGACAGACCCGACGCGTTCGAGACCTGCACCGACACCGTCGACGGATCGACAGCGAGCTGCGCGGGCAGCGGTTCGGCCGGGGGAGCGGACGCGACCTCCGTCGGGTCCTCCCCCCGCTTCTCACCCGGCAGAGGGAGATCGTCGATGATCGCGGTGAAGATCGCCTTGATGTCGTCCGTGCGCGGGATCTCGTTGCCCCAGTCGTTGGTACCGGCCGTGGGGATGGTCAGGAAGGACACCGCACCCGCCTCGACGTTCTGCATCGAACGCCCGAGTTTGACGAGCGACTCGGCGTTGACGTTCTCGACGAAGGTCGCGCGGGTGAAGGCGCTGATGAAGCCGTTGAGCTTCACGGGATCGAACAGCACCTTGTTCGACAACGTCGAGCGCAGCAGCGACGACAGGAACTTCTGCTGCCGGCTGATCCGGCCGTAGTCGCTGTTGCCCTCCTGGTCGATCTTGCGGGCGCGGACGTAGTCGAGTGCCCGCTTGCCGTCGAGCGTGTGGGTGCCGGGAGTCTCGATCAGGGGACCGAGTTCGTTGTCGTACAACGGTATGGAGGTGCACACCTCGACGCCGCCGATCTCGTCGACCATCGATTCGAAGCCGGCGAAGTCGATGCCCACGAAATGGCCGATCCTCAATCCGGACATCTTCTGGATCACCTTTACCAGGCACTTCGGTCCGCCGAGGGCGTAGGTCGCGTTGAGCTTGTCGCCTTCGGCGGCCGGATAGAGCTCGGAATCGTATTCGCCGGTCGTACTGTCCCATCCGCGACAGACCGGTCGATCGACGTCCAGATCGCGGGGGAACGACACCGCGACCACGCGGCTGCGATCGGCGGGGATGTTGACGAGGATGACGGTGTCGGCACGAGCGCCCTCGGCGTCGTCGGCCGTCCCGGCGCCGATCTCACCGCTCGCACCGGCGCGGGTGTCGGTGCCGATGATCAGATAGGTCTCGTCGCCGGTCTGACCGACCGGGTCGACGATGTCCTCCGACTCGGTGTCCAGCGCGGCGATCTGGGAGAAGCCGGCCTCCGTGGACCGGACGTATCCCCACACCGCACCGTTACAGAGGAGCGCGAGGACCGAGACGAACGCCACCGCCGATCTCGCCGCGAACCTCAGACGCTTCCGCTTGCGCTGTTTGCTCTGCGCGAGCCGGCCGAGAGTCGCGTTGCCCACCGTGCGGGGCCGAGCGGAGCCGTGCGCCTTCTCGTCCGTCGTCCGGTCGTCGTTCTCGTCCTCGGCGGGCGACGCAGCGCCCTCGGGGGACACCGCATCGATCTTGACGGTCGGCTGTTCGTCCGCGATCGGCGGTTGCTGTCGAGGAGGCGTCTGCGGCGGTCTGATGGTCTGCGGCGACCCGGCGGGAGGCACCGGGCGCGAGTCCGCGGGAGGCACCGGGCGTGAGTCCGCGGGAGGCACTGCTCGAGGGGGCTGCGCCGAGGCCGGGGGAGTCGGTACCGGGGGCGGAACGGACGGGGGGCGCGCCATCCGATCGGGAGCCTGGATGTGCGGCGGGACGGGCTTCTCCGGCGGCCGGGGCCGGGACGGCCCCGGGGGCACCCGGGGAGCACCGGGCTGCACCGGGGGGGCGACCGTGGTCGGCGGTCCCGAAGAAGCCGGCGGCACCGGAGGGCTGGGAGGTCCCGACGGAGTCGGCGGCGCAGCCGGAGGCGGCGTCCTGCGCGGGAGTTCCGCTCGACCGGCATCGTCCTCGGTCGCGACGTGCCGGGCGGATTCCGGGTCGCGGGGACGGGCCGGGGGCAACGACGAGGTGGACGTGTGCGGCGGATCGGCCGGGGGCGGATCCGACCGGGGGGACGGATCGGATCGTCGTCCCATCTTGTCGAGCAGTTCGGCGACCGTGAGCTGCTCCGGATCGTCCGAGTCCGCGGCCCGGCGGTTGCGTGCACTCTCGTGGCGACGCGAATCGGGATCGGTGTCGTCGGAGCGGTGCACCCCACCCGAGCGGCTGCGGCGGGACGAGCGGGATTCGCGGTAGCTGCTGTCGGCGATCGGCCGTTCCCAGGGAGCGCGAGGATCCGGGGATCCTGTCTCGTGCTCCTCGTCCACCGATACCTGCTCTTTCCGCGGTCGCACCGCCTCGGATCCGTCGTCGTCCACGTGATCGCTCACCGGCGACCGTCGCGAGGACTCAGCAATGATACTGATCGTCTGTTTCATGTGACGGTGACGCGGCTGTGTCGCACGACATCCACCGGTCGATCCGTCTATCGTCCGGGACTACATGCCGGGACGGGTTACCCGCCCGAGTGCATCATGTCGGCGCCCTCGGGCACGCAAGTGTCCTCGGGATCGTCGAGCCAGCCGTCGGGCAGAGCGACGCTGCTCGGGGAGCCCTGACGTCCCCGCGGGCCTTCGGCATCGGCGGGGAAGGGTACGTCGTGGTCGAGTTTGCCCAGCAGGTCGTCGAGTTCGGCGAGCGTCGACACGCGGGCGAGGCCGTTGCGGATCTCCGAACCCGCAGGGAAACCACGCAGATACCAGGCGATGTGCTTGCGCATGTCGCGCAGACCGCGATCCTCGCCGTGGTGATCGGCGAGCAGTTCGGCGTGCCGCCGCATGATCTGCGTCACCTCACCGAGATTCGGCGGGGTGGGGATCGGGCGACCGCCGAGCGCGGCGCTCAGTTCGGCGAACAACCACGGACGTCCGAGGCAACCGCGACCGACGACGACGCCGTCGCAACCGGTCTGCGCCATCATCTTCTCGGCGTCGGAGGCGTCGAAGATGTCGCCGTTGCCGAGCACGGGCACGTCGGTGACGTGCTCCTTCAGCCGCGCGATTTCGTCCCAGTCGGCCGCTCCGGAGTACCGCTGCGCAGCGGTCCGGGCGTGGAGGGCAACGGCCGCGGCACCCTCAGCGGCCGCGATGCGACCGGCGTCGAGATGTGTGTGGTGCTCGTCGTCGATCCCGATGCGGAACTTGACCGTGACCGGGATGTCGGTGCCCTCGGTCGCGCGGACGGCGGCCGCGACGATCTGCCCGAACAACCGGCGTTTGTAAGGGAGGGCCGACCCTCCGCCCTTGCGGGTCACCTTCGGGACCGGGCATCCGAAGTTCATGTCGATGTGGTCGGCGAGGTTCTCGTCGACGATCATCTTCGCCGCCGCGTAGGTCGTGCCGGGATCGACGGTGTAGAGCTGCAGCGACCGCGGCGTCTCGGTGGGGCCGAAGGTCGTCATGTGCATGGTGACCGGGTGCCGCTCGACGAGGGCGCGGGCGGTGACCATCTCGCAGACGTACAGGCCCGACGTGCTGCCGGCCCGTTCGAGTTCGAGTTCGCGGCACAGCGTGCGGAATGCGACATTCGTCACTCCCGCCATCGGCGCCAGCACGACCGGGCTGTTCAGTTCGAGCGGGCCGATACGGAGGGAAGACATGGGTACCTCTGGAAAACGTTGTGTGACAAAGAAATAGCGTGCCCGTCAGTGATGGGCCGCGGAAACGACTGTGCCCGGCACCGAAAACGGCACCGGGCTACAGGATAACCTCCGCCGGACTCGGGCGGCTGTGTGCATCCGGACTCGGGCGGCTGTGTGCATCCGGACTCAGGCGTGCGCGCCCACCTTCTCGCGCTTGGCAGCCTCGCGGGCGAGGGAGCGATCGCGCATCTCCTCGAACCGCCCCGCCTGACGTTCCAGTTCGTCGAGGAAGTTGCCGAGCTTGTCGAGATCCTGCTGCGCCTCGCTGCCGAGATCTCGCTCGAAGATCCTCCACTTGCGCAGCACCGGCATCACGACGTCGTCGAGGTGCTGACGCAGGTCGTAGATGCCGTGCTTGGCCATCAACACACCGTTGCGACGGAAGTTCGGCATGCCGGCACCCGGCATCTGGAAGTTCTCGAGCACCTCGACGATCGCGGCGAGCGTCTGGGCCGGAGCGATGTCGATCGCCGCGTCGCAGATGTTCCGGTAGAAGATCATGTGCAGGTTCTCGTCGGCGGCGATGCGCTGGAGCATCTTGTCGGCGATCGAGTCGTCGCAGGCACGACCGGTGTTGCGGTGCGACACGCGGGTCGCGAGCTCCTGGAAGGTCACGTAGGCGACGGAGTGGAGCATGCCAGTCGAGTTGGGGGACGCGAAGCCGTTCGTCATGTGCTCCATGCGGGCGTTCTCGAGTGCGACGGGATCGACACCGCGCGTGACGACCAGGTAGTCGCGCATGACGATGCCGTGGCGGTTCTCCTCCGCGGTCCACCGGCCGACCCAGGTGCCCCAGGCGCCGTCGCGCGAGAAGCTCTCGGCGATCTCCCGGTGGTAGGAGGGCAGGTTGTCCTCGGTGAGGAGGTTGGTGATCATGGCAGCCTTGGCGACCTCGTCGAGCTTCGACTGCTCGGGTTCCCAGTCGACACCGCCCATCGCGGCGAAGTTCCGGCCCTCGTCCCACGGCACGTAGTCGTGGGGGTGCCAGTCCTTCGCCATCGCGAGATGCCGGTTGAGGTTCGCCTCGGCCACAGGCTCCAGCTCTCGCAGCAGCTCCAGTTGAGTCAGGACTCGCGTCATACTCTTCTACCCCTCACATCGTGTCCGTGTATTCCGCCGGCCTACGGAGGAGGGGAGCCCGGCCGTTCGTCGCCGCGGCACGCGGTGCACCGGTGGCCCCCCACATTCGCCCGGATCACGGTACAGGTCCGAGCGGCTCGAGGACAGTACCGTCCCGCTCGTGCCTTATCACACGGACGAGCGGAACGTGCGGTTCCGGAGGGTTTCAGCGCTTACCTCCACCGAGAAGTCCCCCGAGGAGACCGCCGAGTCCACCACCCGAACTGCCGCCGAGCACGCTGCCGAGGACGTCGCCGATCCCACCGCCGGAGCCGACCGATCCACCACCGGCGTTCTTCAGCAGACCCCCGAGGAGATCGGCGAGACCTCCGCCCTGCGGAGCGCTCGCGGTGTTCGTTCCCGCACCGCCACCGATCTGCTTGGCGAGATAGGACAGCACGATGGGGGCGATGATCGGCAGGACCTTGGCGATCAGATCGTTCCCACCGGCGCCGTTCACGGAACCGAGGGTCGAGATCACCTGATCCTTCTTGTCGCCGAAGACATTGGAGACGATCCTGTCGCCGTCCTCGGTGTCGATCCCGTCGACGTCGACCTGACCCTCGGCGAGGTTCGACTCGGAGTGCTTGCCCAGCGCGGAGAGCAGCGAGGCCGCCCCGGTCGGATTCTGGGCGTTGGCGTCGAGACCACCGACGAGGGTGGGGAGTGCGGCGCGGACGGCCGTCTCCGCCGTCGCGTTGTCGACACCGAGTCGCTGCGCCACCTGGTCGACGGGAATGCGGGACATCAGATCGTCGAGACTTGCCATCGTTCCTGCCTTGACTCGTGGGTGGCCCGAAGTGGCCACCCGGTGCCGAGAGGGTATCGGGACGAAGCCCGTTGCAGCGGGAGGCGTCAGTCGAGCGAGGCGGCGCCCGTCGGCGAACGGCGCAACGCGATCAGGCAACACAGCAGTGCGACGAGCGTGCCGCTGAGCAGGAGCACCGTCCCGTTCTGATTGGTCAGGGTCGTACTGCGATTGAGTTCGACGTACTCGCCGTGGGTCTGGAACAGACGCGTCCAGAACACCGCGGCCGTCGCGACACCGATCAGCGTCCCGGCCCAGCCGACGGCCACCGAGTCGAACAGTGCGGCAGCGAGGAGCAGGATCGCGGCCACGACCAGCGGTACCGCGAGGGACTCGTACAGCGGTAGACCCGGGACCGCGACACCGGCGAGATCGCCCTCGGGGAAACCGTCGCGCAGCGCCGACAGGGGAATCTCGGTGGGCCGTATTCCGCCGACCACCGGCAACACCGACCCGATTCCCAGAGCGACGGCGGCCAGGAACAGGCCCAGGTCCACGAAACTGCGCATGTTCCTCCCCGGACGATGAACATTCGATTACCCCTGCGGCTCACCGTATACAAAGACGGGCAACCGCACCGGGTGAAATTCGCAGTGCGAAGAGACCTGCCCGAATGCACTGCTCCGAACGCGGTGGTCCGTAAGGTGAGATGCGCACGGCAGGTGCACATGGACCGATCGGCCAGGAAGGTTCGAAATGACGGACATGAATGTCGACGAGACCGGTTCGCGGAAAGGCTTGCCGCCGTGGGCGAAGAAGACCATCGCCGTGGTCGTGGCGCTGATCGTGCTCGTCATCGCCTACTACACCCTGGCGGCGTTCGTTCCTCGCTGGTGGGCGCAGCGGATCGCAAACCTCGCCGAGGGCGGCTTCGCGCGCGGAGTGCTGTGGGGTCTGCTCTTCGGCATCCTGTGCACGGCGATCCCCATCGCGCTGCTCGCGTGGATCTGGCAGGTCCGCAACTGGCGGTACAGCCGCGGGCTGCAGATCACCTTCGGCGTGCTCGCGCTGGTGGTCGCCCTGCCGAACCTCATGACCCTGGCGGTCGTGCTGGGTACGGGGAACGGTGCGCACGCGGGGGAGCGGATCCTCGACGTGGACGCGCCCGGCTTCCGCGGCGCCACGCTGATCGGCGCGATCGTCGGAGCTCTGTTCGCGGTGATCTTCGTCGTCGCGCTCACCCGCTACCGCAAGCGCGGACGTGATCTGAAGCAGGCCCGCACGGATCTCGAGCAGCGCCGGATCGAGCAGGAGCGCCTCGAGGCGCGCCGTGAGGCGGAGAAGGAACTCGGCCGGAACACCGACGACGTCCCGCCCGGCTCCCACCGTCTCTGACGAAGGACCCGGACTCCGACGAAGGACCGTGGGACGTTCCGGAACGACGAACGCCGGCGTCGTGTACGACGCCGGCGTTGCCGGTGCCCCCAGTAGGGCTCGAACCTACGACCTGCGGATTAAAAGTCCGTAGCTCTACCAACTGAGCTATAGGGGCATGGGCGCACAGTGTAACCACACCGCAGTGATCAGACCGCATGGTCCGATGACCACATCACAGGGTGAGCCACGCTGCGCGATCGATGATATCGGACATCCGGCGGTGCAGACGCCACCCGTGACGAATGGAAAGAGGCTCGGGTGCCCACCCCCTGCTCCGCACCCGAGCCGGACAAAGCGTACCACTCGGTGTGTTCTGTGGAAACCCGGGTGTCGGGGGTGGAGTTTCACATTTCACCCGGTGGAACACGGCCTGGAACCGGGGTTGTGGGGGGCAGACTAGAGTTGTCTCGTGGGGGAACACAGGAACGTGGAAGGCCGAATTTCCCCATGCCTCGTCAACAGGAGCGTGCGCGTCGTACGCGGGCTGCGATCGTCCGATCGGCAGCCACCGAATTCGCGCGGCGAGGTTTCGCCGCAGCATCGATCAACGCCATCCTCGAGCAGTCGAACGCCACCAAGGGTGCGATGTACTTTCACTTCGCGTCCAAGGAGGATCTGGCCCGGGCGGTGCTCGACGAAGGACTCGAGCACTACCGTGCCATCGTCGGCAGGTGGATGGACGTCCCCGATCTCGACCCCTTCGAGCGGCTGCACGGTCTCGTCGGTGATCTCGGTGCGGCTCTGCACGACGACGTGGTCATCGCCGCGGAGTTCCGTCTGGTCACCGAACCCGAGTTCGCGGAGGAGGTCAGGCTGCGCGGCAGCGTCCTGTGGGGGCGGGCCGGCTACCAGCTGGCGCGCGAAGCGCAGGAGAAGGGCCTGTTCCGACCCGATGTCGACCTCCAGCGTTTCGTCGAGGCCATCGCGTCGTCACTCGCCGGTCAACGCTATCTCGCCGACCTCACGTCGCCGGAGACCGACGTCCGCGCCCGTTTCGAGGCCTGCGTGGAGGTGCCGCTCGAGGCGATGGCATCGGAGCAGTGGCTCGCGCAGTGGCGGGAGAAGGGCTGGCCGAGCAGGCCCAACAACGACGAATCAGCCACTTGACCTGCTGATTTGTGATTCGCGAATGCCGTGGCATAAGCTGTCCAAGCTCCCAACGGAACGCCAAACCCGTTGAGGGTGCGGTTCGGAGAAATCCGATCGGGCCCCCTTCGTCTAGCGGCCTAGGACGCCGCCCTTTCAAGGCGGTAGCGCGGGTTCGAATCCCGTAGGGGGTACGCTTCGACCTCGTCGAAGTGTGCAGTATCTTGGTGTGAGAAGTGAATATATATGGCCCTGTGGCGCAGTTGGTTAGCGCGCCGCCCTGTCACGGCGGAGGTCGCGGGTTCGAGTCCCGTCAGGGTCGCTCCAGAGTTTCGATCGGCATTCGGTTCGGGTGCCGTCCGGCCAGGTAGCTCAGTTGGTACGAGCGTCCGCCTGAAAAGCGGAAGGTCGCCGGTTCGATCCCGGCCCTGGCCACCACGGTTGTCCGGCGAACAACCCTCAATTTCATATCTTCGACCCACCGGTTGCGGTGGGTCGAGCTGTGGGAACTCCGGTTCCTCATGGCCCTGTGGCGCAGTTGGTTAGCGCGCCGCCCTGTCACGGCGGAGGTCGCGGGTTCGAGTCCCGTCAGGGTCGCTCCAGGCGAAGCCCCGGCATCACATCGATGCCGGGGCTTCGTCGTCGTCACCTGTTCGCGGTCCGGTGTCTGCGTCGTGGTCCCACTCGTATCGCCGATCCGCACCGGGTGCGGTCCGGCTCGCTATCGTGAGGACACAAAACATGTTCTAGTGTGTGCCCTACACAACTAGTGGACATCTGTCCGAGCGACCTGGCCCTCCGAGCGAACCCCGAGGTGGAATGTGCGCGTAGCTCTGTTGTCGTACCGGAGCAAGCCGCATTGTGGGGGTCAGGGGGTCTACGTCCGCCATCTCAGTCGCGAACTCGTCGCCCAGGGGCACACCGTCGAGGTGTTCTCCGGGCAGCCGTACCCCGAGCTCGACCCCGGCGTGACGCTCACGAAGGTGCCCAGTCTCGATCTCTACCGCGACGACGATCCGTTCCGCACCCCGAAGCTGGGTGAGTACCGCGACTGGATCGACGTCCTCGAGGTCGCCACCATGTGGACCGCCGGTTTCCCCGAACCACGCACCTTCGGTCTGCGCGCCGCACGACTGCTGCGCGACCGCCTCGGCGACTTCGACGTCGTGCACGACAACCAGTCGCTCGCGTCCGGCTTGCTGCGCATCGCCGAGGACCTTCCTCTCGTCGCGACGATCCACCATCCGATCACCCGCGACCGCGAACTCGATCTCGCCTCCGCGACCACCCTCAGCCGTAAGGTCACGCTCCGGCGCTGGTACGGATTCCTGCGCATGCAGGAGAAGGTGGCCCAGCAGATTCCCACGCTGCTCACGGTGTCGGAGAACTCGGCCGACGACATCCGCACCGCCTTCGGGATCGAATCCGAACGCATCCACACGATCCCGCTCGGCGTGAACACGGAGGTGTTCGCGCCGCGGAAGGACGAGCGAGTTCCCGGTCGGATCGTCTGCGTCGCGAGCGCCGACGCCCCACTCAAGGGTGTTCCCACCCTGCTCGAGGCGGTCGCGAAGCTGCGCACCGAACGCGAGATCGAACTGGTCCTCGTCTCGAAACTCGCCCCGGGCGGCGCCACCGAGAAGCTCATCGACGAACTCGCGATCGGCGACGTCGTGCGCACCGTCTCCGGGATCGACGACACCGAACTCGCCGACCTGCTCGCCTCCGCCGAGATCGCGGCGGTGCCGTCGCTGTACGAGGGATTCTCGCTGCCGGCCATCGAGGCGATGTCGTGCGGAACACCGCTCGTCGCGAGCCGCGCCGGGGCCATCCCCGAGGTCGTCGGGGGCGCCGGTCGGCTGGTGCCTCCGGGCGACGCCGAACAGCTTGCAGCAGGGCTCGCGGGCCTGTTCGACGACCCGGCCGAGCGTCGGCGTCTCGGCACGAAGGGCCGCGAGCGTGTGCTCGAACGCTACAGCTGGGCGGCCGTGGCCGCGCAGACCGCCGCGATCTACGACAAGGCGATCGCCGCGCATCGAGAGGGGAAGAACGGATGCTGACCGTCGACTTCGACCGCCTGGGCGTCGTACCGGGGATACGCGCTCTCGACATCGGGGCCGGCGCGGGGCGCCACTCCTTCGAGCTGTACCGCCGCGGCGCGGATGTCGTCGCCTTCGACCAGAACGCCGACGACATGAAGGCCGTCGCCGACATGTTCGTCGCGATGGAACTCGAAGGCGAGGTCCCCGAGGGTGCGCTGGCCCGGGCCGAGGTCGGCGACGCGCTCGCGCTGCCGTACGACGACGCGACCTTCGATCTCGTGCTCATCTCCGAGGTGCTCGAGCACGTGCCGGAGGACGAGCGGGCCATCGCCGAACTCGTCCGGGTCCTCAAACCCGGTGGTGTCGCGGCCGTGACCGTGCCGCGCTGGCTGCCGGAAAAGATCTGCTGGGCCCTGTCGGACGCCTACCACGAGGTGGAGGGCGGGCACATCCGCATCTACAAGGCCGACGAACTCGCCGCGAAACTCGCCTCAGCCGGTCTGACGGTCTCGGGCACCGACCACGCCCACGCACTGCACGCACCGTACTGGTGGCTCAAGTGCGCCGTCGGCGTCGACAACGACGACAATCCGCTGACGAAGGCGTACCACCGGCTGCTGGTCTGGGATCTTATGAAGGCCCCGTGGATCACTCGCACGGCCGAGAAGATCCTCGATCCCGTCATCGGGAAGAGTGTCGTGTTCTACCTCGAGAAGCCGGGAAACGCCGGTGCGGCGCGGTGAATCCGCGCGCGTGACGGTGCCGTCGGTGCCGGGTGTGCTGTCGCCGGAACAGAGCCTGGCGACGGGCCGGGCCATCGCGCGGATGCAGGAGCCCTCGGGCGCCGTCCCGTGGTTCCCCGGTGGGCACATCGACCCGTGGGATCACATCGAATCCGCGATGGCGTTGACCGTCATCGGTTTACGCGAAGAGGCGGACGCCGCCTTCGAGTGGTCGCGGCGGACGCAGCGCGCCGACGGGTCGTGGCCCATCCAGTTCCGGGGCGACATCGTCGAGAACCACGACACCGACAGCAATTTCACGGCCTACATCGCCGTTGGCGTATGGCACCACCATCTCGTGACGGGTGATCGCGGTTTCGTGGAGCACATGTGGCCGACGGTGCGGGCAGCGCTCGACCTCGTGGTCGACATGCAGTTGCCGGGCGGCCAGATCTCCTGGGCGCGAGGCGACGGCGGGATGTTCGACGAAGCGCTGCTCACAGGCTGTTCGAGTATCCACCAGAGCCTGTGGTGCGGTCTGCGGATCGCCGATCTGATCGGTGAGGCGCAACCCGAATGGGGGGTCGCGCTGATCCGTCTCGGCCACGCTCTGCGTCGGCATCCCGAGGCGTTCACGCCCAAGCCCGAGTACTCGATGGACTGGTACTACCCGATCCTCGGGGGAGCGGTGCGCGGCACCGATGCGCACGAACGGATCCGCGAACGCTGGTCGGATTTCGTCGTCGACGGTCTCGGGATCCGGTGCGTCGACCATCGTCCGTGGGTCACCGGAGCCGAGACGTGCGAACTGGTCCTGGCGCTCGACGCACTCGGCCACGCCGGGCGTGCCCGCGAATTGTTCGCGGCCATGCAGCATCTGCGCGACCCGGACGGTTCGTACTGGACCGGTCTGGTCTACGCCGACGGCAAGCGCTGGCCGGTGGAGGTCAGTTCCTGGACCAGCGCAGCGGTGATCCTCGCCGCCGACGCGCTCTCGCGCACGACGGGAGGAAACGCGATCTTCCGGGATGCGGCGGCACCCGCCGACCAGGTGGGCGCCGACCGCTGCACCGAGCGTTGCCCGGTGCTCGTCCGGTAGTTCAGCTGCCGGGCCGTGATCCGACCGTGCCGGCGGTGCGTTGGAGAACCCGCAGCGAGGACGTCACCGACTTCTCGACGAACTCCCCGCTCTCCAGTGCGAGACAGTAGATCTCGTACGGAGGCCGGCCGCCGTCCTTCGGGTCGGGGAAGACGTCGTGGATGATCAGGGCGCCGCCGATGCGCACCCATCTCGCCCAGCCGTCGTAGTCCGCCCGGGCCGCCTCGCTGCTGTGTCCGCCGTCGATGAACACGAACGAGGCGGGGGTGCGCCAGAACGACGCCACCACAGGAGAATTGCCGACCACCGCGACGACGTGCGATTCGAGGTCGCCGTCGGCGAGGGTGTGCCGCAGCACGCCGACCGTGTCGAGGCGGCCGGTGTGCGGGTCGACCAGCGACGGATCGTGGTACTCCCAGCCGGGCTGATGCTCCTCCGAACCGTGGTGGTGGTCGACGGTGACGATGGTGCCGCCGGTCGCCTTGGCCGCAGCGCCGAGATACACGGTCGAGCGGCCGCAGTAGGTGCCGATCTCGACGCCGACGCCGTCACCGAGATACTGCACCGCAGCCTCGTGCAGTGCGGTTCCCTCGTCCTGGGGCATGAAACCCGGTGTCGCCTCAGCGAGTTCGATCGCCTCACGGGGCAGGGTGGTGCGGGACATCGGATGGATCTCCGTTCTTCTCGCGTGATGCGGTGTATCCCGAGCACCCTACCGACCGATCGCGGCGTCCGATGCTCTCGGACACGACGGTGAGACTGTCGAGATCGCGGATCGCGGCGCACGACCGCTCGACCATCACCGCGAACATGCGGTCGCCGCGCTCGGTCCTCGTGGCGATCCGGCCCGTTCCGGTCCGCTCGACCTGCACGTGCGTACCGTGCCACCGAGCACGGCCGAGAGTCGTTCGGGAGTCAGGTCGTCCACCGACAACTACAGATCGGTCATCGTGCGCTCCGGCCGGGGTTTGCGGGTAGAGGTGCGAAACGCTCGGGGTCGCGGGTCGTCCGCCACGCGGCGGCGACCGGGGCGAGCTCGGTGGGCTTGGCGCCGTTTCGGTGGGCGCCGCGTCGATCGGTCCGGAATGAGCACGGACCTGCGCGTCGTCCCTGAAACGGTGCAGTACCTGAGGATCCCAGCTGTTCGCACGCACGAGCACGTCACCACAGCCCTGCAGGTAGGTCGCGAGCCGTCCGGTCAGCTTCCGCGAACGAAAGATCCTCGGGCGTCGACTCGTCGACGGTCGCGAGGACCGACCAGATGCGATCTGTCGACCGAGCTACGACGGGACACGCCGTGCCGCCGCCACCGGACTCGTTGTACGGGGGACTGACGGAGATCACCGCGAATCTCCCACCTCGGCGAGCCAATGCGCGGTGATCGCTGTTTCATAGGCCATGACCACGGCTGTGGTCAGTGGATGTTCGGTATCCCGCGGTCGGCACAACGATTGGGGTCCCGATGCAAGAACCGATTCCATCCGTCCCACAGTTCGTCGATGAGCTCGAGGAGTCGTTCACGAGAGGGCGTGGACTGGGTGCTGATTGTCATGGGCGGTGATCCTAGGGAGGTGAACCGTCAGGTTCTGTGGGAGGAGGTCGGCCCTGACCAGGCGTGCCAAGACGATTTGCCAGGCTGATTCGATCAGTGTCAATATTGATGTGTGTCGATTCAAACTGATAGTGGTGACCTCTGCTGCGCACCACTGGTACGGGAACCTCTGACGGAGGACTGGGCCGCAGACCTGGCCCGGATGTTCAAGGCTCTCGGTGATCCGGTGCGCCTCCGAATGCTGAGCCTGATCGCCAGCCATGAGGGCGGCGAAAGCTGCGTGTGCGACGTCAGCCCTGCCTTCGACCTGTCCCAGCCGACCATCTCGCATCACCTCAAAGTGCTGCGCGAGGCCGGTCTGCTCGAGTGCGAACGACGCGGGACCTGGGTGTACTACCGGGTGATCCCGTCAGCCCTGGCGCAGTTGTCGGCCGTGCTCTCCGCCGAGGTAGGGGTGTTGCCGGGTTCGGACTGTGCCCCGGCCAGCGATGCCGTGGAGTCGGCCCGATGACCGCGACGAACACCGAACACCCGGCTGTCGTCGGGAAGATGTCAACCCTCGACCGGTATCTGGCCGTGTGGATCGGCGCCGCCATCGTGGTGGGTCTGTTGCTCGGCCGCCTGATCCCCGGACTGGGTGAAGCGTTGAGTTTCATCGAGATCGACGGCATCTCCCTGCCGATCGCCCTCGGTCTGCTGATCATGATGTACCCGGTGCTGGCGAAGGTGCGCTACGACCGCCTCGACACCGTCACCGGCGACCGCAAACTGCTGGTCTCGTCGCTGATCCTCAACTGGATCCTCGGACCCGCACTGATGTTCGCACTCGCCTGGCTGATGCTGCCGGATCTGCCCGAGTACCGCACCGGCCTGATCATCGTCGGTCTCGCCCGGTGCATCGCCATGGTCATCATCTGGAACGACCTCGCCTGCGGCGACCGGGAAGCCGCGGCGGTGCTGGTGGCGATCAACTCGGTGTTCCAGGTGATCATGTTCGCCGTGCTCGGCTGGTTCTACCTGTCGGTGCTCCCCGGCTGGCTCGGCCTCGAACAGGCCGCCCTGGACGTATCGCCATGGCAGATCGCCAAATCGGTGCTGATCTTCCTCGGCATTCCCCTGGTCGCAGGGTTCCTCACCCGACACTTCGGCGAGAAGGCCAAGGGCCGCACCTGGTACGAGGACACCTTCCTGCCGAAGATCGGACCGTGGGCCCTGTACGGGTTGCTGTTCACCATCGTGATCCTGTTCGCCTTGCAGGGCGAGCAGATCACCTCCCGCCCGCTGGACGTGGTGCGGATCGCGCTGCCGCTGCTGGCGTACTTCGCGATCATGTGGGTCGGCGGATACCTGTTCGGCGCCGCGATCGGCCTCGGCTACGAACGCACCACCACCCTCGCGTTCACCGCGGCGGGCAACAACTTCGAGCTCGCCATCGCCGTGGCGATCGGCACCTTCGGCGTGACCTCCGGGCAGGCCCTGGCCGGGGTGGTCGGACCGCTCATCGAGGTTCCCGTCCTGGTCGCCCTGGTCTACGTCTCCCTCGCCCTACGGAAGCGCTTCACCCGTCACGAGTCGGCGCAGGTGCCGGCGCCACGAAAGGTCTGATCCGTGAGCACACCGAGTGTGTTGTTCGTCTGTGTCCACAACGCCGGCCGCTCGCAGATGGCCGCCGGGTTCCTCACCGCTCTGGCCGGGGACCGGATCGAGGTGCGTTCGGCCGGCAGCGCCCCGGCCGAGCAGGTGAACCCGGCCGCGGTCGCGGCGATGGCCGAGGTCGGCATCGACATCTCGACCGAGAACCCGAAGATCCTCACCACCGAGGCGGTGCAGGCATCGGATGTGGTGATCACGATGGGCTGCGGGGACACCTGCCCGGTCTTTCCCGGCACGTCCTACCGCGACTGGGTGCTCGACGACCCGGCTGGGCAGGGCCTCGAGGCGGTGCGTCCGATCCGCGATGAGATCCGCGCCAAGGTCGAAGCCCTCATCGCCGAGCTGACCGCCCCGCCCACCCCGCGCTGACGCGAGGCTCTCCGATGACGACGAACGTCGATGTCGTGGTGATCGGCGGTGGGCAGGCGGGTCTGGCTGCCGGCTACTATCTGCGCCGGGCGGGGCACCGCTTCGTGATCCTCGACGACCAGGAACAGCCGGGCGGGGCGTGGCCGCACATGTGGCCGTCGCTACGGCTGTTCTCCCCGGCGGAATTCGCGTCCCTGCCGGGGTGGCCGATGCCCCGCTGGCCGGACGGTTTCCCGCCGGCACGGCATGTCGTGGACTATCTCTCCGCCTACGAAACCCGCTACGACCTGCCGATCGAGCGACCGGTGCGCGTGCAGGCGGTACGCCAAGACGGCGCTGACCTGCTCGTCGACACCGACCGCGGGCAGTGGCGGGCGCGGCGGGTGATCAGCGCCACCGGTACCTGGCAGCGACCGTTTCTGCCGAGCTATCCGGGCATAAATGTGTTCACCGGGCGGCAGTTGCACACCGTCGACTACCGTAGCGCGGCCGAGTTCACCGGCTCGGACGTCGTAGTGGTCGGGGGTGGCAACTCCGCGGCTCAACTCGTCGCCGAGATCTCCACCACCGCGAGAACCATCTGGGTCACCAACCGGCCCCCGCGGTTCCTGCCGGATGGCGTCGACGGCCGGGCCTTGTTCGAGCTCGCCTCCCGCCGTGCAGTGGCCCTGGCTGCCGGACGGACCGATCCCGGCGGCATCGCCGCCCTGGGGGACATCGTGATGGTCCCGGAGGTGCTTGCCGCCCGTGAGCGCGGCGTCTTGACCGCGCTGCCGATGTTCGATCGGCTCACCGTCGACGGCATCGCCTGGGGTGAGCGTCACCAGCGGGCTGATGTCGTGGTGTGGGCGACGGGATTTCGGCCCGCCCTCGCACACCTGCGCCCGTTGCGGCTGCGCGATCACACCGGCACGGTGCCGGTCGCCGGCACCCGCGCACTCAAGGAACCGCGCCTGCACCTGCTCGGCTACGGCGACTGGACCGGACCCGGTTCGGCCACCCTCCTTGGCGTCGGCCGCACCGCCAAGGCCGCTGTCGCCGACCTCGACCTCGACCTCGACACCCGACCTGCGTGAAAGGACCTCGACCGTGAGCACACCCTCGGTGCTGTTCGTCTGTGTGAAGAACGGCGGAAAATCCCAGATGGCCGCCGGACTGATGAAAGCCGCCGCCGGCGACACCCTTACGGTGCACTCCGCCGGCACGAAACCCGGCACCAGCATCAATGCCTTGGCCGCCGAAGTACTCCTCGAAGTCGGCGTCGATATCACCGGCCAGACCCCGGTACCGGTCGACCCCCAGCTGGTTCGGAACGTCGATCTCGTGGTCACCCTCGGCCGCGAAGCCCGTCTCGATCCGGTGCCCGGGACACAGTTCGAGAACTGGGACACCGACGAGCCGTCCGAGCGCGGCATCGACGGCATCGAACGGATGCGGCTGGTCCGCGACGACATCGCCGCTCGCGTCACCGACCTCGCCCACCGGCTCCGTCGCTGAAGACACCGATGTCGGCCACCCGAATCCGGTGGCCGACATCGAGGTGGGTTGTTCAGCAGCAGGACGGTGCGGCCGGGGCCTGCTGTGTGTCCTCGGCCGGGGCCGCAGCGGTGCCGCAGCACACCCCACCCCCGGCGGTGGCCGGATCGTCGAGATGCTGCGGGCTCGAACCGAAGGTCTCCGAATCGGCGAGGACGGTGTACACCTCCCACTTCTCCCCAGCCGGGCCGGTGACCCACACCTTGTCCTGGGTAGCGAAGCAGCAGGTGGTGCCGATCTCCTCATCGGTGAACAGCCCTTCGCCGGTCAGGCGGGCAATCTCGGCATGGACCTTCTCGCTCGATTCCACCTCCACGCCCAGGTGGTTGATGGTGCCACCCTTGCCGGGGTTCTCCAGCAGCACGAGCTTGAGCGGCGGCTCGGCGATCGCGAAGTTCGCGTAGCCCGGCTTGACCTTGGCCGGTTCGGTGCCGAACAGCTTCGAGTAGAAGGCGACCGCTTCTTGCAGGTCGTCGACGTTGAGGGCGAGTTGTGCGCGGGACATGACATCCTCCACTTGTGTGACATATGTCGAAACTCTGGACGGGTACAGGATGCGCCACCTTTTCGACATATGTCAAGTAAGTGGATAAGCTCGAACCATGCCGAAAGCTCTGCCTGTGATCGACGTCAGCGCCCCGATCTGCTGCGAACCGGTTTCGGCCGCGCCGATGAGCGACAACGCAGCTCTCGAACTCGCCCTGCGGCTGAAGGCGCTGGCGGACCCGGTCCGCATCAAGCTCATGTCGATCCTGCTCACCGCCGACGACGGCGAAGTGTGCACCTGCGATCTCGCCACCGGCGTCGACCTGACCGAATCCACCGTCAGTCACCACCTCGGGCAACTGCGCAAGGCCGGCATGGTCGTATCCGAACGCCGCGGGATGAACGTCTTCTACCGCCCTCGCGCCGAGTCTCTCGAAGCCCTGCGGATGGTGCTGGACCCGAACTGTTGTCGCTGATCCCGACGTGGTGTCGATTACCTGCCATATGGCCCGGAAGGACGTACATCGAGCAGAAAATCGGGGGTTGGGCGCGCAGCGGCCTTGGTTGGGTCGCTGGTCCGGTGAAGACTGTGTGCAGGACGACGGCGTCGGCCACGCGTCCCGCCAGGTCGAGCGTGCGCTCGCCGAGCGCGACCATGAGGATCGGGATGCGGTCGACGTCCTCGGCGGTGCGTCGCAGATACGGGAAGTCGCCGGCTGGGCCGTGCCGGTCGACGACCGCGTCACCGCGCCACAGCGTCCGGAGCAGATCGACGGTGTCCTCGAGCCGTGCCGACGTCACGCGAGGCAGACCCATGAGAGCGAACAGCACGTCGAAGCCGCGGCCGAGCCCGAGGGCGTAGCGGCCGCGGCTCAACCGGTGCAGTGTGGTCGCCATCGTCGCTGTGACGAGGGGATGGCGGGTGTGCGGATTGGTCGCCGCGGTGCCGATCCCGAGCGTGCGGCTCGTCGCGGCGGCCGCACCGGCCAGCGCTGCTGCGTCCTTGGTGTCGAACCGTTCCGACAGGAAGGCCGAGCCGAGACCGATGCGTTCGGCGACGACGATCTCGTCGAGCAGCGACCTCGGGTCGTCGGCGTGCCCGGCGAGGCCGTAGAATCCGAGTTCCGGACAGTCCGGCTCCGGTACGGATCCGCCGGGGATGCTCACGAGCGGGCCGCCGCCTTCCGTCGCTGCAGCACGCTGCCCACTGCGTTGTCGAGCTTCGAGCCCAGCGGCCAGCCCACGTAGTGGCACAGGAACAGGGCGATCTCGCGGAGCTGCTGCTCGTCGAGCTCCTCGTTCTTCAGCGCCGCTTCGATCTGGATTTCGGCGATGTCGGGGGCCCCTGTGCGGTGAGTGCCCCGAGCAGCAGCAGTCGCCGATCACGAATGGTCAGCCCGGGCCGGGTCCAGATGTTCGCGAACAGGTGGTCGGCGGTGACGGCGAAGTGCTCACCGGGACCGTCCTGCATTTCCCAGCCGTAGACCTTGGACATCATCTCCAGGCCGCGGCGGCGGGTCTCGTCGGTCATGCGTGCTCCTTCCGGGAACGGGTCCGTGCGATCTCGCCCGTGCCGACTCCGAGGCCGGGGCCGAGGTCGGACAGCGCCCGGGCTCCGAGCGGCAGGGCGATTCCGAGGCGATCGCCGAGATCGAGTGCGAGCGCGAGATCCTTCTCACCCGGGGCGCGCACGCGCGAGACGATCGGGAACCAGGAGTCGTCCTCTGCGAGGGGAGATGTGGTGTCGCGCCACATGATCGAACCGGCGCCGCCGGTGATCGCGTCGGTGTGCCGGACGACCCTGCCGAGCTCGGTGAGGTCGATGCCCGCGGCCTCGGCGAGTCGCTGTGCCTCCGTCGCCGCGGTGAACGCGATGAAGTGGAGCAGGTTGCGGGCGAGCTTCATCCGGGTTCCCGCGCCGACGGGACCGACGTGCACGACCAGCGACGCGAAGGTGCCGAACGGTTCTTCGATCTTGGCGAAGCCGTCGTCGGTCGCGCCGACCATCACTGCGAGAGTGCCGTTCTTCGCACCGCCGGCGCCGCCGCTGACCGGTGCATCGACGAAGTCGACTCCCTTCTCGGCGCACTTCGCGGCGAGTTCGACGGCGGTGGTGTCGGAGATCGTCGAGTGCACCGCGACGACCGTGCCGGGCCGGGCCGTCGCGAGAAGTCCGTCCGGACCGGTGACGACGTCGCGGACCTGGGCGTCGTCGAGGACCGTCACGCACACGAGGTCGCAGTCGGCGGCCAGCTCCGCCGGGTTCGACGCCGCGGCGGCACCCTTGTCGGTGAACGGGCTCATCGCCTCGGGCACCACGTCGAGCACGGTGAGGCCTCCGGGTCGGGTGAACAGCCGCTCGGCCATCGGTGCCCCCATGTTGCCCAGCCCGATGTAACCGACCCGGCCGATCGTGGAGCCGGTCACGAGCGGATCACCTGCCCGCCGTCGACGTTGAAGATCTGCCCTGTGACCCAGGCGGCCTCGTCGGAGAGCAGGAACAGGCACATGCCGACGAGATCGTCGGGAGTGCCCATGCGCTTGAGCGGCAACTGCTTCACCATGTCGGCGACCATGTTCGCGGGGGTGGTGGTGCGGGTCGCCTCGGTGTCGATGGGGCCGGGGGCGATCGCGTTGATGCGGATGTTCGACCCGCCGAGCTCGACGGCGAGTTGCTGTGTGAGACCGTTGATCCCGACCTTCGCGAGCCCGTAGAAACCCGAGTACAGCCAGGCCGCCGTCGACGACTGGTTGACGATCGACCCGCCGTTCTTGGTCATGTGCGGCCACACTGCGCGGGTGACGTTGAGGGCGCCGTCGAGGTTCACGCTCATGAACTTCTTGTAGTAGTCCCACGGAACGGTCAGCAGCAGATCGAGTTTCATGCCGCCGTAGATGGCGGCATTGTTGACCACGTGGTCGATGCCGCCGTAGGTCTCGACGGTCGACACGGCGAGTGCCTCGGCGGAGGCGGGGTCGGAGACATCGACCGACGTGAAGCTCGCGATGACGCCGTCGGCGACGATCTGTTTGGCAACCTGCTCGCCGAGTTCGGCATCGATATCGGCGACCACCACGTTCGCGCCCTCGGCGGCGAGCGCACGCGCGTACGCCTCGCCGATCCCCTGGGCGGCGCCGGTGACGATCGCGGTGCGACCGGTGAAACGTGCCATCGGAAAAGTCCTTTCGGAAGTTCGGGTCAGCTCGCGGGTTCGGCGACGAGCTTGGTCTCCAGGTATTCCTCGAAACCGGCCACACCCATCTCGCGGCCGATCCCGGACTGCTTGTAGCCCCCGAACGGGGCGTCGGCGGCTTACCACATGCCGCCGTTGACGCCGAGCGTGCCGGTCCGTACACCTGCGACGATCCGCGCGATGCGGTCCGGATCGGTGCCGTACACCGAACCCGAGAGGCCGTAGGGGGAGTCGTTGGCGATGCGGATCGCGTCGTCGTCGCCGTCGTGAGGGATGATCACGAGCACCGGGCCGAAGATGTCCTCCCGCGCTGTACGCGCGGAGTTGTCGAGGCCGGCGATGAGGGTGGGTTCGACGAAGAATCCCCGCTCGTGTTCGGCGGGACGTCCGCCGCCGGTGACGATCGTGCCGCCTTCCTCGACGGCGAGGCGGATGAAGCCCTCCACCCGCTGTCGCTGCTTCTCGGAGATGAGCGGCCCGCACACCGTGCCGGGATCGCGCGGGTCGCCGGGCCGGATGCCGCTCATGGACTTCGCGGTCAGGGCCACCGCTTCGTCGTACCGTTCGCGGGGAACGAGCAGACGCGTGGTGATCGCGCAGCCCTGGCCGGCATGCGTGCACACGGTGAAGGCCGCCATCGAGCAGGCGCCGCGCAGGTCGGCGTCGTCGAGGACGATGAACGCCGACTTGCCGCCGAGTTCGAGGAAGACCTTCTTGAGGTTCTCTGAGGCCGCGCGCATCACGGCCCGGCCGGTCGCGGTGGAACCGGTGAACGAGATCAGGTCGACGCGCGGATCCTCGCTCAGCTGTGCGCCGAGCCTGTGGTCGCTCGAGGTGACGATGTTCAGCACTCCCGGCGGGATGTCGGTCTCCTCGGCCGCGATCCGCCCGACCAGGGCCGCACACCACGGGGTGTCCGCGGCGGGCTTGAGCACCACGGTGTTCCCGGCGGCGAGAGCGGGCCCGAGCTTGGCGAAGTTGATCTGGTGCGGGAAGTTCCACGGCGTGATCGCGCCGACGACCCCGACCGCTTCCTTGAGCAGATAGCGGTGGGTGGGGATACCCATGGGGGAGGCGTTGCCGAGATCCTGCGTCCACGCGTAACTTTCGGCGAGGTCGGCGAAGTAGAGCAGATCGTCGATGGGGACTTCGAGATGCGCGGCGCTCGTGAGGAATCGGGGAGCGCCGACCTCGACGATGGTGATCTCCCGCAGTTCCTCGATGTGCTCGCGCAGAGCGTCGCGCAACTGACGGAGGCAGCGGGCCCGGAAGGCGTGGTCGCGTGACCAGTCGGTGTCGTCGAAGGCGCGACGCGCGGCCGCGATCGCGGCGTCCATGTCGGTGGCGGTGCCCTCGGCCGCGTGGCCGAGCAGTTCTTCGGTGCTCGGATCGGTGATCGCGAAGGTGCCTCCGCTGCCGGGTACGAGCTTGCCGTCGATCAGAAGGGTGGAGCTGTCGGTAGGGCGAAGTGTCATCAGACGTTCCCTCGGTTCTGGACAGGTGTCTGGACTATAGTTCGGCGACGCGATCGAATGCAACGGTTCGTCCGAAACGGACGAAACCGGTGTCGTGTGCGAGGAATTCGACGAATCTCGCACACAACACCGGTCTCGACGAGGGTCCGGTGGTCTCCGGTCAGAACACGCGCAGTCCGAGGTGTCGCCGCGTGCGCAGATCGAGCAGATAGGACTTCCACAGCAACGGCCATATCCACGGCGTGACGCGGTGCAGGCGCCGGACCGCCACGAGATAGCGGTCGAAACGCCGCTGGTCGTCGGCGGTCCACGGGTAGTGCATGAGGTCGCGGAACTCCGGCGGCAGCGCACCGCGCGTGATCAGTTCGAACGACCTGCCGAGCACCCGGTGGATCCCGCGGCACAGTCGTCCGAGACGCACCTCGAGGAACGCGAGATTGCAGAGTTCGGTGAGGTACTCGCGCACCTGCTCGTTCATGGAGATGTCGGCGACGCCGGCCTTCCACAGTTCCTCGTACTCCTCGCGGGTCGTGGGCCACGACCCCGGTCGGACGTTCAGTGTCGTCGCGAGGGTTGCGCCGTCGCGAAGGATGCGGGCGTACTGCTCCTCGGTGAGCGGGCCGTACAGGAATTCGTGCTGGTCGATGAAGTACTCGAGCAGGCAGACCGCGACCCACAACTGCAGGGCGGGGGAGTTGGCGCTGTAGCGGACCTCCGCGCCGGGTGACGACGTGATCCGCGCGTGGATCTTCCGCACCGACTTGCGGACGAAATCGCGGTCGGCCTCGGTGCCGAACACCGCGACCGCCAGATAGGTGCCGGTCGTGAGGGCCCGCTTGACTGGATGGAGATCGGCGCGGCCGGTGTCGACCGTGCTGTCGACGACCCCCTGGCCGACGCCGAGGAGACACGCCTGAAACAGGCGTCCATGCTGCTCGACCTCGACCCGCCGGAGCACACCCGCCTCGGGCAACGCGTGAGCCGTGGCTTCACCCCGCGCATGGTGAAGACGCTCGAGGAGCGCATCCGGCGGACGTGCGAACGCACCGTCGACGCCGCGATCGAGGCCGCACGCGACGGCACGGTGATCGACTTCATCCCGGCGATCTCGGCACCCCTGCCGCTGGAGGTGATCGCAGCGCTGCTGGGCGCACCGGCCGAGGACGTCGGCAAGCTCTACGACTGGTCGAACCGCATGATCGGCTGGGACGACCCCGAATACGGCACCACTCAGGAGGACGACGAACTCGCCGCCGCCGAGATCTTCCTGTACGCCAACGAGATCGCCGCGCGGCGACATCGTCTCGAAGCTGGTGTGTCCCGACGAGAACGGCGACACGCTCTCCGAGATGGAGTTCGACATGTTCTTCGTCCTGCTCGTCATCGCGGGCAACGAGACGACGCGCAACGCGATCTCGGGCGCGAGCACGATCCGCACGTCGCCTTCGGCGGGACGGGCGTGCACTTCTGTCTCGGGGGACATCTGGCGCGGTTCGAACTGCGGATCATGTTCGAGACCCTCATTGCCCGTATCGACGGGGTCGAACCGGCCGGCGAACCGCGGCGGTTGCGATCGAACTTCATCAACGGCATCAAGTCCATGCCCGTCCGTATCCACCGACGAGAGCGCTGAATTCGCCGAATGAACGCGCTGCGGGCGTTGCCGACCCCCTCCAATCGTAGTAATGTCCAGACACGTGTCCAGAAACGTGAATCTCGAATCGACCCGTCGTCGCTTGACCGAGAAACAGGCCGATACGGTGGCGAGGCTCACGCAGGCCGCGGTCGAGGTGCTCCGCGAGGAGGGATTCACGGGGTTGACGGTGCGTATGGTCGCCGCCCGCGCCGGTGTCGCCCCGGCCACCGCCTACACCTACTTCTCGTCCAAGGAACACCTCGTCGCCGAGGTGTTCTGGCGTCGCTTGGCCAACGCTCCCACGGCCGACGCCGAGAGCGCGAGCCGTGCCGATCGGGCGGTCGCGGTGCTGCGGGGAATCGCGCTGTTGCTGGCCGACGAACCCGAACTCGCGGCCGCGGTCACCAGTGCATTGCTCGGTCACGACCCCGACGTCGAACACCTGCGTGCGCGCATCGGACTCGACATCCGTCACCGGGTCTCGGCAGCCCTCGGCGCCGACTCCGATCCCGACGAACTCGAAGCACTCGAACTGCTCTACGCCGGCGCGCTCGTCCGGGCCGGCATGGGCTACGGCACCTACGAGAAACTCGCCGACAGGCTGGAGACATCCGCCCGACTTCTATTGGAGTGATCCACGATCCAGGCATCCCCGGGCTCCGCGTCGTACTCAGGGCCCGCTTCGCCCGATCCACCGACGCTCGGCGCCGTGAGCTTCAACCCGTAGGGCTACGCCTTCCACGAAGATCCGTATCCCACCTACCGCCGGCTCCGTGAGGAGGACCCGGCCACCCACAACCCCGACCTCGGATTCTGGGCACTGTCCCGCCACGCCGACGGTGAGCGCGCTCCGGACGGCACCTGGATCGTGTACGTCGACCGGATCCACACGGACGGAGAGGTTCTCGAACGCAAGCGGCTCCTTGCACAGTCGCGGTTCCTCGGTGCCGGATCGGCCGTCACGACACGCCTCCTCGTGAAGGCGAAGGCGAAGGGGTTCGTCCCCGATCTTCCCGACGGCGTCGGAACGGGATGGGGGAACAACGGCGACCGAGTGTTCGCCGTGACGAGTCCGCTCGTCAGCCCCCGCGACCATCAGGGCGGCTCCGCCTGTGTGGGTATGCCCGACTACACCGATCCCGCCGGACCGTTGATGGTCGTCACCGGCCCGCTGCCGTTCCCTGTCGATGTGGGAATGACCACGATGATCGGTCTGGGGATCGTCGACGGCCGAGGAGTCCGGCACTACGACGCCGGTCGCGTGCACGGCCAGCCCGGCCTGTATGTGGTGGACGGCGCGAAGATCCCGGGATCGACCGGGGCGTGCAATCCGTCGATGACGATCGCGGCACTCGCCGGGTACGGCGCCGATCGGATCGTCTCACGCGACCTGGATCGCGTGTTCTGACCTGACGGGTGGTTCCGGTGGCTCGGCCGCGGGAACCACCCGTTCGGTCTCAGTCCTTCGCGGCCGACAGACCGGCGCGGCGACCGAAGAAGCTTCCGTCCCCCAGCGACGTGCCGCTCGCATAACCCCACGCGCACACGCCCGACGTGCAGCGACCGGCGGCGAACAGGCCGGGGATCGGATCGCCGGACACGTGCCGCACTTCCGAGTTCACCGAGGTGCGCAGACCGCCGAGCGTGAAACCTGCTGTGCAGTTTCGGAGATCGAGCGCGGCGATCGGGCTGCCGATGGGCTTGACCCACTCGCTCTTCTTGCCCAGCACCGGATCGCTGCCGTTCTCCGCGTGCCTGTTGTAGACCTCGACGGTCGCCTGCAACGTCCCGGCAGGCAGTTCCATGTCGGATTCGAGTTCGGCGACGGACTCCGCGACCCACTTCGGACGGAACCGGAAGAAGGGCGTCGAACTCGTTGCCGCACAACCCTCCTCGTACGCCTGTTCGTCGATGATCAGATAGGCCTGGTTGTCGTTCTTCAGCAGCGTGAGCTGACCGATACGGCCCGGATAGGTGTCCTCGGGGACGTACCGCTGACCGCGGCCGTTGACGAGGATGCCGCGGGCCATCAACTGCGGGTCGCCGAAGAAGGCGACCTCGGTGGCGTCCATGTGCGCGAGATCGGCGCCGAGCGCCTGCGCCATGCGGATCGCACGGCCGTCGTGCTCCTCGATCGCCGCACCCGGGCGACCGCTGAGTTGCGGCGCGTACGACTCGACCATCTCCTGGTTGTACGCGAAACTGCCGGTCGCGAGGACGACGCCGCTGCGGGCCCGGATGTGGACGTCCTTGCCGTACTGCTTGGCCGTCAGGCCAACGACGCGTCCGTCGCCGTCGACGATCAGCCGCTGCACCCGCACGTCGTATTCGGCACGCACACCCAGGCTTTCGGCGACCTGGGAGAGCGGCTGCATGAGCATGTACCCGCCACCCTTCTCGCCGGTCCGCTTGTCGGTCATCTGCGGGACGTGGCCGCGCGGGGCGGGCGTCGCGATCTCGTTGAAGGGCGCGGAGTTCTCGCCGCCGGAGTACATCAGGCCGTCGTCACCGGGGATCTCCCACCCGGGTTCGCCCCAGAAGCTCTCCTTGAACACCACGCCGTTGTCCACGAGCCACTCGTAGTGTTCGACGCTGCCCTCGCAGTACTCGATGATCTTTGCTTCGTCGGCGCCCGGCCCGAGCGCGGCGAGCATGAACGCCTTCATGTTCTCGGGCGTGTCGTCGAATCCGAGGGCCTTCTGCAGCGGGGTGCCGCCGCCGAGGTAGACGATGCCGCCCGACAGTGAGGCCGCACCGCCCCAACCGCCGGTCCGCTCGAGCACGAGCACGTCGGCACCCGCGCGGGCGGCCTCGATGGACGCCGAGACACCGGCGATGCCGTAACCGGCGACGACGACGTCGGCTTCGTGGTCCCAGGTGGAGATGCTGCCGGCGGGAAGGGGGTGGAGATCGGTGCTCATCGGGGTCCGTTCGGGGTCGGTGATCAGTGGTCGAGTTTCGAGGCGAGTCGGCCGATGTATGCGACGACGTCGTCCTGGGCGCGGTCGGGCAGACCGAAGATCACCTCGGTGACCCCGGCGTCCTCCCAGATCTTCAGTTGTTCGGCGTCGTGACGGCCTGCCAGAGCGAGGATCTCGGGAGTTCCGGCACGACCGGCGTCGGCCCAGGCCTTGTGGAGACGGGCGACGTTGTCGACGACGTTGTTCTCCGTGGGGGTGGTGATCCAGCCGTCGGCGTGGCGGACGATCCAGTCGAAGTTGCGGTCGGTGGAACCGGCGCCGAGGAAGATCGGGGGCCGTGGTTGCTGCACGGGTTTCGGCCACGCCCAGCTCGGCCCGAACGCGACGAAGTCTCCCTCGTAGGAGGCTTCTTCCTCGGTCCACAGCGCCTGCATCGCTTCGAGATACTGGCGCATGGCGGTGCGCTTCTTCTTCGGCGGTACGCCGTGGTCGGCGAGTTCTTCTGCGTTCCAACCGAATCCGACACCGAAGTTCACCCGGCCGCCGGAGAGGTGATCGAGGCTCGCGATGGTCTTGGCGAGCGTGATGGGGTCGTGCTCGAGAAGCAGTGCGACGGAGGTGCCCAGTTTGATCGTCGACGTCACCGCGGCTGCGAGCCCCAGCGCCACCCACGGATCGAGGGTGCGCATGTAACGGTCGTCGGGAAGGGTCTCGTTGCCCGTTCCCGGATGCGCGGATTCGCGGCGGATCGGGATGTGGGTGTGTTCGGGCACGTAGAAACTGTCGAAACCGCGACTCTCCGCGGTCGAGGCAGCGACTTCGGGCCGGATTCCCCGGTCGCTCGTGAACAGGGTGATTCCGTGGCGCACAACAGCCCCTCTCCAGACGGTGACGGAGAAAATGTAACGCGTTCTACATCCGGAGGGAAGAGATTTCCGGACACCTGTCCGGTTGCGGCCGGTCGGCCGTACGAAAAGGCAGTCGTCCCACGCTGAACTATCCTCGAAACGGACATGAACGGAAGGTGGCGTGATGACGGAGCAGTCGACGACGGAGACCGCGGGCGAGGAGTCGGCGTCGACGCGGACCTCGCGGCCGGCCCTCGGGTCCACCCGGTCGCCCGGTGCGGGCCTACGACCGGCACAGCGGGCGCGGTACATGCGGATCATCGCCTCCGCCGAGGAGCTCGCCTCCGAGGGTGGATACGACGCCGTGCAGATGCGGGCGGTCGCAGACCGATCCGGTGTCGCTCTCGGCACGGTCTACCGCTACTTCCCCTCGAAGAACCACCTGCTCGTCGTGGCGCTCGTACTCGAATTCGAGACCGCCGCCGAAGCCGTGACCACCGTGGAGATCCCTGGCGACGGTGCCGCCGAGCGCCTGATGGGCGTCCTGCGCGGAGTGATGCCGCGTCTGTCCGAGAACCCGCTGCGCTACGACGCGCTCATCCGGGCGGCGATGTTCGCCGACGCGTCCTCGGCGCCCGAACTCGACCGTCTCGGTGAGGTGCTCACCCGACTGTTCGCGCAGGCGGCAGGCATCGACATCGTCACCGAAGAGGTGCTCAACGCCGTGCGGATCATCGCCGACGTGTGGATGTCGGCGCTGGTCGCCTGGGTGGCGGGCCGGCAGTCGGTCGACGATGTGCTCGCGCACATGGACACCGCCGTCACGCTCGTGTTCGACCGGCTGAACCGACTGCAGCGGGCGAGCTGACGCCCACCCGCTGCAGTTCTGGGCTCCGCTCGGGAGCTCTGGTTCGATCAGGCCGGCACGTCCACGATGCCGATCGTGGGCAGGAAGAAGCACTGCGTGTCGCCGTTGCGCACGTTGCCGAAGACGGCCGAGAGCACGGTGCCCGACCCCGTCTCGACCGGCGCGACCCGCACGCCACCCAGCGGCAGGGTGTCGGCGATGAAGGTCGTGATGGCCTGCTCGACGATGCCGCGGGCCTGGACGGGAAGGCCGGCCGGAATGGCTCCCGCCGCGGTCTCCTCCGGCGTGCCCATCGGGACGAAGCCACCCTGGAAGGTGTTGACGTTGAACCACGCGAGCTGGATGCCCGAGGTGTCGGCGTCCTCCTCGAGGCCGACGGGGACGAACGCGAAGAGCGTCTCACCGGGCGAGACGACGTTCAGGGTGCCCGGCAGCGGCGACAGGCTGCGGTTCGGCCATGGCCCGGGCAGAGCACCCGCAACGGCGGGCACGGTGCCCAGCGGCAGGTCGCCGTCGGCCGTGCAGAACGGTGCGCCGGTGGGGTAGAGGAACGGTTCGACGCCGAGGCGACGCAGGAACTCCATGCCGTCCTCGTAGGCGCCGAGCGGTGTCGCTTCGGCCGCGTCGGCAGCGCTTCCGCGTGCGTTCGCGATCGCTTCGGCGGCAGCGAGAGTCGTGGGATCGACGCCGGGCAGCGCGCGGAGAGCCTCGAGCGAGCTCACGAGCGGGCTCGTGGCGGGCGCTTCCGCCGGTGCTGCCGGGTCCGTGGGTGCGGGTTCGGCGCCGGCGATGGTGGGAAGCGCCAGACCTGCGGCGACGGTCAGGGCTGCGGCGGCCGAGATGCGACGCATCCGATTGCGGTGTCTGCGGCTCATATGGGGTTCTCCTCCTGTGGGTCGTGACACCCGGACGGGCTCTACCTAACTCTAAACTAGAGGTTTAGAGTACGACCGCTCCAGGAGACCACAAGGGCGGCGCTCCGGCCAGAGCGCCGCCCCGTGGTGTTACCGAACCGACACCCATGTGAGTCGGTGGTGCGGATGATCAGTCCGGATCGTCCGGATGCTTACGCAGATGCAGGATGCTCAGCAGGAGACCGCCCCACAGCGTGACGAGGGCGAGAATCATCATGGCGACGGCCGCTGTGCTCATCGGGTACCTCCTGTGGACGAGTCGGGTCCGGGTAAGAGAGCACCGGACGAAGCAGGCGCCTGGGCGGATGCGGGCGGACGGTTCTCGTCCAGCTCGTATTCCTCGTCGATTCCCCTGCGCCAGGGGATGAACGTCAGGAGGACGGCGAGGATGATCACGCCGGCCTGCACGCTCCAGCCGAAGGCCGTGACCAGGCTGTCGGGAAGACCGCCGTAGCCGTCGCGGACACGGTCGCGGATCTCGCTGAACAGCATGTAGCCGAGGACGAGCGGGGTGATGATGCCCGTGAACACCATCCAGCCCGTGCCGACCTTGAACGACGACACCGAGTTGAGGTGGTCGCGGAGTTCGGGCAGACGACGATAGATCCACGCGACCACCACGAGCGCCACGAAGGCGACACCCACGATGCCGAACTGGTTCGCGAAGCGGTCCACCACGTCGAGAGTGTTCAGGCCGGTGGTGGTGGGGAAGAGCAGCAGCGACACGATTGCCGACACACCACCGATGGCGAGTACCGCCGGCACCCGGCCGAGGCCCGTCTTGTCCTGGAAGGCCGAGACGGTCACCTGGATGATGCTGATCATCGACGTGAACCCGGCGAAGACCAGCGAACCGAAGAACAGCACACCGAAGAGCGGGCCGCCGGGCATCTCCGAGACGATCGTCGGGAAAGCGATGAAGGCGAGGCCGATACCGCCCGCGACCACCTCACCGACCTCGACACCCTGCGCCTGGGCCATGAAGCCGAGAGCGGAGAAGACGCCGATGCCGGCGAGCACCTCGAAGCTCGAGTTCGAGAACCCGACCACGAGACCCGAACCGGTGAGGTTCGTCTTGCGCTTCAGGTACGACGAGTAGGTCACCATGATGCCGAAGGCGACGGACAGCGAGAAGAAGATCTGCGCGTACGCCGCGATCCACACCCCGGTGTCGGTCAGCGCCGACCAGTTCGGGGTGAAGAACGCATCGAGACCGGCGGTCGCGCCGTCGAGGGTCAGCGACCGGACGACGAGCGCACCGAACAGCAGGACCAGCAACGGCACGAAGAACCGATTGGCGTTGCCGATACCGCGCTGGACGCCGAGAGCGAGCACCGCGAGCGTCGCGATCCAGACCAGCAGCAGCATCCACGCGACGCCCGGCACGAAGCTCAGGCCGAAGGTCGCATCGGTGTCCTGGTTCAGGAACGAACTCATGAAGAAGCCTTCGGGGTCGTCGCCCCAGGCCTCGGTGATCGAGAAGAAGGTGTACCGCGCGGCCCAGGCCACGATCACCGCGTAGTACACGCCGATGACGAAGCACACCAGCACCTGCCACCAGCCGATGAATTCGGCGCCGCGGCGCAGTCTGCGGAAGGCCAGCGGCGGCGATCCGCGGAACTTGTGCCCGATCGCGTAGTCGACCAGGAGAAGGGGGATACCCGCGGTCAGCAGCGCGACCAGATACGGGATCAGGAATGCGCCACCACCGTTCTCGTAAGCGATGTACGGGAAGCGCCAGATGTTGCCGAGTCCGGCCGCCGAGCCGATTGCGGCCATGATGAACACCGACCGGCCCGACCAGACTTCCCGTTTACGTGTGACCTCGTGCTGTGCCACGGACCTCGTCCCTCCATTCATCCGGATGGAGGACAACGCTAGCGCCCCGACCGGCGCGCGGGCGATCTTTTCGGTCGGCGCCTTCAGCCGTCGTCCCAGAGCCGCAGGTCCGGGGGAGTTTCGTCCTCGTGCCCCTCCTCGCCGACGTTCCGGTAGCGGAATGCGAAGACGATCCAGCCGACCGCGGCGACGAGCACGAAACTGATCAACCGGTAGACGACCACCGCCGACAGGGCCTGCGCGCCGGTCATGCCGGAGGCGGTGAGCGCCGGCATAAGCACGGCGTCCATGACACCCAGACCGGCGGGGAGCAGCGGAATGGCACGGCTGGTGGCGGTTCCGGCCGCGTAGGCGACCGCGATACCGGCCAGGCTCGGCGCGCCACCGACCGCGTATGCGGCGAACGCCAGGCACGCACCGTCGCATACCCAGTTGCTCAGCGACCAGCCGAACGCGCGGGCCGCATGAGGACGATCGAGTTGCACCGCGCTCAGCTGGCCGACGATCTTCCGCCACGCTCGCGCACCCGCCTGCTCCGGCTTCTTCCGCAACCGGTTCAGGCTCCGCAGGGCGATCAGGCCGATCGATTCGAACGAACCAGGATTGCCGGCCGCGTACTGGATGAGCACGACCAGCAGCAGCAGACCGCCGAGCGAGAAGATCAGCGAGAACGGGTTGTTGCTGGCGCCGACGAGCAGAGCGCCGACGATGCCGAGCAGTGCGAGTCCGGCGGCCTGGAGGAGCCCGGCCATGACCAGCTGCCAGGTCGCCACCACCGGGGGTGCGCCCCAGCGCCGCATCTGTCGGTAGGTGAAGGTCGTCCCGACCACCGGTCCGCCCGGCAGGGTCACGCTCATGGAGTTCGCCGCGAGGGCCACCGAAAGCGATTGCCATTGCGAGACCTTCACACCCGCCGCGGACAGTAGCGCCCGCTGCACCCGTGCGAAGGTCGACATCTCCGCCATCGAGGCGAACACCGCTGCCGCGACCCAACCCCAGTGAAGATGCCCGAGGCCGCGGACGCTGTCGGACAGTTCCGGCCACACGAGCACGATCTCGACGGTGAGCACCACGACGAGCAGAGCACCGACGATCCACTTGAGATACCGGCGTCGCTTCGGGGTGAGCGGCCCGCTCTCACCGTGCGGGCTCTCGTCGGCTCCGTCGTCCGGCTCCTCGGGTGTCACGGTCTCGTTCGTCATCTAATCGGTGGGCCAGCTCGACAGCGTGCGGCGGTAGAGGTCCTCGACTTCGGCGATGTGCTCACCGAAGTTCTCCCGCGACCAGCCGCTCACGTCGATCGGTTCGAGCACCGCCACATCGACGGTGCCCGACCGCAGCAGGGTCGAGTGCTTCCACAGGATCTCGCCGGCGTTGCGGATCACGACCGGCACGATCGGGACACCGGCCTGCATCGCGATGTGGAAGGCGCCCTTCTTGAACCTGCCGATCGCCGGGGTCAGCGAGCGTGTGCCCTCGGGGGCGATGACGATCGACGTACCCTCGCGGAGGGTGTCGACGACGGGTCCGAGCGCCGCAACCGCCCGCTCGGTGTTCGTGCGGTCGACAAAGGTGGCGCCGACGAACCGCAGAAGCGGCCCGAACAACGGGTCGTTGGCCATCTCCTTCTTCGTCACGCCCGTGAAGTCCTGCCTCAGGACCTTGGCCAGCACCACCGGGTCGAGCTGACTCTGGTGGTTGAAGATGAACACCGCCGGCCGGGCGGCCCACGCATTCGCTTCCCCGACGATGCGTACGTTCACTCCGGCGAGGGCCAGGGAGACCTCGGTGCCGATGCTGATGATCGAGTCCAGCGCGGTCTTGCGGCTGCGGTTGATCAGACCGAGACCGAGACCCGTCCACACCGAGCCGAACATCCCGCCGTAGGCGGCGGCGGTGCGGACGAGTTCGCGGGCGCCCGGCGTACCGCGCGGCCGGAACCGCATGATCGGCCAGTCGCGTTCGATGGCGAATCGGGTGAGAGTGCGATCGGGGTTCGTGGCCGTGGGGTTGCCGGCGACGGCCAGGAACTCCACGTCCTCACCACCGTTGGAATAGGTGTAGCTGGCCTCGGCGTCGATGCCGTGTGTCTCGACGAAACTGCGTGCCGCCTCCGCTTTGCCGCTGCGCCACAACGATTTCCCGTCGACCCGTCCGGTGAGCACACCGTTCTCGACCTCGAGTGGGGTGAACAGGATGTGCTCGACGCCCAGCGCGTCCCCGGCGGCCTGGATCTGGTAGCGGGACGCCGACGAGGCGATCACCACCGTGTGGCCCGCGTTCTGGTGCGCGCCGATGAGTTGCCACGCCTCCGGATAGAGGTGTCCGGCGATCGTCGTCATGAACAGCCGGCGGCCGATCTCGTAGAGCTCGTCCTCGGTGTGACCGCGCCACGCCTTGAAGGCGATCGCGACGAAGCGTTCGAAGTCCTCCTCGGTCTCCGTCCCGCGGATCCCGTTGATCATCGTCGCGGCCAGTTCGGATGCGGAGACCTTCCCGGCGAGCACCCGGTCGCGGAAGAAGTGGACACCGGAGAAGCCGTGCACGATGGTGCCGTCGAAATCGAAGAAGGCCGCCACCTCGGGTCCCTGCGGACCCGTACGCACCCGTTCGAGGGCCTGCTCGAGGTTCACCGTTCCACCTTTCTGTTCGACACGTCGAGCGACTCGGCCAGCGCGACCCGCTGGGCCAACTCGGACAGCTCCGCTGCGAATGCCTTCCTGCGCTCGCGGACGGTCTCGGGGTCCTCGTCGTGGTCGAGCAATCCTCGATTGCGCGCCAGGTCGAGCGCGGACGCGAACAACTCCGACGACACCGATTCCGGCCCGTACAGGCGGCGCTGCAGCAGCATCTGCCGGCCCACCGCCACGCACTCCGACAGGAAGGCGGCGCGGTCGACCTCGAGCTCCGGATCCCGGACGGCGAGGCGCTCGGCGACGACGAGCTGCGCGTCGAAGAACGACCGCAGCGTGCGGTGCGACATGAAGAAGCCGGTCTCGACGAGACCGGTCAGTGCTTCGTCCTTCGTCGGCAGGGTGTCGCCCCAGGACGGGACGAGCAAGGCGAGCTCGTCGCGCATCTGGGTCTCGTAGGTGTCTCGGTCGGGGAAGAAGAACTCGAACTTCAGCAGGTCGCGCAGGTTCTTCGCCTCCTCCCACGCCACCCGGACAGGATCGTCACCGAGATTGGCGTGCGCGTAGAGGATGGCCAGCTCCATGATCGACCGGTTGACGAACCAGTGCACGCCGCTGTTGCGGTAGAACGCCGCGACGAGATGCTGACCCGGCTGGATCGAGTAGACCGGTTCCTCCCCGCCGGCGTAGGTGGTGACCACCCCCGCGTGGGTGAGCGACGAGAGCACGTCCTCGAGCCCACCTTCGACGTCGAGGATGTGGAGCCCGCCCTGCGGGACACCGCGGCGATCGAGATAACGGCGGACAGGTGCGATCACGGCCCGCACCTCCTCGAGCGTCAGCGAGCGGTCGCGCACACCGAGCAGGGCCAGGGTGACCAGGCAGTTCACCGTCACCGGAGTGTTGCAGTTGATGCCGACCGCGACTTCGAAGGCGACCTTCTGCAGCGCCTTGCGGCGCAGCACCCGTATCTCCTCGGAATCCGTCGGCGCCGCGGACGGGTCGGCTGCCGGCGCCGGTGCGGTCAGGTCCGGATCCCCACCGGCGACCAGCAGTTCGCGCATCGACACGGGATCGCCGAACCGCACGTACACGTTCCCGGCCCGCTTGCGCTGATTGCGGGCGTAGCGCACCAGCCATCCCAGGCCTTCGGTTTTCTTCGTCGCGCCGGTCTGTTCGGCGGCGACCGCCGCGACCTCGGCGAGTCCCTCGTAGGTGATCGAGACCGGCACCAGCATCGCGTCCTCGACGCGTCCGCCGCGGATCGCGTTGGCGACGTAGCTGAGCAATCCGTAGCGCGGGGCCCGGAGCTTGCCGGTGCGGGTCCGGCCGCCCTCGAAGTACCACTCGAGGTTGAACCGCTTGCTCAGCAGGAACGCGAAGTACTCCTCGAGCGCGGCCTTGTAGACGTCGTCGTCTGCGAAGCTGCGCCGGATGAACACCGTGCCGGTGCGGCGGGCGACGGGACCGATCGGCCAGAAGGTGAGGTTGGCCCCGCCCATGATGTGGTTGCCGGGAAAATCGTTCGCCGCCAGGATGTCGCCCAGCACGAAGGCATCGGCGTAGGACCGGTGCGAGGGGAGGAAGACCAGGGCGTACCGGCGGTTGGACTCGCGCAGTGCGCGCAGACCGGCCTCGTCGGCGTGCACGGTCCATGCCGACGCGTGCAACGGCCGCATCGCCTGCGTGAACAGGTCGGTGACCAATCGTGACTGCACGGCCACGAGTTCGTCGAGGGAACTGCGCGCCCGCGACTCGACCTCGGCGCGCGAGAGGCCGTGCTCGGCGGCGATCTCGTCGAGACGGCGCCGGAAGATCGGCGAGTCCATGATCTGGGCGGCGACGAGCCGCGGGACCTTGTAGCGGTCGCCGATCACCGCTCGCTCCGCGCGTTCGAGCGCGACGACGGCGCGACGGGTCACGTACCGCGCGAGTGCCCCGTCGTCATCGTCACCGCCCTCCGCCCTGAGCGCGTCCCGCAGTTCGGACAGGCGGGCCGGTTTCGCGACGACGATCCGGTAGCGGTCGGCACCCTTGCGCACGAGCCATTTCTGCAGCAGCAGATTCGGATTGCGTGGGTTCGTGAGGGCGAGGACGTCGGCAAACCGGATACGCCGCGCACCGTCGCGCTCCGCCGGGAGCCACACGATCCGCAAGGGCAGGATCAGCGGATCGTCGGTGCGGGTCACGAGCTCCTCGGTGAGCACCCGTGAGTCGAGGTCGAGCGACTCGGGGCGGGTCGGCGTGCGGTACTCGGCGGGAAGCTCGTCCGAGCGCAGCCAATCCTCGATCATCGTTCGTTCGAGAGCCGTCGTGTACGCGAGGACCGCCACCGTGGGTCCGTCGTCCGCCCGCACGGTGTCGTCTCCTCGTACCCGGCTCGGTTGATCGTTTCTCATCTCACCCCGTCCAGAAGTCACCTCGGTGTGAAAGCTACCTGTCGCGGCCGGTTCGTTCGGGCGATCCGGAGGAGAACACACACACACTGTGCGGATACACCGGTGGGCTGTGCGGATACACCGGCGGGCTGTGCGGATACACCGGTGGGCGCTGTGCAGATGCGCCGGTGGGCGCTGTGCAGATGCACCGGGGGAGTGTCTGAACGACAATATGGTGGACGAGAGGACTCGGTGGGAGCCGCCGACGACAGGGAGGGCGCAGTGACCACAGGTGCCGGACCGGAGGATGTCGGCTACGCGGGGGTGAGGGAGACGCATTCGTCGGTGGTCTTCTTCGTCGGCGAGCGCGTGCACAAACTGAAGAAGCCGCTCGACCTGGGCTTCCTCGACAACCGCACGCGTGAGGCCCGTGAACGGATCTGCCACCGGGAGGTGGAGCTCAACCGGCGTCTCGCACCGGACGTCTATCTGGGCGTCGCGGACGTCCACGGCCCGGACGGACAGTTGTGCGAGCACCTCGTCGAAATGGTGCGGCTGCCCGACGACCGGCGCCTGGCCGCCGCGGTCCGCCGAGGTGAGGACGTGTCGGTGGTGATCGACGAGGTGGCACAGCAGGTCGCCGCACTGCACGCCTCCTCGCCGCACGGTCCCGAGATCGACCGGTGTGCCTCCGCGGATTTCGTCGCCGAGCTGTGGGATCTCAGTCTCGACCATCTCGGCCGGCTGGAGGTAGGGGCGGATCGTGCCGGGGCGTTGACGCGGATCCGGGAGTCCGTGCACCGTTACCTCGCCGGCCGGGCGGTGCTGTTCGACGAACGCATCGCGGCGGGCCGGGCCGTGGACGGACACGGCGACCTGCTCGCCGACGACATCTTCTGTCTCGACGACGGTCCGCGCATCATCGACTGCCTCGAGTTCGACGACGAGTTGCGCTACGGCGACGCAGTACTCGATCTCGCCTTCCTCGCAATGGATCTCGAACGTCTCGGTGCCGAACCCGCAGCACGGCGGTTGCTCGAGCAATATGGTGAGGTCTCGGGCGATCACCCGCCCTCCTCTCTCGTGCACCACTACATCGCCTATCGAGCGTTGGTGCGCGCGAAGGTGACCGCCCTACGCTACGAGCAGGGTGATGCAGCGGCGCGGGAAACGGCGACCGGTTTCGTCGAGTTGCTCGAGGGACATCTCGACCGGGGGCGCGTGCGCATGGTGCTCGTCGGTGGTGTCTCCGCGACCGGCAAGACGACACTGTCGCGCACGGTCGGTGCGTATCTCGGAGCGGATGTAGTGCGCAGCGACATCGTCCGCAAGGAGTTGGCGGGTCTGCAACCCACCGACCGCACCGGCGACGGTACGGATGCCGGTCTGTACGCACCGACGCATTCGGAGGCGACCTACCGCGAACTGCTGCGCCGTGCCGAGACCGCTCTGGCCCGGGGACGATCCGTCGTGCTGGACGCGACCTGGTTGTCGTCCGGGCAGCGCGACGCGGCCCGCAAGGTCGCGGACGGTGCTTCCGTGGATGTGATCGAGATCGAGTGCCGTGCAGACAAGGGAATCCTGTTGCAACGGATGGCATCCCGAGCCGAGCGCGGCGACGATGCCTCCGATGCGACCCCTGCCGTGCTCGAACAGCAACTCCGCCGGCGGGATCCGTGGCCGGAGGCAGCGGCGATCGATACGGGTGTCGAGACCGTCGACGCGGCGCGACTGGAGAGCATGCTCGGTCCAGCGCCCTGGTGATCGCGCCCCGAGAACAGTGAACGGGGATCGCTTCGTCGAAGCGATCCCCGTCGAACCGGAACGATCGGTTCTAGACCTTGCGGGCGATGAGCACCGAGCACGGAGCCTTGTGCAGCAGGTTCTGGCTCGTGGATCCGAGCAGGGCGGCGCGGAACTGGCCACGTCCGTGGCTTCCGACTGCGACGAGTTGGGCGTCGTCGAGGTGCGCGAGCAGGACCTTCGAGGCCGGGCCCCGATCGATCACACGCTCGACGGTGACCTCGGGGTGGCGATCACTCCAGCCGGCCAGCGTCTCGGCGAGAACCGCGGTCTCCGAGGTCTCCACGGCATCCCAATCGACCAGCGCGGCCGTGGCGCCGACACCGAGTGCGGCGTCACCGAGCCAGGAGTGCACTGCCCGCAGCGGAACCCCGAGGGCCGACGCGAGATAGAACGCGTGAGTGACTGCGGCAGAGGACAATTCGCTACCGTCCACACCGACGACGATCGGCCGGGAATCGGGCAGCGGAGAATCGGTGTTGCCGCGCCACACGACCACCGGGCAGGGCGCATGGTTCGCGACGCGCAGAACGGTGGAGCCGAGGAGGAAGTTCTCCAGCGCACCCGCGCCGGTGGCGCCCATGACGACCAGGCGTGCGTCCTCGGCGGCCTCGAGCAGCGACTTGGCTGCGGGACCGGGACCGATGAAGCTGCTGATCTCGAGCTCGGGGTGATCTGCGCGGACTCGCTCGGCGGCGTCGGCGAGGAGCTTCTTGCCGTCCTCCTCGAGCTGCTGGATCATCTGCGACTGCACGAGCACTGCGGCCTCGCTGTAGAAGATGCCCTCCGGGGGCATCGAGTGCACGAGGTGGAGGGGTGCTCCGATGCGCGACGCGACGGCACCGGCCCACCGCGCTGCCGCTACAGCCGTTTCGGAGCCGTCGACGCCTGCGACGACTGCCTTGCGGGTGCTCGGTGTGCTCATGGATGTCTCCTTTTCGTTGCGACGCGCGGCTTCCCGCGCGCAGGTCGGCCCGAGGCCACGTTACCGCCACGACGCGGCCGTGACCCGGTGTCGACGATCTTCATGATCCCCGATCGGGGAGGCCCCGACCAGAGCCTTCCGGCCTCGATCAGGTCCACAATCGGCGAGCGGCGCGGTAGGCCTTCCTCCAGCCGCTGTCCAGATGCGCGGCCTGCGCGTCGCCGATCTCGGTCTCGATCCGGAACAGGATCCCGAGCCCGAAACTGGTCTCGGCGGTGTGGTCCTGCTCGGAGAGCATGTCCAGGAGGTGTTCCCGCGCCACGACCGAGTCCTGGAATTCACCGAGCAGATCCTGGAAGTCGTCGAACCGGTCGAGGATCCGCCCGGAACGCTTCGGATGCAGCGGCGCGATCACCTCGATGGCGTACCGCATCCGTTTGGCGCCCTTGCGTGCCCGGTGCATCAGCGCGTCGCGCTCCGCCGGGTTCTCGGCGTCGCCGACCCTGTCGACGCGGCGCGAGACCTTCTTCGACAGCGCTGCGACCGCGCGCAACAGTTCCTTCCGTGCCACCTTCGGCCGTGCCCCCGCCGCTTCGGTGGCGGGCGCGAGGTCGATGATCGCCGCGTCGAGGCGGGTGAGCAGCGCGACGTACCGATCCGAGTCCAGGGTGTCGACGGCTTCGAGACGGGCGGCCTCCGACCGTGCCGAGAAGTACTCGTCGATACGGGCTCTCGTCGCTTCCCGGTGCGATTCGACCGGGATGTCGGCCACGCGATCCGCGAGCCGTTCCCACTGGACCTCGAGATCACGTGACGGGCTGAGACGTCTTCCGAGCCAACGGAGTTCGTCGATGAGGTCGTGATCCACGACGATCTCGTCGGAATAGGTCTGCAGTGCGCTGCGCAGACGCCGCGCGGCCTTGCGCATGCTGTGCACCGCGTCGGGTGCGTCGCGGCGGACGGCGATGTCGGACAGCCCCAGGGTGTGCAGTTCGCTCGAGAGATAGTCGCGTATCGGGATCAGGCCCTTCGCGATCGGCGGGCGGGCGGGGATCAGGTCGCCGAGCACGCGGTGGAGCTTCGACGAGCTCTCCGAACGGGTGATCCCGACGGCCGCGAAGCGTTCCTCGAGTGCTGTGAGGAATCGGCCGATCGTCTTGTCGCCGAGGGTGGAATTCCACTCGACCTCGATCTCCTTCCAGCGGATCTCGGATCCGTCGGCGCTGCGCACGGCGTCGACGTCGTCCACCACCACCTCCGCGACGAAGCCGCCGTCGGACGACCGGAGCCGGTGCCGATGTCGTCGGGTCACGAGCAGAGCGGCCAGGCTCAACGGGGCGCCACGGCGGATGCCGCGCAACAGGGACCCGAGGTCTGCGGGAACGTCCTCGGCCGAGTCGTCGCCGAGGGGGAAGTGCAGTTCGGTGCGGGTGTCGACACCGGAGGGCAGTTTGAGATGCCATCCCGCGTCGTCGCCGCCCTCGCGCCTGCGGAGCGTGATCTTCGAGCGCAGCAGGCGCAGGTCGGCGGTGTCGTAGTACTGGGCCGACAACTCGAACCGGTCGACGTCGATCGTATCGACGGACGGCAGTCCTGTCAGGTCCGGAAGCGGCCGGTCGCCGGTGGCGGAGTACTTGCGTTCCGCCTCCTCCGCGACGGTCGCCGACGATGTACTGGGCATCCATCTGCTCCTCTCGGTGCGCGTTGCCTCCACCTTGCCACGCGGTCCGATATGAGGGGATTCGTCCGACTGTGATCTGCCGATACCGGGCAAAGGGCACTTCGGCCCTGGTCAAGGCCCGGTTCCGGGGTGATCATGGTTCGACGCGGGTCCGGAGGTAGTGATGAAGGTTCTTGTTTCGGTGGCCAGTCGGCACGGTTCGACCGCGGAGATCGCGACAGCGCTGGCCGCGTCGATGCGCCACCACGGCGCGCAGGTCGACGTGAACGCGCCCGAGCACGTCGACGAGGTCGACGCGTACGACGTCGTGGTGCTCGGCAGCGCCGTCTACCGCAGTCGCTGGCTGCGCAGCGCGCGGGAGTTCTCCGACCGGCACGCGGCCGAACTGCGCGAACGCGACGTCTACCTGTTCTCGTCGGGTCCCGTCGCCTCGGGCGGGAGGTCGGTGAACACGTGCTACGACGCGTGCGCCGTCGCCGAACGCATCGAGGCCGTCGAACATCGCACCTTCCCGGGGAAGCTGGATCTGGCGGTGCTCGGCACCGGCGAACGGATGGTCGTCAGGATGGTCGGCGCCCCTTCCGGTGACTTCCGGGACTGGGACGCGATCGGTGCCTGGGGTGCGCGCATCGTTGCACGCACGACAGCGCGGGAGCGCGACCTCGACGGCGTCGGTTCGGCTCCCGCGCGACGTGGGGCGCGCCGCTAGGCGGATATTCCACCCGGGCGATCGGCCCGGATCCCGAGCCGGGCGATCAGCCCGAGCTGCCCTGATAGTGCGTGCTCAGTTCGGCTGCGCGGTCCCAGATCGACCAGTCGACCGGGCGTTCCTCCAATTGGGCCTCGACCACCTCGAACCCGGCGTGCCAGGCGGCGCCGTGTGCAAGGGCGTCCTCCTCGTCGTCGGTGGTGTGGGTGAGGGTGAGCCAGCACCCGCCGGAGCCGTCCGGAGTGAGTTCCCAGTGCAGAACGTCGGTGTCCCAGAGGTATTCCAGGATCCGTGCGGGCCGCACCGTGAGGACACTGCCCATGGTTGTGTGCCCTTCCGGCAGGCCGAAACGTCGGGTCTGTTCCTGTGTCGAGCGGAATTCGAGTGTGGCGCCGGGTGTGAGCTCGAACTCGACGTCGGCAGGGAACCAGGCGCGGAGATGTTGCGGATCGGTCAGGACCCGCCACACTCTCTCCGGCGGGTGGGGGAACGAGCGTTCGAACCGCAGGGCCACCCGCCCGTCATAGGTACGCGAGATGCTGCCGATTTCCATGGAAACCTCCAAGACGAGAACTCGCCGGTCAGCGGGGTCCTGGTGTGCTGTTACTCCATGCTGCCAGGTTTCGTCGGCTTACGAAGCGGGTCGGCCGACCTGTGATCGGATCGTGGAACGACAAGGATCTGGCCAGAAGCTGCAGCGGATTCGAATAATCCTGTGGCTCGAGCTCGTACACCTCCGGATAGAGGTTGTCGCCGAGAATGGGGATTCCGAGCGAGTTCATGTGTACCCGGAGTTGATGCGTCCGGCCGGTCTCGGGACGCAGACGGTAACGCGCACGGTCGTCGGCCGTGTCCACCAATTCGATCGAGGTCACGGCGTTGACGGGACCGTCGACCTCGCGGGCCTGCAGCACGCCGCGCTCCTTGACGATGCGGCTGCGGACCTCGCGAGGGAAGTCGAGGCGCGGCGCGGCCGGGGCGATCGCCTCGTACTCCTTCTCGACGAGACGCCGGTCGAACAGCGTCTGGTACGCGCGTCGCGCCTCGCGCCGGACGGTGAACACCAGGACGCCCGCCGTGAGCCGATCGAGCCGATGAACGGGGGACAGTTCGGGCAGGTCCAGATCCTTGCGCAACCGGACCACGGCGGTCTCCGTCACCCAGGAACCACGCGGGGTGGTCGCCAGGAAGTGCGGCTTGTCCACGACGAGTAGGTTCTCGTCACGGTGGAGGACGTCGATCTCGAAGGGAACGCGCGGTTCGGCGGGCGGATCACGGTAGAGATACACGAATTCGCGTGGGACGTACGGGGTCGAAAATGTGACCGCTGTGCCGTCCTGTACGACCACTTCGCCGGATTCGATCTTCTCCGCGATGCGCGCCGCATCGTTCGGGAAGCGTGTGAGCAGGAACTCCGCTATGGTCTCCCAGCTGGGATTTTCCGGCAGTCGCAGGCGGGTGGGGTTCAGGCCGTCGCGAACGGGGAGGGGAGCTTCGGGCACGGGTCGGAGGTTAGCGGTGCGCCCGGAATGCGAGCGCCGAAGGCCCGACGATAACGCTGCCGGACTTTCCACGATAACGATTGTGTGCAAGCCTGCTTAAGGTTTCTGCACCGTCGATACCCTGGGACGGAAGTGAAAAATGTTACTGGAGTGCAAGGGGAGCATGTTGTGACGATGTCGGCGAAAACCGGAACACGTCGGCGGGGGGGACGCGCTCTCGTGCGGCTGCTGGTGGCGGCACTGGTCCTTCCGCTGGCGCTCGCGTTCAGTGGGCTCGGCGCCGGCACGGCTGCGGCCGATCCGTACGATCGCTTCCACGAGGACATGGTCGCCGCCCCGGGTGGGGTCGGGGCGATCAAGGTACGCATCTGGCGGGCGAACAACGGCAGCAACAAGGCCGTCTATCTGCTCGACGGTCTGCGCGCCACCGACGACGTGAGCGGCTGGGAACACGAGACAAACGCGGCGTGGCTCGCCGATCACGGCGTCAACGTGATCATGCCGGTGGGCGGACAGTCGAGCTTCTACGCCGACTGGTACGCACCGAGCAATTTCAACGGCCAGCCCTACACCTACAAGTGGGAGTCCTTCCTCACCCAGAACCTCCCCGACCATCTCGCAAACGTCTACGGCATCGACCGCAACAACAACGCGGTGGTCGGCCTGTCGATGGGCGGTAACGCGGCGCTGATCCTGGCCGCCTACCACCGCGACCAGTTCAAGTTCGCCGGCTCCCTCTCGGGTTACCTCAACCTCTCGGCCCCCGGTATGCGCGAGGCCATCCGTCTCGCCATGCTCGACGCCGGCGGATACAACGCCGACGCGATGTGGGGACCGCCCTGGGACTCGGCGTGGCTGCGTCACGACCCGTTCGTCGCGGCGCCGCAGATGCGCGGACTGCCGATGTGGGTCTCCGCGGCGAGCGGTCTGCCCGGCCAGTACGACCGGCCGAACTCGCTCGTGGGCAGCTTCAACACGACCAACGCCATGGGTCTCGAAGCGCTCGCCCGCACGCAGAACCGCGCCTTCCAGGTGCGCCTGCTGACCCTGGGCATCGACACCGCACACTTCTCGTTCCCGATCGTCGGTACCCATTCGTGGGGTTACTGGCAGGACGAGCTGTGGGCGATGCTCCCGATGCTCAAGTCCTCGATTGGCGCCTGACGCCACCACATCGCTGGACGGTCGCACCGTCGTCGTGACGGGGGCCACCAGCGGTGTGGGCGAAGCGACGGCCCGCGCCCTCGGGGCTGCCGGCGCCACCGTCGTCCTCACCGGTCGCAACGTCGACCGGGGCAAGCGCATCGCCGAGGAGATCGGCCCCCGGGCCGAGATGATGTCGCTCGATCTCGCCGACCTCTCGGCGATCCGTGCCTTCGCGGACGCCTTCGCCGATCGGCGGATCGACGTCCTGGTCAACAACGCAGGGGTGATGGCGGTGCCGCTGCGTCGCACCGCCGACGGGTTCGAGATGCAGATGGGAACGAACCATCTCGGACACTTCGCCCTGACCGGACTGCTGTTACCGCGCATCACCGGTCGTGTCGTCACGGTGTCGAGCGCCGCCCACCTGATCGGCCGGATCGATCTCGACGACCTCAACTGGGAACGCCGCCCGTACAACCGCGCCGCGGCGTACGCACAGTCGAAGCTCGCGAATCTGTTGTTCGCGCTCGAGCTCGAACGACGCCTCGCCGCGGTCCGCTCACCGCTGCGCGCCGTCGCGGCCCATCCGGGCTACGCGGCGACCGAGGTGGGCAGTCACACGGGGACGTGGTTCGACCGGTTGTTCGGTTTCGGCAAGACGATCCTGCAGCGCACCCCGGACCAGGGGGCCGAATCGGTCGTGCTCGCCGCCTCCGATCCGGGTATCGCGGGCGGCTACATCGGTCCGCGTCTCCTGCTCTACGGAGCGCCCGGTGTCGCCGGCGTGGGGCGTCGCGCCCGCGACCGCGAGACCTCGACGCGGCTGTGGGAGTTGTCGGAGAAACTCACAGGAGTCCACTTCGAGATCGGCTGATACGCGTCGTCGCCCGCACCCCGTGACCGCACCCCGACGGGCGCCCTGTGGTCACGGGGTGCGGCGCATCGGCACGTGGTCGATCCCGGCCTCGAGGTAGTTCGCTCCGGTGCGCACGAACCCGAATCGCGCGTACCAGTGCTCCAGATACGCCTGCGCCGAGATGTCGACGACTCCCGGACAGGTCCCGAGCGCCGCCTCGATCAGCTCCGCGGCGAGGCCGCGCCCGCGTGCGTGCCGGGCGGTGGCGACACGGCCGATGTGGGCGATGTCCCCGTCGTCGTGGAGCACGCGCAGCGTCGCAAGGACCTCATCGCCCTCCCGCGTCCAGAACAGTTCGGTGGTCGGGTCGAGATCGCGGCCGTCGAGTTCCGGTTCGCTGGTGATGCCCTGCTCGAAGACGAACACGTCGGTCCGCAGAGCCATGATCCGGTACAGGCTCTCGGGGTCGGTCTTCCTCAGCGGTGCATGGTGGATGGACGGCACGTCCCGATCGTAGGGGGCTTCACCGGCTGTGAGGACACGGGAGGGGCTTCACCCGCCCGTCGTGAACCCGTCGAGCAGTCCCGCATAGCGCTTCGGTGGGGGAGCCGCGAACTCTCCTCGCTTGCCGGTCGCCAGCCCCATCGTGACCAGCGACTGCACGGTCAGCGTCGCGGCCGCGACACCGTCCACCACCGGCACTCCGATCTCCGCGGAGATGTGCGCGCACAGGTCGGCCATCCCGGCGCAGCCGAGCACGATGGCGTCGGAACCGTCCTCGTACAGGGCGTCGAGGCACGCCTCGGTGACGATCTTGCGTGCGTCGGGATCGCTGTCGAGGGCGAGCACCGGCAGGTCGCACGCGTGCACGCCCCGGCACGCGTCGCGCATGCCGTAGCGGTGCGCGAGGTCCCACGCGCGTCCGGTCGTGCGGGCCAGCGTCGTGACGACGGAGAATCCGCGCCCCAGGACCGCGGCGGTGTGCATGGCGGCCTCGGCGATGCCGACGACGGGCCCGCCGGCGAGCTCGCGCGCCGCGTCCAGCCCGGGATCGCCGAAACACGCGATGACGTAGCCGTCGACGCCGTCGCGTTCACCCTTCTCGATCTCGGTGAGGATGCCCGGCACGGCGAGCGCCTCGTCGTAGTGGCTCTCGATCGACGGAGGTCCCATCGTAGGGCTGACCGCCTCGACGCGTGTGCCCGGACCTGCGACGGCCCGGGCACACGCCTCGATCGTGGCGGTCATCGACCACGTGGTGTTCGGGTTGACGACCTTGATGAACATGGAGGATCAGACTGCTTCCTGTGCGACCCGGTCGGGGAGGCGGACTGCGAGGCGGGTGCGGGTCGCGAGCAGGTGGTAGACGACGAACCCGAGACCGCAGCCGATGAACCAGCTGTACTGGGCGGCGGTTCCCATGCCGGGCGCATCGTTGAACAGCACGGGGATCATCGCGACGACGGCGCCGACGACGGTCGCGATCACCGCGGCCGGGTTGTAGCCCTTGCGGTAGAAGTACGCGCCCTTCTCCGACATCGTGAACAGGTCGTCGACGATCACCTTCTGCTTGCGCACGAGGTAGTAGTCGGCGATGAGGATGCCGAACAGCGGACCGATGAACGCGCCCAGGGTTTCCAGGGTGTAGTGGATGACCTCGGGGTTGTTGTACAGATTCCACGGGGTGATGAGCACCGAGCCCACCGCGGCGATCATGCCGCCGGCGCGCCAGCTGATCTTCTGCGGGCTGACGTTCGAGAAGTCGAAGGCCGGGGAGATGAAGTTCGCGACGATGTTGATGCCGATCGTGGCGATGGCGAAGGTCAGTGCGCCGAGCACGATCGCGAAGGTCGAATCGATGCGGGCGACGGTCTCGACGGGGTCGGTGATCAATTCGCCGTAGACGGGCAGCGTGAGCGATGCGGTGATCACCACGAGCAGCGAGAAGACCAGGAAGTTCACGGGCAGACCGAGAAAGTTGCCCTTCTTCACCGCGGCGTAGGACTTCCCGTACCGGGAGAAGTCGCCGAAGTTGAGCATCGGGCCGGAGAAGTACGAGACCACCAGGGCGATCGCGCCGAGCATGACCGGCACCGACGACCATCCGGTGTGCGTGACTTCGCCGAGGGTCAGATCGATCGCGCTCCAACCGGCCTGGGAGATCAGGTAACCACACAGCAGGAACATCACGACGTAGACGGCAGGGCCGCAGAAGTCGATGAACCGTCGGATCGACTCCATGCCACGCCAGAACACGCAGGCCTGCAGCACCCAGAGCGTCAGGAAGCTGACCCATCCGAGTGCGGACAGGCCGGCGAATCCGTAGTCCTCGACCACCGCGTACGGCGTGAGCGAGGGGAACAGCTTGATCAGCACCACGTCGAGTGCCGCCGAGGCGAGGAAGGTCTGGATCCCGTACCACGCCACCGCGATCAGGCCGCGGATGATCGCGGGGATGTTCGCGCCGAGAACGCCGAAGACGCTGCGGCAGATCACCGGATAGGGCACGCCCGTGACCTGGCTGGGTTTGGCGACGAGATTGCAGAAGAAGTAGACGATCGTGATGCCCACGAGCAGGGCCACGAGGACCTGCCAGCTGGCCAGACCGAGAGCGAACAGGCTGCCGGCGGTGACGTACCCACCCACGCTGTGGACGTCGGACATCCAGAACGCGAAGATGTTGTACGAGCCCCACCGCTGGTTCTTCAGCGGGGCGAGGTCGTCGTTGGTCAACCGCGGGTCGTATCCGGTCGTGGGCGGCGGGGGTGCGGTGGGGACGCTACCGGCGCCCGGTGTCAGCACTTCGGTCATGCCTGCTCCTGTGCGAGGGGGAGCCGCCCGTGCCCCGGTGCGAGGCCGGTGGGCGGAGCGAATCGATCGACGGAACATCAACGGCGGTGGTGAATTCCGATGTGCAGACCGTAACGGGGCGATGTTGCCGGAGAGTTACCCGAAATGTATATCTTCCGCGGGAAGCAGGCCGGATTCGGCGGTGAGGCCGGAGATGGCGACGTCGAGGTGCCGGTTGTGGTGTTCGGACGCCGCGAGCAGCGCGTCGGTGTCGCGCGCCAGGAAAGCGGTGAGCATCGCCTCGTGCGCGCGATGGAGTTCGGCGCGCTCGGAATCGCTCACGTGCACCATCGGCTGCACGGGTTCGGTGATGTTCCAGGCATATTCGAGCATGTGCAACAGGCGGTGCATGCGGGACGGCCGGGTGAGGGCCATGTGGAAGACGCGGCTCTCGCGGTGATAGCCGCGCGAATCGCCTTCCTGCACAGCGCATTCAAGAAGACGGTGCGACTCCTCGACGCGCCGGTCGTCCTCCTCGGTGGCGTTGCGCACGGCCGCCGCGAGCGACGCCGATTCGAGAGTCTCACGGACGAGGTACATCTCGCGCAGCTCCGCGATCGTCAGCTGGGCGACGATGTATCCGTGGTTCTGCCGGTGGGTCACGAGACCTTCGCCGATGAGGGTCTTGAGTGCTTCCCGGACCGGGATGCGGCTCACCCCGAACAACTCCGCGACCTCCCCGACGGGGATCGGTGTGCCCGGGGGTGCGGCTCCCGAGAGGAAGGCGCGGCGCAGCTCCTCGAGGATCACGTCCTGCGGGCGGCCCGGTACGTCGACGCGGAGCTCGTCCAGCAACGCGGATCTACGGCGTGGTGCCACGACCGGGTCCTCCTTCGTCACCGGAATGCGAGTGCTCGACTCCGCGAAGGTAGACCCGTCGTGTTACGTCCTCGTCTCCGCCGTGTGACAGGGATGCGCCCTCATGCGCCGCCGCGCGGAGGGAAGGTCGGCAGCGTCGGCATCGGCCGCGGCGTGGTGGGCGTACCCGTGGTGGGGCGAGGCGTCCCGGTGTTCGGAGCGTCGCTCTCCTCGGTGTCCCGGCGGGGGCGGTCCTCGTCCGGCTCGGTCCCGCGACCCGGCCCGCCGCGCCTGGTGAAGCCACCGGCGGTCGACGTCGCCGTGGTGGTGGGGGCGGCGGTGGATTCCGCAGCGGGCTCGGCGGTCGGTGCCGAGGTGGTGGTCACCACCGGTGCTTCGACCTCGGGTTCCCCCGTCGTCGTCTCCGCCGGCTCGGTGGTCGTGGTCTCGATCGCCACTGCGGTCGTGGTCGTCGCCACCGGCGACCCGATGTCGAGCGTCGGCTCGGCGGCAGGACGCAGGACCTGCCGCTCGACGGGCTCGGCCTGCGGGAACACGAACAACGCACCGACGCCCAGCACCGCGAACACCGCCACCGATGCCGCGATGACGGGAACGGTGCGCTTCGCCCGGCGATCGCGACGGGGGAAGCCCTCCCGGTCCAGCGGTTCGAGGCGGCGCCCGAGATCGAGCAGTTCCGCCTCCGAGGGCTGCACCGCGAGCAGCCGTCCCCGCAGGTGCGCGGGCAGAGGGGTGAAGGGGAGAAGCGAGAACGTTCCGAGCGCATTCGGCACGCGCGGCACCGCACGGTCGACGAAGTCCTGCGCATGGGCGAGGACACGCCCGTCGCCGGCGGAACCGAGCAACGCCTCGATCTCGTGGAACGAGAAGTGATGCCGGACCGTCAGGTCGACGACCTCGCGCGCGGTGCCGTCGAGCAGGTGGACCGCCTCACGGACGTCGAGCACCTCGGAAGCGGCCTGATAGGCGGGGTCGGCCGCGGGGAGATATTCGAGGGCGGAGCCGGTGCGCTCGAGCACGCGGATGCATTCGGCACGGACCACGGCGTAGAGCCAGGCCCGCAGGAGACTCTCGTCGCGCAGCGACCGGATCCGCGCGGTCGCCGTCCAGACCGCGTCGTACACCACGTCCGAGGCCGACGACACGGCGACGAAGCCGCACGCGTACGCGTACAGGCCGGGGGCGAAACGGTCGAAGACCGCTGCCGTGGCGTCCGGCTCCCCGTTCCGCAACGCTGCGGCGAGTTCGCGGTCCGGACGTCCGGGGTGGTGCCCCATCGATGGAACCTCCCTGTCGTGCATGCGCCCCCGCGCGCCTGCGGTCGTGAGTTCCGGGGAAGTCTACGAGCAGGTGCGCCCCACGGCCAGGACGCGATCCATCGGGCCCGTCGACGCCGGAAACAGGGATGTCGCCACGCGGCCCGCGTCCGTAGGGTGGCGGCATGGGGTGGACCACGAACGACATTCCGGATCTGTCGGGACGCACGATGGTCGTGACGGGGGCCAACAGCGGACTCGGTGCCGAGACCGCCCGGGCGCTGGCCCGCGCCGGTGCCGAAGTGGTGCTCGCCTGCCGCGATGTCGCCAAGGGTGAGTCGGTCGCGGCCGATCTCGGCGACCGCGCCACCGTGCGCCGTCTGGACCTGGCGGATCTCTCGTCGATCCGCGCGTTCGCCGACGAGGTGCGTGCCGAGCACGAACGCATCGACGTCCTGGTCAACAACGCCGGCGTCATGGCGGTACCGCTGCGGCGGACGGCCGACGGTTTCGAGATGCAGATCGGGACCAATCACTTCGGCCACTTCGCGCTCACCGGGTTGCTGCTCGACCGCATCACCGACCGGGTGGTGACGGTCAGCAGCACGATGCACCGCATCGGCAGCATCGATCTCGACGACATCGATTGGGAACGTCGCCGCTACGAGCGGTGGCTCGCCTACGGGCAGTCGAAGCTCGCGAACCTGTTGTTCGCGTACGAACTGCAGCGACGCCTGACCGCAGCCGGATCGAGCGTGAGTTCGCTTGCCGCGCATCCGGGTTATTCGTCGACGAATCTGCAGTACCGCAGCGAGTCCTGGCACGGGAAGATCGTCGAACTCGTCACCCCGATCATCGGGCAGTCCCCGCAGCAGGGTGCGCTCCCGACGCTCTACGCGGCGACCTCACCGAATGCGGAGCCGGGTGGCTACTACGGGCCGGATTCCTTCTTCGAGATGCGCGGCCGGCCGAAGCGGGTGCAGTCCACCTCGCGGTCACGCGACGAGATCCTGGCGCGGAGGTTGTGGGAACTGTCGGAGCGGGTGTGCTCCGTCGAGTACTCGATGCCCTAGATCTTTCGATACCGTAGATCCTGCAGTTCTCAGGTCAGGGTGAACGAGACCGGCGGCAGATCGTCGCGTCGGCACAGTCCGGTCTGATCCACGAGGTCGAGGGTGCGCAGATAACGCCGGACCAGATCGCCTGCCGAGAGCCCCGTATCCGATGCGGTGCGCAGGGCGGCGGCGAGTCCGTCCCCGCGTGCCCAGCGGTGGATCGCGGCGACGGCGATCGGATCCGGATCCGGCCCCACTTCCAGGCCGAGACGCTCTTCGCGTCCGGCGAGTTCGCTCCACAGCCGTGAGGTGGCGCGCAGCGCCTCGTCGATCGCCGGGGTGGTGCGTCCCGGGACTCCGACGGTGCGGCGCCGGGTCTCGCCCAGAGCGCTCGAGGCGACGGCGGCGAGTTCGGCCGGTGTCAGCCCCGACCACGCGCCCGTCCGCACGCATTCGGCGACGAGAAGGTCGTTCGCGCAGTAGATCCGGCCCAGACGACGACCGTCGTCGGTGACGTAGGCCGACCCGCCCATCGGGTCGCGGAGCAGATAACCCCGCTCCTCGAGCAGATCCAGTGTGCGATCGAAGGTCTCGACGAGGCGTCCGGTGACCGTGTCGATCTGCGACCGCATCCGTTCGGTGTCGCCGTGCACCGCGGCGCGTCGCGCAGAGAGGGCGAGGAGGCGCTCCCTATCGCCGCGTCGATGCGCAGGATGCGACCGCACCGCCCGTGCCAGCGACGTCACCAGCTCGGCCGAACCGGAGCGTCGTGCCTCGGCGAGCCGGTCGCACAGGTGCCGGTACTCGGTGAAGCCCTCGGCGTCCCCGAGTTCGGTGTCGAGATCACGCAGCGCCGTCGTGTTTGCGCGGACGGCGTCGGTGAGCGCCGCGACGGATCGTTCGGCCTGGAACTGGGCGAACGAGCGTCGCAGGAACTCGCGGGAGCCGGGGATGCCGCGACCGGCGACCAGGTTGACCGCGGTGTTGTAGCCGACGCGCAGCGAACTGTGGAGCGGGTACGAGCGTGCGCCGGCGAGGCCGGCGACGGTCGCGGGAGCGGCCTCGGGACTCCACAGCACGACGGCGTGGCCTTCGACATCGATGCCGCGCCGACCGGCGCGACCGGTGAGCTGGGTGTACTCGCCGGGGGAGAGGCGCACCGGTCCGTCGGCGGTGGGTTTGACGAGGCGTTCGAGGACGACGGTGCGCGCCGGCATGTTCACCCCCACGGCGAGGGTCTCAGTGGCGAACACGACCCGCACGAGACCGCGGGCGAACAACTCCTCGACGGTGTGACGGAAGGCCGGGATCAGACCGGCGTGGTGCGCGGCGAAACCGCGTTCGAGTCCTTCGAGCCACTCGGCGTGACCGACGGCGTCGAGATCTGCGGGCGGCAGCGCTGCGGTGTGCCGGTCGGCGACCGCGCGGATCTCGGCGACGTCGGCCGCCTCGGTGAGCCGAACCGACGATTCGAGGCATTCGGCGACGGCGCCGTCGCACCCGTTGCGGCTGAACCGGAACCAGATGGCCGGCAACAGTTGTTCGGCCTCGAGCCGGGCGACGACCTCGGGCAGGTCGGCACCGGCCGGTCCGGGTGCTCCGCGCGCACGTCGCCGTCGTCGTCCACGGCCGGTCGCGGGGCCGGGCGCGGCCTCGACGAGCTGACGGTGGGCGATGTACCGCTCGAGGGTCTCGTCGACGGTGCCGGACGGGGACAACAGGTCGAACAGCCGCCCGCCGGCGAGCATGTGCTGGGTGAGCGGGACGGGCCGGGTCTCCTCGACGACGACCGCGAGGTCGCCACGGACGCCGCGCAGCCAGCCGCCGAACTCCTCGGCGTTGCTCACCGTGGCCGACAGGCTGGTCAGCCGCACGTCATCGGGAAGGGAGAGGATCGCTTCCTCCCACACCGCACCGCGCTCGCGGTCGGCGAGATAGTGCACCTCGTCCATGACGACGTGGGTGAGTCCGTGCAGGAGCGGGGAGCCGCCGTGCAGCATGCTGCGCAGCACTTCGGTGGTCATGACGACCACGGGCGCGTGCGGGTCCAGCGAGATGTCGCCGGTGAGCAGACCGACGCGGTCGTCGCCGAAGCGACGCGACAGGTCGAGGTACTTCTGGTTGCTCAGCGCCTTGATGGGGGTGGTGTAGAAGCAGCGTCCGCCCGCTGCGAGCGCGAGACGGGCGGCGAATTCACCGACGACGGTCTTGCCCGCCCCGGTGGGGGCGCACACCAGGACGTCGCGGTCGTCCTCGAGGGCTCGGCAGGCCTCGGCCTGGAAGTCGTCGAGGGGGAAATCGAGTTCGGTCGCGAACAGCGCGAGCTGCGACCGGTCCTGCGTGCGCACGTGTCCACGCTACGGGTCGGCGCGGACATGTGCGCAGCGCAGGGTGACTCAGTCCTCCGTCACGTTCGAGGGTGACTCAGTCCTCCGTCACCTCGAGGGTGACGTCGATGTTGCCGCGGGTCGCGTTGGAGTACGGGCACACCTGATGGGCCTTCTCGGTGAGCTCGAGCGCCTGCTCGCGGGGGAGGTTCGGAAGAGTCACCTCGAGGGTGACGGCGAGACCGAATCCGCCGCCGTCGGTCGGGCCGATGCCGACGCGGGCGCCGACCGCGGAGTCGCTGACGTCCGCCTTCTCCTGTCGGGCGATCATCTGCAGTGCCGAGTGGAAGCACGCGGCGTACCCGGCGGCGAAGAGTTGTTCGGGGTTGGTGCCCTTCCCGCTGCCGCCCATCTCGGTGGGGATGGACAGGTCGAGGTCGAGCTTGCCGTCGCTGGTGCGGGCGTGGCCGTCGCGGCCTGCTCCGGTGGCGAGTGCTTCGGCGGTGTAGATGATGTTCACGATGTCCTGCCTTTCTTCGAGAGTGCGCCGGGTGCTTCCTGCAACGCGGCGGTCAGGCGGTGGAGCGTCTCGCGCAGCGCGACCAGTTCGTCGACGTCGAACCGGCTGTCCCGCGTCACGCAGCCGGGGATGTCCGTGGCCTCTGTCCGGAGTGCATCTCCCGCTTCGGTGAGGTGGACGACGACACGACGTTCGTCGGTCTGCTGCCGGCGTCGTTCGACGTATCCGGCGGCCTCGAGCCGTTTGAGCAGGGGGGAGAGTGTGCCTGTGTCGAGATCGAGCGAGTCGCACAGATCCTGCACGCCTCGCGCATCGCGTTCCCACAGCGCCAGGAGCACCAGGTACTGCGGGTAGGTGATGCCCAGCCGATCGAGATGTGGCCGATATGCGGCCGTGATGGTGCGGGAGGCGCGGTAGAGCGCGAAGCACACCTGCTGGTCGAGTTCGAGTGGAGACGGCACGGGAATGAATGTAGCGCCCCGTTTTGTTGTACACAACATTAATGGCCACAACTCGATACGTGTTCCGGATCACTTCCATGTGGGAATTGAGAGCGCTCTGGGCACGTTAGTTGAGTGAGAATGGCTCAAGTTCGACAGAAAGGCTTCGGAATGCCGGCATTCTTCGGGCCTGGTGACCCCGGCCGAATCGACATCACACGTTTCATGAGCCGCGGTACCCAGGACCTCCTCGCCCACGCAGCGCGCTACGCCACCGACCGTGGTGACGCGGAACTCGACGTGCTGCACCTCCTCCGCGCGATGGCGGAGCAGGATCCGTCCCGCACGGTCATGACGCGCGCCGGAGCCGACCCCGCCGACGTCGCTGCCGCCGTCGACCAGCGGCTGCCGCAGAGCCGCCCCGGTGAGGCCGTCTCCGCACCCGCACTGACCGGTGCCGTGAAGACCGCACTCCTCGAAGCGCACCAGCTCTCGCGTGCGCTCGGCTCCACCTACATCGACCCCGAGCACCTGTTCTTCACGCTCGCGGCCGACCAGACCCGCGCTCCCGGACGCCTGCTGGCGTCCCTGGGCGTGACCCCGCAGGCGTTGCAGACCGCACTGCAGCCCACCCCCGCAGCTCCCGCCGCGGAGGAGACCCCGACGCCGACGCTCGACAAATTCGGCGTCGACCTCACCGAGCGGGCGCGCGGCGGCGGCATCGACCCCGTCATCGGCCGTACCGACGAGATCGAGCAGACGATCGAGATCCTCGCGCGACGCACCAAGAACAACCCGGTGCTCGTCGGTGAGGCCGGCGTCGGCAAGACCGCCATCGTCGAAGGACTCGCCCAGCGCATCGTCGACGGGGACGTCCCGGACATCCTGCAGGACAAGCGGATCGTCCAGCTCGACCTGACGGCGATGGTCGCCGGAACCCGATACCGGGGCGACTTCGAGGAACGTCTCACCACAGCGCTCGACGAGATCACCGCCCAGCAGGGCAAGCTCATCGTCTTCATCGACGAGATCCACACCGTCGTCGGCGCAGGCGCCGGCAACGAGGGCGCGATGGACGCGGCGAACATCCTCAAGCCGAAGCTCGCCCGCGGTGAACTGCATGTCGTCGGTGCGACCACCCTCGACGAGTACCGCAAGCACATCGAGAAGGATCCGGCGCTCGAACGCCGTTTCCAGCCCGTGACGGTCGACGAGCCGGCACGCGACGACGCCGTCGCGATCCTGAAGGGTCTCGCCGATCGGTACGCCGAGTTCCACAAGGTCCGGTACACCGACGAAGCGCTCGAAGCGGCCGTCGACCTGTCGATGCGGTACCTGCCCGACCGGCACCTGCCGGACAAGGCGATCGACCTCGTCGACCAGGCCGGTGCACGACTGCGCCTGCGGGTGCCGCGCACCGACGTGACCGAACTGCGTTCGAGGCTGGACGAACTCGAAGCGGAGAAGGATCGCGCCGTCGAGGCCGAACAGTACGAGGATGCCTCGCGCATCCGCGACGAGATCCTTCGCGTCCAGGCTCGGATCGACGGTGGCGACAGCGAGGGCACCGGAGAGGGAACTCCGACCGTCGACCCGGAGCTGATCGCCGAGATCGTCTCGCGGGCCACCGGAGTCCCCGCATCGCGGATGACCCGCGCCGAGAAGGAGAGGCTGCGCACTCTCGAGGACGAGCTGCACAAGCGCGTCGTCGGACAGGACGAAGCCGTCCACGCCGTGGCACGTGCCGTGCGGCGCAGCCGCTCCGGCATGAGCGACCCGCGTCGTCCGGTGGGCAGCTTCCTGTTCCTCGGTCCCACCGGCGTCGGCAAGACCGAGCTCGCGAAGGCCCTCGCCGAGGTGCTCTTCGGTGACGAGCGCACCATGCTGCGCATCGATATGAGCGAGTTCGGCGAACGCCACACCGTGAGCCGTCTCGTCGGCGCCCCTCCCGGTTACGTCGGTTACGGCGAGGCCGGACAGCTCACCGAACAGGTGCGTCGCCACCCCTACTCGGTGGTGCTGCTCGACGAGATCGAGAAGGCGCACCCGGACGTGTTCAACACACTGCTGCAGGTCCTCGACGACGGTCGCCTCACCGACGGTGAGGGACGCACGGTGGACTTCACCAGTACCGTCGTCATCATGACCAGCAACCTCGGTTCGGACATCATCTCGAGCCGCGGAGGCGCGCTCGGCTTCACCACCGGTGACGCCGAGGCGGCCGAGAAGCCGCTGCGTGACCGGGTCATGGGACGGCTGCGCGAATCGATGCGGCCGGAGTTCCTCAACCGCATCGACGAGATCGTGATGTTCCGCAAGCTCGACGACGACCAGCTGCACCGGATCACCGAGCTGCTGCTCGACGACAGCCGGAAGCGGCTGCAGAGCAGGGGGATCGACCTCGAGTTCACCGCCGACGCGGTGGCGTGGATCGCCCGCAACGGTCACCAGCCCGAGTTCGGTGCCCGTCCGTTGCGCCGCTCGATCTCCCGGGTGGTCGACGACCGCATCGCCGACATGCTGCTCGACGACGCGCTCGCCGAGGGCAACCGGGTCACGGCGGACGTCGTGGAAGACGAACTGCTGCTCCAGGTGAGCTGACCCGCACGACGAGGAAGGGGAGAGATGCCACGGCATCTCTCCCCTTCCCGCGTTCGGGGGGTGGTCAGCGGGCGGTGAGACGACGGATCGCCTCGAGCGGCAGATGAAGCCACGAGGGACGGTGCCGAGCCTCGTAGACCACCTCGTAGACCGCCTTGTCGAGCTCGTAACCACGCAGCAGGACGTCGGAGCCCCGTGGATCCGTGCCCGAGGCAGCTGCGTAGCCGTCGCAGAAGGCGGCACAGTTGCGTTCGGCCCACTCCCGGGCCCGGAACTCCCGCTGCGACTCCACCGCCGTGCCTTGTTCGGATTCACGGATCGAATGATGCGCGGCGTAGTCGAACGACCGCAGCATTCCCGCCACGTCCCGGAACGGACTGTCGGGCTTGCGGCGCTCCTCGAGCGACTTCGCGGGTTCGCCCTCGAAGTCGATGAGCAACCAGCGCTCGGGGGTACGCAGCACCTGCCCGAGATGCAGGTCGCCGTGGATGCGGTGCACCGGAACCTGACCCAGCGCCGCAACCTCATCGAACCGGGCCCGGACCGCGTCGGTGAGTTCGGCGAGCTCGGGGACCTCGGCCGCCGCACCCTCGAGCCGGCGGATCATGCCCTCGGCCAGTTCGGCGGCGGCGCGCTCGTCGGTGCCGAGCGCGGAGCCGAGATGGGCGTGCACATCCGCCACGGCCGCACCGATGCGATGGGATTCCCCGGCGAAGTCGGTGCCCACCTCGTCGGCGCGCAGGTCTCCTTCCAGGAGCAGGTCCCGGACACTGCCGAGTGCCATCGACCAGCCGTCGGCCGAGTTCGCCGCGAAGTCCTGCACCATCGCCAGCGTGGTGCGGACCCCGTCGACCTCCGCTTCGATCCATGCCCGGATCGGGGCGATCGACCGACATCCGTCCTCGCCGAGCGCGAGCGGCAGTTCGACGTCCGGATTGATGCCGAGCGTGAGCCGACGAAACATCTTGAGCAGCAACGTCTCTCCGAGGACCACGGAGGTGTTGGACTGCTCCGCGCTCAGCGCACGCCCACGCAGGCCCGGTTCGATGACCGCACCCGGCACGGTGTGGAGGTCCACCGGGCCGGCGGGGGTGCCGCTCGCCAGATTGCGCGAATACCGGTCGAGGATCTCCTGATCGCGGAGGCCGTCGTAGACGTGCAGGCCGTGGTCGTGGGAGTCGTCGGGGCCGACCACGCTCCACGACTGCAGTTCCTCGGGGAGATGGGAACGGAAACCGAAGGGCACTTGATAGATCTGGTCCGCGGTCGAGTCGAACGAGACCTTCACGATCAGATGGTCGGCCCCGAAACCGGACTCCTCCACGAGCGGATGACGCAGGACGACACCGATCCCGGTGATGGTGTGGCCCTTGGCCGCGAACCATCGCTGGTGCGGCATCCATTCGCGCAGATCCTCGACGAGCCGTTCGTCCGGGTAGAGCTCGTTGTTGGTCGTCACGGCTGCACCGCCGCTTCCGCTTCGCTGCTCACCGGGTGTTCGCCCGGTCCCTCCTTGGACGGATCGGGTTGCAGGGCGAACCAGAAGAATCCGTGACCGGGCAGGGTGATCATGTAACCCTCCTCCGTGATCGTCGGGAACGGGACGGACCCGGTCAGCTCCACCGGGATCCACCCGGCGAAGCGCGACAGATCGAGGACGACCGCCTGCGGATAGCGCGACAGGTTGTTCACGCACAGGATGACGTCGCTGTAGTTGCGTTCCGGGCCGGGCGACATCTCGCGCAGATAGGACAGGATCGCGGGATTCGCGCTGCCGAGTTCGGTGAACGAGGCCTCACCGAAGGCCGGATGCTGCTTGCGGACCTGGATCATCCGCCGCGTCCAGTGCAACAGCGAGTTCGTCGAGTTCATCTGCGATTCGACGTTCACCGCCTGGTACCCGTAGGTGGGATCCATGATCACCGGCAGGTACAACCGGCCCGGATCGGCGCGGGAGAAGCCCGCGTTGCGGTCGGGGGTCCACTGCATCGGGGTCCGCACCGCGTCGCGGTCGCCGAGCCAGATGTTGTCGCCCATGCCGATCTCGTCGCCGTAGTACAGGACGGGGGAGCCCGGCAGGCTCAGCAACAGAGCGGTGAAGAGCTCGAGCTGGTTGCGGTCGTTCTCCAGCAACGGCGCCAGACGACGGCGGATGCCGATGTTCGCGCGCATCCGCGGGTCGGTGACGTACTCGGCGTACATGTAGTCGCGTTCCTCGTCCGTCACCATCTCGAGGGTCAGCTCGTCGTGGTTGCGGAGGAAGATGCCCCACTGGGCGGTCTTCGGGATCGGCGGGGTCTGGGCGAGGATCTCCGAGATCGGGAAACGGTTCTGTCGCCGCACCGCCATGAAGATGCGCGGCATCAGCGGGAAGTGGAACGCCATGTGGCACTCGTCGCCGATCTCGGGTTCGCCGAAGTACTCGACGACGTCGGTGGGCCACTGGTTCGCCTCCGCCAGCATCACCCGGCCGGGATATTCGGCATCCATCACCGCACGGCACTTCTTGAGGAAGGCGTGCGTCTCGGGGAGGTTCTCGCAGTTGGTCCCCTCACGCTCGAACAGATAGGGGACCGCGTCGAGGCGGAACCCGTCGATGCCGAGATCGAGCCAGAACCGCAGGACGTCGAGCATCGCGTCCTGCACTTCGGGGTTGTCGTAGTTCAGGTCGGGCTGGTGCGAGAAGAACCGGTGCCAGTAGTACTGCTTGCGCACCGGATCCCACGTCCAGTTGGACGTCTCGGTGTCGACGAAGATGATGCGGGCTTCCTGGTATCGGTCGTCGACATCCGACCACACGTAGAAGTCGCCGTACGGCCCGTCGGGGTCGCTCCGGGATTCCTGGAACCACGCGTGCGTGTCGGACGTGTGGTTCATGACGAGGTCGGTGATGACGCGGATACCGCGTTTGTGCGCCTCGTCGAGGAAGATGACGAAGTCCTCGACCGTGCCGAATTCCGGTAGCACCGCCCGGAAGTCGCGGATGTCGTAGCCGCCGTCGCGGAGCGGTGAATCGTAGAAGGGCGGCAGCCAGATGCAGTCGGCGCCGAGCCATGCGATGTAGTCGAGTTTCTCGGTCAGCCCCCGTAGGTCGCCGGTGCCGTCGTTGTTCGAGTCGTTGAAAGCGCGGGCGAGAACCTCGTAGAACACCGCGGTCTTGAACCAGTCCGGGTCGACGGGCAGGCTGCGCGCATGGGCGAAGTCCTCCGCCCGGCTCTCGACGAGATGACCGTCTTCGGTGAGTTCGTATTCGGGTACTCGGTCGGACGGATCCGGCATGGCACCTCCGTGCTCGTCGCGTCGCAGGATGGACTCGCCCCAGAATGCCCCGGCGGACGGATTTCCACACCCGGAGCGGACGGAACGCTATGTGAGTGCACGTGTGCGCCGATAGATTGGCGGGCATGACTGCGAACCGGCCCGAAGGGCGGGTGGCCGAGCTGTGCTCCCGCATGCGTTCGTTCATCGACGACGAGGTGATTCCTCTCGAACCCGTCCTGAGCCGTCACGACGACAAGGCCGCCGAGGCGCTCGTCGGGCTGAAGGCCAGGGCGAAGGAACTCGGGCTGTGGGCTCTGGGGCATCCCGAGGAGATGGGAGGGGGCGGGGTTCCCTTCCTCGACTTCGTCTACCTCAACGAGATCATCGGCCGCTCCGAGTACGGTCAGCTCGCGGTGGGATCGGTGTCCATGCAGGACGCCCTGATGATCCAGCGGCACGGCACCGCCGAACAACGCGAGCGCTGGATCCCAGGGCTCGTCTCCGGCGACATCCTGCCCTCTGTCGGCATGACCGAGCCGGAGGTGGCGGGATCCGACCCCGTGCTCGTGCAGACCACCGCCCGGCTCGAGAACGGCGAATGGGTGATCGACGGGCACAAGTGGTTCACCACCGGCGCCGCGCAGGCCGGCTACTGCACGGTCTTCGCCCGGACCGAACCCGAGTCGACTCCGCTGCACCGCAGCATCAGCGCGATCATCGTGCCCATCGACACCCCCGGACTCGAGATCGTGCGGGCGATCCCCACGATGGGGCACGACCCGAGCGATCACTACGAGGTGCGGTACGACGGTGCGCGCGTTCCCGAGGAGAACGTGCTCGGTGAACGCGGCAACGGCTTCGTCGTCGCGCAGGACCGGCTCGGGCCGGGACGGATCTTCCACTGCATGCGGTGGCTCGGCCAGGCCCAACGGGCCTTCGAACTCATGTGTGCGCGCGCCAACTCCCGCTTCGCCCACGGATCGCTGCTCGCCGAGAAGGGTGAGATCCAGCGCTACATCGCCGAATCCGCCGCCGACATCCAGGCCGCCCGTCTGATGACGCTGGACGCCGCGCGGGTGATGGATGCGGGGGAGGACGCCCGGGTCCGGATCGGGCTCATCAAGTTCCGCGGCGCGCAGATGCTGCACGATGTCGTCGACCGTGCGATCCAGGTGTACGGGGCGCTCGGTCTCACCGCCGACACGCCGCTCGAGGGGATGTACCGGCGGGCGCGCTACGCCCGTATCTACGACGGCCCCGACGAGGTGCACCGGATGTCCACGGCACGGCGGATGCTGCGCGACCCGGAACGCGTGCCGTGGCGGTAGACCGCCGGCCGCTCGTGACCAATGCGACCTGCTCTTCGCACTAGGGTTCTTCGGCACGCCGGGAGGTCGATGCAAGTATGTGGCGTGGCATCGGGGGAGGTCGGCAACAGGGAGCGGTCGAGCGGCGCGCGGTCCGAAGGGTGATCTCATGGAACGCTTCGCGGTGGGTGCCGACGATGCGTTCGTCCTGCTCCGGAAGTTGTCCGAGGAACGCAACGTGCCCCTGCGACGGATCGCGGGGGCACGTGGTCGACGCGGGCGGTGAGGTATCTATGCCAGTTCGGGTGGGAAGCCTCCCGTGGCCACCGGGCTCCAGCGGGTCGGGGTGATCCGGATCAGCGACTTGCGCTGATCGCGCATGGCCTGCCGGTACTCGTCCCAGTCCGAATGTTCCCCGGCGATGTTGCGGAAGTACTCGACGAGCGGTTCGACGTCGTCGTGGGCATCGATCACCTCCGCGGTTCCGTCGACCTGCACCCACGCGTCGTTCCAGTCGTCGGACAGCACGACGACACCGACCTCGGGCCGGCTGCGGGCGTTGCGGGTCTTGGCGCGCCGGGGATAGGTCGCGATCACGATGCGTCCGCGGTCGTCGACGCCGCCGGTGACGGGGGAGGCCTGCGGTGTGCCGTCGTCGCGTTGCGTCATGAGGATCATTCGGTGCCGGGGCCGGACGAAGTCCAGCAGTTCCTGCAGGCCGACTGCGGTGTTGGTGGCGATCTTGCGGGCCATTCACGTTCTCCTGTTCCGAAGGGTCACGACTCGAGGAGCGCCGCGAGTCGCGCGAGGTCCTCTTCCACCATGCGCGTGTCGCGGTCGAACTCGTCGTCGGTCAGTTCGATCTGCCGGACGGTGAGGACGACTTCGGCACCGTCCGGATGGGGGAGTACCCGCATCGGGTTGTGCACCGTCGTACCCGACGGCAGTGTCACCTCGTGGTCGAGCACCCCGTAATCGTTGGCGCCGACGAACCGCACGGTGACCTCGCCCATCGGGGAGTCCGCGACGAGGGCGTCGCCGATCCGCCGCACCTCGCTTTGTGCCAGACCGGCCGCCCACTTCGGCAGGTTGTCGGGATCCGCGGCGAACTCGTAGACCCGGCGCGGTGGGCATCGGACGACCCGAGCGACATGGCGGCTGCGGACGACGTGCGTGCTCATGCTCGCCACATTAGAAGTTCGGTAGGTCGATCGCCGCCGGAATGTGGGAGTTCCTGAAGCGCAACGTCTTCCTCGCCCTCGGAGCGCTACTGGAGCAGACCTGTCCGACGAGGGTCGGGGGTTATTTCGGGCTCGCCGCTGCCGCCGGCGCCTGGTACACCTCCGCTGCCGGGGTGCTGAGCACGACCTTCGGGCGTGTCGTCCTGCCCACGGGCCCACGCTGACGGGGCACCTCTTCGTTCCCGTGCGGGGGCGGTTTGACAGGCGCATCGGCCGTCCTGGTACAGTCCGGGGCTATGCAGCGTGCATATTTCTGGTTTAGCAGGCCGGCCCGGGGTGGGTCGGTCGGCGTGACCGCGCGCTGACTTCTTCACCTACGAGCCGGATCCAGACCGGCTCGTCGGAATCTCAGGTTCTCTCGGGTCGGAATCCGAACCACCGAGAACAGGAACCATCGATGAGCCCCAGCACCGGAACCGCGACCACCGAAATCTCCACGTCGAATCTCGACGAACAGCGCACCGTCAAGGTCAGCCCTCTCGTCGCACCCTCCGAGATCCGTGCCGAGTACGCACCCGACGCCGTCGTCGCAGCGACCGTCCGTTCGGGCCGCGCCGGCACCGTCGACATCCTGAACGGCACCGACGACCGTCTCGTCGTCGTGGTCGGCCCCTGCTCCGTGCACGACCCCGCCGCTGCGATGGACTACGCGCGCCGTCTGGCCGCCAAGGCCGAGGAGCTGCGCGACGACCTGCACGTCGTGATGCGTGTGTACTTCGAGAAGCCGCGCACCACGCTCGGGTGGAAGGGCCTGCTCAACGACCCGCACCTCGACGGCACCTTCGATATCAACACCGGTCTGCGCATCGGCCGTAAGCTGCTGCTCGACGTCTCCGGTCTCGGCCTGCCCGTCGGCTGCGAGTTCCTCGACCCGATCCTTCCGCAGTACTACGCCGACCTGGTCACCTACGGAGCCATCGGCGCCCGCACCGCCGCGAGTCAGGTTCACCGCCAGCTGTGCAGCGCGCTGTCCATGCCCGTCGGCATCAAGAACTCCACCGAAGGTGACGTGCAGGTCGCGGTCGACGGCACCCGTGCCGCAGCGGCCAGCCACGTCTTCCCCGGCACCGACCTCGACGGTCAGGCCGCGCTGATCGAGACCGTAGGCAACCCGGACTGCCACGTCATCCTGCGCGGTGGCAGCGCGGGGCCGAACTACGACGCCGAGACCGTGGCCGACACGATGGCCCGCCTGCGCAAGGCCGGTCTGCCCGAGCGTGTCGTCATCGACGCAAGCCACGGCAACAGCCGCAAGGACCACAACAAGCAGGTCGACGTCGTCACCGATGTCGCCGAGCGCATCGAGGCCGGTGAGAAGGGCATAGTCGGACTGATGCTCGAGAGCTTCATCGAGGCGGGACGTCAGGACCTGACCCTCGGCGAGGCCGACAAGCTCGACTACGGCAAGTCGATCACCGACGCGTGCATCGACTGGGACACCACCGCCGCGCAGCTCGACCGCCTCGCGCAGGCCGTGCGCACCCGTCGCGGCTGAACCGTCTGCGGCGCGAAGGGCCGGCGGAGTCGTCAGCGATGACGAACCGCCGGCCCTCGTCGGTTCGGTAGCGTCGTTTCCATGACTACGAACAGGTTGTCGATCGTCGTGCCGGCCCACAACGAGGAGCGTTACATCGCGAAATGCCTTGCGGCGCTGCTCGCCCAGAAGTCGGAGATCCACGAAATCCTGGTCGTTGACAACAATTCGACCGATCGCACCGCGCAGATCATCGAAGCCATCGCCGCCGGCGAGCCCCTCGTGCGACGGATCGTCGAGCCAAGACCGGGTGTCGCATTCGCCCGCAATGCCGGATACGACGCGGCCACAGGAGATCTCATCGGACGGATCGATGCGGACACGCGGGTTCGTCCCGATTGGGCGCACACCGTCCGCAGTTTTTTCGCCCGCGACGACACCGCCGAGGTGGGAGCGATCAGCGGACTCAGCAACTCCTACGATTCCCCCTACCGCAGGCTCAAACAGTGGTACATCGACAAACGGGTCGCGCAAGGAACATTCGGCGGGGAACGGCGGATCGACAATCTGCACGGCGCGAACATGGCACTGCGACGCTCGGCGTGGGAGCGTGTCCGGGAGGTCGTCAGTACGGACCCGAGAATCCACGAGGATCTGGATCTGGCACTGTGTCTGCGTGAGGTGGACATCGAGATCGCCCAGCTGACCGATCTGTACGCCGACCTGTCGCCGCGTCGGGCCTACACCCCGCCCCGTGAGTACGCGGCCTATATCCAGTCGGGAATCGACACCTTCGAACTGCACGGCCGCCTGACGCCGGAGATCCTCAGGCTCATCCGTCTACAGTCACGTCTCCACGTTCTCGTGTATGCGGCATACCGGCCCTACGACCCCGACCTGGGCAGATTCACCCTCCGGCGAGCGATCTTCGGCTCCGGCGGACGTGCGATGCCGATCGACACGAAGGGCCGCACGCCGTCCCCCTGACGACGGGTGGCCGGGACGCCGCAGGACCGTCCCGGCCATCATCGTGGGATCTTCTCGCCTCAGGTCACCTCAGCGGCGTGAAATCGCGGCTGCCGAGATAGGGAGGACGCGGCCTCGAGGCGGCGAACGGCTCGACGAGCGTGTTCTCGACGCTGTTGAACACGACGAACAGATTCGAGCGCGGGAACGGAGTGATGTTCCCGTTGGAACCGTGCATGCAGTTCGAATCGAAGACCGTCGCCGACCCCGCCGGGCCGGTGAAGGTCGCGATACCGTGCTCGGCGGCCAAACGGGTGAGGGTGTCCTCGTCGGGCGAACCTGTCGGCGGAACGTGGGTGACCAGCGACTCCCGGTAGTAGTCGTCCGGCGTCTCACCGGCACACGAAACATACGTCTTGTGCGAACCCGGCATGATCATCAGACCGCCGTTGTAGCCGTAATTCTCGGTGAGGGCGATCGAGATGCTCAGAGCACGCGGCTTGGGCATGCCGTCCTCTGCGTGCCACGTCTCGAAGTCCGAATGCCAGTAGAACGGTCCACCGCGGAAGCCGGGCTTGACGTTGAGCCGCGACTGGTGGACGTACACCTCGGATCCCAGCAGTTGCCGTGCGATTCCGGCGATTTCGGGCCTGCGGACGATCGAGTCCACAAGATCGCTGAGCCGGTGCACGTCGAAGACCGAGCGGACGTCGCCGCTGCCCTTTTCGCGGACCACACGGTCGTCGTCGCCGAGTTCCCGGCCGAGTCGTGAGGTCTCCTCCAGAAGGTTCCCGACGTCGTGGGCGGCGAGAAGTCCTTCGGCGGTGTGGAACCCGCGGCGGTCGTACTCGATCACGGCCTCGGCGTCGAGCGGCCCGCCGGCAGCCGAACCCCAGACGACGGGATCCTTCCTCTCGACGGACTCGCAGGCGGTGCGACCGCGGGTCGGATAGTCGTCGCGAACGGTCGTGCGCATAGCTCGTAGATCACCCTCTCGAAAGTCGATGACGGTTCGCTTCCGACGTTCCCACTGAAAATGCAGGAATGCAAGCCGGGCCCCGACATGTCCGCGTACCGACTCCTCGCCCATAACTCCTGGTCGAATCGAGTTTCGTTCCGGAACCGGCCGGGTATCCGGCGGCGTCGCGACGGTCGGCAGCCGATGCGCGTCAGCGGTGCTCTCGGTATGCGCGAGGGGTGTTTCCGGTCCACCTCTTGAACGCACGGCGGAAGGCGCTCGGCTCGGAGAAACCGAGCCGGGACGACAGATCGTCGACCGCTTCACCGCGTCTCAGGCCCGCGATCGCGAGGTCGCGGAGGACCTCCTCGCGCAACTGCCCCAGCGACGTGCCCTCCTGGCGTAGCAGGCGTCGCAGATGGGGAGGGCTCACCGCGAGCCTGCCGGCGATGTCCTCGGCGGTCGCCGTCCGGCCGTCGATGCCCGATTCGAAGATCCGCCGCACCTGGGACGACACCGTCGACTCGTATTCACGTTCGGAGAGAATGAGATTCGGAGAATCCCGCAGGTACTCCTCGAGTGATTCCTCGGTCTGCACGAGTGGCGACTTCAGTGCAGCATTGTCGATCTCGAGCGCGGCCCGTCCCGCACCGAAGGTCACCGGCACGCCGAAGATCGCGTCGTAACTGCGGGCCAGGACGGGATCGGGTTCGGTGTACGGCAGAAACACCGACCCGAGGGGGACACGCCCACCCACCAGCCACGCGGCGAAGCGGTGCAGCAGCATGAGAAGGAAATCCACCACCACGCGGGTCTTGTCGTCCACGACCTCCGGCAGTTCCACGTCCAGGAAGGTGGTGGACGCACCCGGGGTCAGGCTCAACTGCGGCAGGGACCGGATGACATGGTTCACCTCGATCATCCGTTGCAGAGCGTGGTCGAGATCGGGTCGGTGGATGAGGGTCAGGCACATAACCCGGAAGGTGCCGCGGGGCACGGGAGCCGCTGCGATGCCGAAGAGTTCGTCGTCGGTGATCTGCCAGACCACCTGCGTGAAACGACTGACCTGGGCGGGCGTGAGCCGGGCATGGGGATGGGTGAGCACCGCGCGGCTGATGCGTGCTGCCTCGAGGGCCGGTTGCAGATCGATGCCCTCCTCGGCTCCCACCTGTACCGCTCGCGACACGAAGTCCGACGGGATGGTCGGTCGCAACATCTAGCGCGCCTCCTGCAATCCGTTCAGACGTGCCACCGCTTCGGTGAGCACCTCGTCCCGTTTGCAGAACGCGAAGCGCACCAGATGGTTCCATGGCGCGGTGTCGTCCACGAAGACGCTCACCGGTACCGCGGCCACCCCGATGCGGCCCGGAAGTTCCCGGCAGAAGGCCACCGCGTCGGTCCGGCCGAGGGGTGTCTGATCGGCGCACACGAAATACGTTCCGGCGGAGTCGAACACTCTCAGGCCGGCCTCGGAGAGTGCGTGGGACAGGAACGTTCGCTTGCGCTCGAGGTCGGCGCGCATCGACGCGATCCATTCCTGTTCGTGCGTCAACGCATGTGCGACCGCCGGTTGGAAGGGCGCCCCACCGACGAACGTCATGAACTGTTTCGCGGCGCGCACCCCGTCGATCAGCTCGCGCGGGCCCATCGCCCACCCGATCTTCCATCCGGTGACGTTGAAGGTCTTGGCGGCACTCGAGACCGTGATCGTCCGTTCGGCCATGCCGGGCAACGATGCGAGCGGGATGTGCGTGCGGCCGTCGAAGACCAGATGCTCGTACACCTCGTCGGACAGCACCAGCAGTTCGCGTTCGCAGGCGAGCTCGGCCAGGGCGGTCAGCGCTTCACGGTCGTAGACGGTGCCGGTGGGATTGTGCGGGCTGTTGACGACCAGCATCCGTGTCCGGTCGGTGACGGCGGCGCGCAGGGCGTCGACGTCGAGCACGAAACCGTTCCCGGAACGGGTCAGCGGCACGGTCCGTCGCGTCGCGCCGGCGAGCGCCACCGAGGCCGCATACGAGTCGTAGTACGGCTCCGTGAGGAGCACCTCCTCTCCGGGTTCGACGAGCCCGAGGATGGCGGCGCTGATCGCCTCGGTGGCACCGACGGTGACGAGCACCTCGGATTCGGGGTCGTGGTGCAGGCCGTACCGTGCGGCGCGGTCGGCGGCGATCGCCTCGCGCAGGACCGGCATGCCGGACCCGGGCGGGTACTGGTTGACCCCCTCGGTGATGGCGCGGCGGGCGATCTCGAGCATTGCGGGCGGGCCGTCGACGTCGGGAAATCCCTGCCCGAGGTTGATCGCGCCGTGCCGGACGGCGAGTTCGGTCATCTCGGCGAAGATCGTCGAGGCGAACGGTCGTAACCGGGAGACCGTACGAACTCGTCCCGAAGTCGTCGAATCAGCCATTCCTGCAGCGTAGCGCCCGCGGTGTCACATCCGTGAGGTCTGCCTCGTCTCCATGATGTAGGCCACCTCGAACCGGCGGAGTATCCGTCGGTCGCACCGGAAGGACACCGTCATGGCACGACTCGAAGCCGTCGCTCCCGACCGCACCGGTCCGATGACCCGTGCGATGTATGCGCTCGCCCGCCGCAGGTTCGGTTCGGTCCCCGAACCCTTCGCGGTGGCCGCGCACCATCCGCGGTTGATGCGTACGAGCGGAGTCCACGAGATGCTCGCCCAACGCGCCTCCACCGTCCTGCCCGCCGCGGTCCGGGAGATCGCCGTCTACCGCGTGGCGTGGACCGTCGGATGCTCGTGGTGCCTCGACTTCGGGACGATGCTGCAGCGACTGGACGGACTCGACACCGAACGACTCACCCACATCGCCGAGTACGAGACCTCCGATCTCTACAGCGACGACGAGAAAGCCGCGATCGCCTATGCCGATGCGATGACCGGCGACGTGGCGAAGGAGGTCACCGACGAACAGGTCGCCGACCTCGAGCGTCGTTTCGGGCAGGCGGGCGTCGTCGAACTCACCTATCAGATCGCGCTCGAGAACATGCGTGCGCGCATGAACTCGGCGCTGGGCATCCACGATCAGGGATTCAGCACGGACGCCTGCCGGGTACCCTGGGCCGACGAAGCCGGGAACGCATGACGCCTAGTCGAAGATGCTGTAGGGCAGGAGCACTCCGCGTCCGAGCTTCTCGGGGTTCGCGATGTCGTAGGCCGCCCAGATCCGTCCGTCCCGCACGGTCCACGCCGTTACGCGCGGAGGGAAGCCCGGCCGACCGTCCTCGGCCGGGCGACCGCGGTTCAACAGACCCATCTCGCCGTTGACGAGGACCGGTTCGAAGGCCGTCAACGCCTCGGCTCCGTAGAGCCGCAGCAGTCCGAGGATGAACCGCGCGACCTTCTCGGCTCCGACCACGACGTTCAGCGCCGTACGGGTCGTGCCGCCGGCGTCGCCGATCATGCGGGCGTCGGGATGGAGCGCGGCGACGACGGCGTCGAGGTCGGCGCCCGCGAAGGCCGCGACGAGCCGCCCGACGGCCTCCTCGTGTTCGGCCGGTGAACTCGGCGGTGGAACGGCCGAGACCGTACGGCGGGCGCGGGAGGCCAGCTGGCGGGCGGTCGGGGTGGCGACGCCGAGGATGCGGGCGATGTCGTCGAACGAGATGTCGAACGCGTCGTGGAGCACGAACGCCACGCGCTGTGCCGGCGTCAGGCTGTCGAGGACGACGAGCGCGGCCAGGCGGTTGTCCTCGTCGCGCACGATCTCGTCGAGCGGGTCCGGGGGAGCGAGGGAGCCGAGGGGCGCCACGACGGGTTCGGGCAGCCACTGGCCCACGTAGGTCTCGTGGCGCACCGCGGCCGAGCGCAGTCTGTCGAGGCACAACCGTCCCACGACTGTCGTCAGCCAGGCACGCAGGTCGCGCACCTCGGAGACATCCGCGCCCACGAGTCGCAGCCATGCGTCCTGCACGGCGTCCTCGGCGTCGGCGATGCTGCCGGTGAGGCGGTACGCCACCGACAGCAGGTGGGTGCGGTTCTCCTCGAATGTCTTCTGGGTGCTCTCGTCGAGCATGGGGACGATGCTAGACGCGATCGGCTGCGGGGCGAAGGGGTGTCGATCGCGCGTACGGATGCTGTCGGGCGCCTATTCTCGTCCTCGAACGGAAGGGGCGCCGTGGACAAATACGACATCAAGCGTGAGCACCGCGAGCTGTACTCGTGCTCGGCCGAGGATTTCGCCGAGGTGCACGCTCCCGAGTTCGACTACCTCGCCGTGGACGGCAAGGGTGATCCGAACGGTTCCGAGGAGTACGCCGATGCCGTCGAGGCCCTCTACTCGGTGGCGTACACCCTGAAGTTCACCTCCAAGAAGGAACTCGGGCGGGATTTCGTCGTCGGACCTCTCGAAGGCCTGTGGTGGAGTGAGGACATGACCACCTTCCTCACGCGGGACAAGGACTCCTGGTCGTGGCGCATGCTCATCGCGCAGCCGCCCTGGATCACCGGCGACATGATGAACGACGCGATCGAGATGGCGGGCGACAAGGCCCGGGCGAAGAAGAATCCGCTCCCGTCCCTGCCGCGTATGCGGCCGTTCCGGCTGGCGGAGGGCAGGGCGCTGCAGATCCTGCACGTCGGGCCGTACGACGACGAAGGCCCCGTCCTGCAGTGCCTGCACACGCAGGTGATGCCCGAACGAGGGGTGACGTTCGCCGGCGACCACCACGAGATCTATCTGTCCGACCCTCGCCGCACGGCCCCCGAGAAGCTGAAAACCATTCTGCGTCAACCTGTCGCAGGCATACAGGAGCAATGATGGCCGTCACCAGCGCAGGTCTGATGTTCTACCGCGTCGACGACACCGGTCTGCTCAGCGTGTGGCTCGTCCACCCCGGCGGCCCGTTCTGGAAGGGGAAGGACGAAGCGGCCTGGTCGGTGCCGAAGGGGGAGTACGGGCCGGAGGAGGACCCCCGGGAGGTCGCCCTGCGCGAGTTCACCGAGGAGTGCGGGGTCGAACCGCCGGACGTGCCGCTGTCGTTGCTCGGTCGCTACCGGCAGTCGTCCGGCAAGATCGTCAGCATCTACGCAGGAGAGACGACGGACGAGCTGGAATTCGTCGAAAGCAACACGTGCGAGGTCGAATGGCCGCCGAAGTCCGGTAAGCGGATCACGATCCCGGAGGTCGACGATGCGCGCTGGATCGTCGCGGCGGATGCCGAGACGAAACTGCACAAGGGGCAGCGGCCGGTGTTGGAAGCGCTGCGTACGCGATTGGACGAAGAAGGCCGGTACTACCGCGTCGAGCCGTAGTCCGGCAGCACCATCGGAACGAGGAACTGCCGGCGATCGACGCGAGCGCCTCGTCGTCGACCTCCGCAGCGCGTCTGTCAGTCCGCCACCGTGTCCGCTTTCAGTGAATCGATGGCGGCCTGCAGGGCGGTGGTGGCGTCATCGGCCACATCTGCGAGTCCCGGACTGTCCGCGACCTGCACCATCATCTGCGGGTTCATCGCGTCGACCACCACGGTGTCGGGGTCCTCGGGGTCGGTGCGGACCACGACGTTGCAGGGGAGCAGGAGCCCGATCTGCCGATCGACCGTCACCGCACGGTGGGCGAGCGGCGGATTGCACGCACCGAGGATCACGTAATCCTCCATGTCCTCACCGAGTTTTGCTTTCAGGGTGGCCTTCATGTCGATCTCGGTGAGAATCCCGAACCCCTGTTCGGACAGTGCCTTGCGGGTGCGTTCGACCGCATCGCCGAACGATGTGCGCAGCGTGGCCGTCAGTGCGAGTGCCATGAATTTCTGCCTTCCTCTCGAAGCGCCGGTCAGGCCAGGGCGAGGAAGAGCTTCTCGAGCTCGGCCTCGGTCATCGGCTCCTTGCCTTCCTCGGCGTTGCCGCTCATGCACTCCTTCAGGCCGGTTGCCACGATCTTGAATCCGGCGCGGTCCAACGCGCGCGACACGGCTGCGAGCTGCGTGACGACGTCCTTGCAGTCGCGGCCCTGTTCGATCATCGAGATCACTCCCGCGAGCTGGCCCTGGGCTCTGCGCAACCGGTTGAGTACCAGTGCGATGCTGTCTTCGTCGCCGACCATGGAAATGTCCTTTCGTAGACCTGCCGCCAGTGTACCCCCGGGGGTATGTTACGGGCTATTGTCGCAGGAAGACGGCATCGACGAGCACGTAGGTAGCCACCGCGAACACGAGCAATGCGAACCAGCGTTGTAGTCGACCCGTGTCGATACGGGAACCCAACCGGCTCGCGACCAGCGAGCCGACGATCGCCACCCCTGCGAAGGCGGCCGTGATCGACCAGTCGATGCTCGTGCCGCTCAGGTGCGAGACGAGTCCGGAAGCCGAGTTGGCGACGATGACCACCAGCGAGGTGCCCACCGCGACCGGCATCGTCACGCCGAGAAGCAGGACCAGGGCCGGGATGATGAGGAATCCGCCGCCGACACCGAACAGGCCGGTGAGGAAACCCACTGCCAGGCCTGCCGACGCCGAGCGCGGAACGCATCGGCGCCAGTCGATCCCGGAACCGTCCGTCGAGCACGCGGTCCCGGTGTTCCCACGCTCGGCGAGCATCCGCGCTCCCGCCGCCACCATCACCACCGCGAATCCGACGAGCAGTACGCGCTCCGGGAGCAACCGTCCCACCGCGCTGCCGACGAAGGTGGCGGGCAGACCGGTGAGAGCGAAGATGCCGGCCAGCCGCCACTGGACCTGACGGGCCCGCACCTTCGGCAGCGCACCTACCGTCGAAGCTGCGCCGACGACGATCAACGAGATCGGGATGGCCTCCTCGATGCTCAGCCCCATGCCGAAGACCAGTGCCGGCACTGCGAGAATCGAGCCGCCACCGCCGAGCAGGCCCAGTAGTACGCCGATCGCGGCACCGAAACCGAATGCGAGTGTCATGGTCGTCTCCACGTCGGGCGCACTCACTCCCGGTAGTCGGATGGAGTCGGCTGCTTCGATGCGATCAGTTGCGTGAGGACGGCCTGCGCGTCGCACGCGGCGCTGCGGTTGTACGGAAGCCTGGCGAGCAGCAGGCCCATTGCGCACGTGTTCGACAGTGCCGCGAAAGCCAACCCGCCACCGATTCCCGCCGCGAGCCACTTCAGTCTCGGGGCTGCGACGCTGCCGAGAATCGACGACAGCACGAGCGAACCGGCGACCAGCCGGACCTGGCGTTCGAGATCCCACCGTTCGAAACCGCGGTTGACGGGGAGATCGGCTGATTCCCACGCCAGAACGCCGCCGTCGAGGATGCGGATGTGGGAAAGGCCGGCTGCCCGCAAGGTCTGCTCGGCCTGCCCTGCGCGCTGTCCGGATCTGCATACCAGCACGATGCCCTCGTCGAGATGTGCGCAGAATTCGTCGCGGTGCTCCCGCAGCAGGTCGAGCGGCACGTTGTAGGAGCCGGGGATATGCACCGACTCGAACTCGCCCGGTGTACGGACGTCGACGATGCGCACGTGGCCGGCGGCATTCAGTGATTCGCGCAGGGTGTTCGGGTCGATGGTGGTCGTCGAGGACTCGGTCATGGGTGCCTTTCGGTGGGGTGGGGATCGGGAGGGGAGACGGGAACGGTCGCTGCGCGAAGGCCGTGCCTCTATCTCAATACCCCCGGGGGTACTTGACATACCCTAGGGGGTATATGGCAGGCTTGTCCACAACGAGGTCGAATCGACTCATTCGGAGGAATCCATGATTCTCGAGCAGTACTACATCGAGTGCCTCTCCCATGCGTCCTACCTCATCGGTGACGAGAACACGGGCAGGGCGGTCGTGGTCGATCCCCGCCGCGACATCACCGAATATCTTTCCGACGCAGAGAAGTACGGCCTGACCATCGAGGGTGTGATCAACACCCACTTCCACGCGGACTTCGTCTCCGGTCATCTCGAGCTGGTCGACGCCACGGGTGCGTGGATCGGATTCGGTGAAGCGGCGGAGACCGACTACCCGATCCGCCGTCTGCGTGACGGCGAGAAGTTGTCGCTGGGGGAGGTCGAACTCGAGATCCTGTCCACCCCGGGCCACACCTGGGAGTCGATATCGGTGCTGGTGCGCGAGCATTCCGGCGCCGTCCCGGCCGCAGTGCTCACCGGGGACTCGCTGTTCATCGGCGACGTCGGACGTCCCGATCTGGTCAACCTCGGCGACGGCTCGAGTGCCGATCTGGCTCGCGCGATGTACCGCACCGTGCACGAGAAGCTGCTGACATTGCCCGACGAAGTCGTCGTCATGCCTGCTCACGGTGCCGGTTCGTCCTGCGGGAAGAACCTGTCGAGCGAACTGACCTCGACCATCGGCGAGCAGCGCGCCACCAACCCGTCCGTGCAGCCCATGAGCGAGGACGACTTCGTCGGCCTGGTCACCGAAGGCCAGCCGGCAGCTCCGTCGTACTTCTCGGTCGACGCGGCGATGAACAAGCGGATGCACCCGCTCCTGGTGCAGGACCGCGCGATTCCCGAGTTGACGCCGGAACAGGTGAAAGACGAACTCGTCGCCGGCACACGTGTTCTCGATGCGCGTGGTGTCGACGACTTCGCCGCCGGGCACCTGCGCGGCTCGGTGAACGTCGGATTCGACGGCCGTTTCGCGGAGACGGGCGGCATGGTCGCCGAGGTCGGTGAGAGGATCGTGCTGATCACCTATCCCGGTGAAGAACAGAATGCCGCGGTGCGTCTCGCCCGCATCGGATCCGACGGTGCGGCAGGTTATCTGAACGTCGATCGCGACGGTGTCTTCCCCGCCGAACTCACCGGCCTGATCGAGACCGCCCGACGGACGACGGTCGAAGAACTCGACCGGTTGCTCGCCGACGATGCGGTCACCCTCGTCGACATCCGCAATCCCGGTGAACGCGAATCCGGTGTGATTCCCGGATCGGTTCCGATTCCGTTGGCACAGTTGCGCGCCCGTCTGGAACAGGTACCGGTCGGTAAACCGATCGTGGTGCACTGTGCAGGTGGGTGGCGTTCGAGCGTGGCGGCATCACTGCTGCGTGCGCAGGGTTTCGAGAACGTCACCGACCTGCTCGGCGGTTACAACGCCTGGGTCGCTTCCCGCCTGTCCGCCTGACCCCCATACGACAATCGATACGAGGAGATTCTCATGTGTTTTCCCGTGACGTGCCCGACCTGCGGTAGCACCGGCTGGGGAGGGTGTGGGCAGCATGTCGACGCCGTGATGGCGTCCGTTCCCGCAGCCGATCGCTGCACGTGCAGTTCCGGCAACGCGGACGGCGGACGGCGCCGGCGGAGCCTGTTCTCGCTTTTCCGCTCCTGACCCCTGCTGCATCGTCCCTACTGCAACGAAGGCCGGCACAGTCGATGTGTCGGCCTTCGCCGTGCGCGGGGCAGGAATCGGCCACTTCCGATCACGCTGCGCACAATCGTTGCGATCCTGCACGCGGGGCGGGGATGCTGTCACGGTCGCAGAACTTCGAAGGGGGACGGACCGTGTCCGAGTGTCGGTTGTGTTGTCGCTGAGAGACAACCACATCTCTTGCCGCTGACGAACAGCAGCGCCCGTCACCGCACCGCCGGTGCGTAGTTCGCTGTGCCCGGCATGCTCGGGCATCACATCACCGTGCCCGGCATGCTCGGGCATCACATCACCGTGCCCGGCATGCTCGGGCATCACATCACCGTGCCCGCACCACGGGCCGACACGAGGACTCGAATCCTGATGCCCGCATCCGCCCTGCGCAGAAATCTGCTGCGCGTCGTCGCTGCGACTGCAGCCTTCCTCACCCTCGCCTCCGTCGCCACGGCCTGCTCGGGTTCCGAGGCCACCACCACTGCGGACGGCAAGACCGTTCTCCGCTACGAGGGCTCGGCCGGACAGGTCGGGTTCCCTGAACTCGCCGAAGCGCTCGGATACTTCGAGAACGTCGGGCTCGAATGGATCGGCGACAACGGCAACGGCCCCCAGTCGCTCCAGAACACCGCGACGAACCAGGTCGACTTCGGCGGCGCGTTCAACGGTGCCGTGATCAAGGCGCAGGCCGGCAACTCACCGCTGACCTCCGTGCTCGCCTACTACGGGTCCGACGAGCAGACCTTCAACGGCTACTTCGTCCTCGAGGACAGCCCGATCCGCACCGCGCGCGATCTGATCGGCAAGAAGGTCGGCATGAACACCCTCGGTGCCCACCACGAATTCCTGGTGCGGGAGTGGCTCGCTCAGCAGGGCCTGACCCCCGAGGAGATCGCGCAGGTAGAGCTCATCGTGGTCCCGCCCGTCAACACCGAGCAGGCTCTACGCGAAGGACAGATCGACGTCGGGACGCTCGGCAGCGTGTTCCGCGAGACCGCGGTGGAACGGGGCGGCATCCGGCCGCTGTTCACCGACGAGTCCCTCTTCGGGTCGTTCTCCTACGGGACACTCGTGTTCCGCAACGACTTCATCGAGCGGAACCGCGATGTCGTCGCCGACCTGGTGCAGGGCACGGCCCGTGCCATCCGCTGGACCCAGGTGACCCCGCGCGAAGAGGTGATTGCGAAGTTCGAGGAGATCATCGACGGTCGTGGACGCAACGAGTCGACGAGCCTCGTCGCGTACTGGCGCAGCCCCGGCGTCGCCGGCCCCGGTGGGGTGATCACCGACCAGGAGATCCGGACGTGGATCGACTGGCTCACGCGCAACGGCGAGCTCGACGAAGGGCAGATCGAACTCGACGACGTCTACACGAACGAATTCAACCCCTACGCCAACGGCACCTACGAGCCCACCAGCGGCCCGAACGGCGAACCCCTCGAGGAGGCGAAGTGAGCGAGCCCAAACTCCGGATCGACCACGTCACCAAGAAGTTCCCGGTGCGCGGCACGAACGACACCTTCACCGCGCTCGACGACATCAGTCTCGACCTCGCCGACGGGGAGTTCCTCGTCCTGGTCGGACCGAGCGGTTGCGGAAAGTCCACCCTGCTCGACCTTCTCGGTGGTCTCACCACACCGACCTCGGGGCAGATCCTGCTCGACGGCCGGCCCATCTCTGGCCCCGGCCTGGATCGTGGAATCGTCTTCCAGCAGTACGCACTGCTCCCGTGGCGCACGGCCCGTAGCAACATCGAATTCGGTCTGGAGGCGAAGGGTCTGCCCAAGCGGGAGCGTCGCGATCTCGCCGGGCACTACCTCGATCTCGTAGGCCTGCACGGATTCGGCGACCGCTACCCGCACGAGTTGTCGGGAGGCATGAAGCAGCGCGTCGCCATCGCACGCAGCCTCGCCTTCGATCCCGAAGTGTTGCTCATGGACGAGCCGTTCGCGGCACTCGACGCCCAGACCCGCGAATCCTTGCAGGACGAACTGCTCCGCATCCGGCGCGAGACCGGCAAGACGATCCTGTTCATCACCCACGGCATCGACGAAGCCGTCTATCTGGGACAGCGCGTCGCGATCCTCACGTCCCGACCGGGTCGGATCAAGACCGTCGTCGACGTCGACATCGACCGGAACGTCGACGACGTCCGCTCGAGCGAAGCATTCCGGGCGCTGCGGCACGACATCTGGTCGCTGCTGCACTCGGAGGTGGCCCGCGCGCACGACCTCGAACTCGCCACAGCAACGGAAGAGGCCCAGCATGTCCAGCACTAGTGCCGTTCTGACGAAGCCCGAGCTCGACGACCGCATCACACCCGCAGTCACGCCGGCCGGATCCTCGGTGCGCAGCGTCGGGCGGCGTACCGGTGCCCTGGTGTGGCGTTTCGTCAAGCCGGCCGTCGCGATCGTCGCCTTCCTGGCGCTGTGGGAGATCGCTCCCCGGGTCGGGCTCGTCGACGAGGTGTTCCTGCCGCCGTTCACCACCGTGGTCGGAGCGTTCCTCGACCTGATCGGCAACGGTCAGCTCGCCGACCATCTGGCGGCGAGCCTGTCCCGCGCGCTCGTAGGGTTCTTCGTCGCCGTCGCGATCGCGGTGCCGCTCGGGGTGGCGATCGGTTGGTACAAGCCGGTCGCGGATCTGCTGAACCCGATCCTGGAGGTCTTCCGCAACACGGCCGCCCTCGCGCTGCTCCCGGTGTTCATCCTGATCCTGGGTATCGGGGAGACCTCGAAGGTCGCGCTGGTGATCTATGCGTGCACCTTCCCGATCCTCCTCAACACCATCTCCGGTGTGCGCACGGTGGATCCGCTGCTGGTGAAGTCCGCGCGATCGCTGGGTCTTCCGGCGCACCGCCTGTTCCAGAAGGTCGTGCTGCCCGCGGCCGTGCCGACGATCTTCACCGGTGTCCGGATGGCGGCGGCCTCGTCGATCCTGGTGCTCATCGCCGCCGAGATGGTCGGCGCGAAGGCCGGTCTCGGCTACCTGATCACCGCGTCGCAGCTGAACTTCCGGATCCCCGACATGTACGCGGGCATCATCGCGATCTCGCTCGTCGGGCTCGTCTTCAACGGCGTCCTCGTCGCGATCGAACGCCGCCTGTCGCGGTGGCGCGCCGACCAGTGATCCCCGCCGAACCGTCCGAGCCCCGAGTCGTGGCCGCATGACGGAGGGATTCGACCCGAAATCGCTGATCACCACGGTCTTCGTGCCGTCGGCTATCTTCGGGATCGGCCAGGGTGCCGGTGCCCCCGTCGTGGCACTGCTCGCGCGCGAACTCGGCGCGTCGGTGCCCGTGGCGGGGGTGGTCGTCGCACTCGTCGCGCTCGGCGCCGTGATCGGCGACCTGCCGGCGGGAAGCATCGTCGCGCGGTTGGGGGAGCGTCGCGCGATCCTCGCAGGTACCGCCCTGGGAACCGTCGGTGTCCTGGTCTCCCTCACGGCCTGGACACCGGCGGTTCTCGCCGCGGGCGCGGTGCTCACCGGGTTCGCCAACGCGGTGTGGGGTCTGGCGCGACAGAGCTATCTCGCCGAGGCCGTGCCGATCGAGCGACGAGCACGGGCCATGGCGGCCTTCGCCACGATGTGGCGACTCGGTTTCTTCCTCGGTCCGTTCCTCGGCGCCGGTGTCATCCACCTTGTGGGAGTTCGGGGCGGCCTCGCGGTACAGGCCGTGGGTGTGGTGCTGTCGGGCGTCCTCATGGCGCGGGCGCCGGACACCGGGCGACGAACGGACGCCGGAACCGGCGAGCGCACGCACACCTCGCTCGGCACGATCCTGCGACGGCACCGCCGACTGCTCGGCACACTCGGCGTCGCGTCGCTGCTGATGGGTGCGGCCAGGGCATCGCGCGAAGCGGTGCTGCCGCTGTGGGCGAGTCATATCGGACTCGACGCGGCCACCGTCTCGATCGTCTTCGGGATCGGCGGTGCCGTCGACCTGCTCTGTTCGTATCCGGCCGGGCAACTGATGGACCGGTACGGGCGACGGGCCGTCGCGGTGCCGTCGCTGCTCGTGATCGGGGTGGCCTTCCTGATCCTGCCGGTCGCCGACGACCTGGCGTCTCTCGCGGCGGTCGCGGTGGTGCTCGGCATCGGCAACGGTCTGGGCAACGGGGTGATCATGACGCTCGGTGCCGACACGGCACCACCTGCGACCCGGGCAGAGTTCCTGGCGGCCTGGCGGCTCACCCACGACACCGGCATGTTCGTCGGTCCGTTCGCCGTCGGCGCCGTCGCCACCCTGTCCCTGGCCGCCGGTGCCCTGACCGTGGGCGGTCTGGCTCTGCTCGGAGCGGCCTGCATGTTCCGCTTCGTTCCGCGATACTCGCCATGGCCGCGGCGCACACTGGAACAGGTGGCGCCGGCCGAACCGGCACTGCACAACGTCACTTCGACCCTAGGACACGTATGCGTTTCGGATTGTTCGTCCCCCAAGGTTGGCGACTGGACCTCGTCGGCATCGACCCCTCCGACCAGTGGCAGGTGATGCGCGATCTCGCGCTCCGCGCCGATCGCGGACCGTGGGAATCGATCTGGGTGTACGACCACTTCCACACCGTCCCTGCGCCCACCGACGAGGCCACCCACGAGGCATGGAGCCTCGTGTCGGCTTTCGCCGCCGTCACCGAGCGTGTGCGCATCGGCCAGATGTGTACCGCCATGGCCTATCGCAACCCCGCCTATCTCGCGAAGGTCGCGGCCACCGCCGACATCATCTCCGGCGGGCGCATCGAGATGGGGATCGGTGGCGGATGGTACGAACACGAATGGCGCGCATACGGTTACGGATTCCCGTCGCCGGGTGAGCGGCTGCGCCGACTCGACGAGGGCGTGCAGATCTTCCGACAGGCGTGGACCACGGGTTCCGCGACGTTCTCAGGTAGGCATTACACCGTCGATGGAGCCATCGTCCGCCCGCTTCCGCTGCAGGAGGGCGGTATTCCGCTGTGGATCGCCGGCGGCGGCGAGAAGGTGACCTTGAAGATCGCCGCGAAGTACGCGCAGTACACCAACTTCGACGGCACACCCGAAGGGTTCGCGCGCAAGTCGGAGATCCTGCGCGAGCACTGCGCCGAGGTCGGCACCGACTTCGACGCCATCGTGCGATCGGCCAACTACAACGTGGCGATCGGCCGCACCGAAGCCGAGGTGCAGGACCGGCTCGAGGCACTGCGGGCCCGTCTCGAACCGATCGTCGGGGCGGAGAAGGCCGACGGGGCGCTCGACGCCTTCCGGGGGATGCCCGCCGTCGGCACCCCCGAGCAGATCGTCGAGAACCTCACCGCGCTGAAGAAGCAGGGGCTCGAGTACGCGATCTTCTACGTTCCCGAGGCCGCCTACGACACCTCGGGGCTGGAACTGCTCGAGAAGGAAGTGCTCCCGCACCTCGCGTGATGCCCACTGCCCCTGAGCGCTGGAGGAGCCAGCCGTTCACGGGCCGTGTGGGTCGTCGGCCGACAATCCGGCGACCCACAACGTCCCGGGGCACGCCCCCGTCACCGCAGTTCGGGCGGCAGTTCCTTGCTCGCCAGTTCGAGGCGACGCTCGTCGGTGGCATCGACCTGGCCCACCATCTTCAGCTTGTCCTTCAGCACGCGCCACTCCACCTCGGGGATCTGCGCGACCGCGTCGGCGATGACCTTCTGATCACGGGTACCCCAGGCGATCGGCATGGGGCCGACCATCTGCCACACCCCCGAGTCGTTGCGGGTCGTGCGGTCGGAAAGGACCGCGGCACACGGCACGCGCTCACCGACCGCGATCCGGTGACCCGGCACCGCCTCCACATTGCGGGTGACCAGGGCGAAGTGCCGGCCGGACGTCTCGGGCTTGGCGATGTCGACGAGCGCGAGCAGCGTCAGCCCGCGGGCACGCTCGGCGGCGACGACGGCCGGGACGAGAGGGCTGTCGCGGTAGAGCTGTTCGATGGTCCCCACCTTGCGCGGCGCCCACAGCGCCACCCACACCGACGTCGCGGCCGCGACCGCCAGCACGGCGGCGACTATGTACGCCCAGGCTTCGCCGAGCAGGAACAGACCCACCGCACCCGCGACGCACACCAGGCCGACGAATATCGCCGACCACCGCAGACGACGGACATCCGCGAGGGTCTGGTTCACGGCCTTGGCATGGGGCAGGTCCACAGGGAAGTCGAAGCGGCGCACGCCACCAGCTTATTGGAGCCCTTGGGCCGACCACTGTCGGCCTCCGGCGGCGAGCCCGACCACGACGGGCTCGAGCAGAATGCGCACAACGGCGCTTTCGCGCGCAACGGTGACTCGGTGAGGGACGTGGCCACACACTCTGCTGTAGCAGAGATCACACAACCCTCACGGCTTCGAGCCGGACCCCCACACCAGACCTCCGGTCGCGCCCGCGACCCGTGGTCGACGTGTGCCCGGACCGGCCCCGATCACGTCAGAAAGTGGGCACCGCCATGCTCGTCGTCCTCGGCTTCCTGATGGTCGCCACGTTCATGTACCTGATCATGTCGAAACGGGCCACCCCGGTCGTCGGCCTGATCCTGATCCCGGTCGCGTTCGGCCTGATCGCCGGAGCCGGCACCGACATCGGCGACATGATCGTCGACGGCGTCGAAAGTCTCGCCCCCACAGCGGCGCTGCTGTTCTTCGCGATCATCTTCTTCGGCATCATGATCGACGTCGGCCTGTTCGACCCCCTCGTGCGGCTCATCCTGCGGCTCGTGCGCGACGACCCGGCACGACTGGTGATCGGAACCGCTGTGCTGGCGATGGTCGTCTCCCTCGACGGGGACGGGTCCACGACGTTCATCATCACCACCTCCGCACTGTTGCCGCTCTACCTGAAACTGAAGGTCAGCCCGGTCGTCCTCACCGTCGTCGCGGGCCTGGCGAACGCCACGATGAACATCATCCCGTGGGGCGGGCCGACGGTCCGTGCAGCCAGCGCGCTCGGGTTGTCCCCGTCCGACGTGTTCGTCCCGATGATCCCGTCGCTCGTCGTCGGACTCGTGGTCGTGCTGGGCTTCGCTGCTCACCTGGGCTTCGTCGAACGTCGCCGTCTCGGAAAGCTCACGTGGAAGCCCGACCTGATGCCGCTCGGCGCTGGTCCGTCCGGAGTGGGTACGACGGTCGGAAAGGGCACCGATACGACCGACGGGGAGGTCGGTCGGTTGGCTGCCGGACTCGACCCCGAACGTCCGACCCTGCGTCCGCGTCTGCTGCCCTTCAACGCGATCCTCACGGTGGCGCTGCTCGTCGTCCTCGGCCTCGACATCCTGCCGATCCCCGTGCTGTTCATGATCGCCGCCGGTATCGCGCTGGCCGTGAATTTCCCTCGCGTCGTCGATCAGTCCGCCGCGATCGCACGCCATTCGTCGAGCATCGTGTCGGTCGTCGCGATGGTGTTCGCCGCCGCCGTCCTGACCGGCGTGTTCCAAGGCACCGGCATGGTCGAATCGATGGCGTTGTGGCTCACCGGCGTCGTCCCCGACGCACTCGGCCCGTTCCTCGCCGTCATCACCGGCCTGCTCAGCATCCCGATGACCTTCTTCATGACCAACGACGCCTTCTACTTCGGGGTACTCCCGGTGCTGGCGGAGACGGCAGCGCAGTACGGCATCGAACCGGTCGAGATGGCGCGCGCATCGATCACCGGACAGCCCGTCCACATGCAGAGCCCGCTGGTCCCGGCGATTCTGCTGCTGGTGACCCTCGCCGGGGTGCCACTGGCCGACCATCACCGCAAGGTGCTGTGGCGCGCCGGAGTGGTGTCGGTCGTGATGCTCGTCGTCGGGGTGGTACTCGGGCAGATTCCGTTCGGATGAGATCGGCCCCGGGCCACACTGGACGGATGGGACGAACGGGAGCGACGCCGTGAAACTTCGCACCCAGGTACTTCTGCTCCAGTCCGCGGTGGTGGCGGTGGCACTCGGCATCGGATTCACGGTGTTCGCCACCACCACCGAGGACCGAGTCACCGACGAGCACGGTCAGCGGGCGCTCGCGATCGCACGGTCGGTGTCCGCGGACCCGACCGTGCGGGACGAGGTCGCACGCTATTCGGCCGCCGACGACGGGGTGGTTTCCCCGGACAACCCGGAACTCGCATCCGGTGCGGTGCAGGAGGCCGCCGAGGCCGTCCGCACCGCCACCGGAGCGTTGTTCGTCGTGGTCACCGACGACCAGGGACTCCGGCTCGCGCATCCCGATCCGGAACAGCTCGGCCGGAGGGTGAGCACCGACCCCACCGAGGCACTCGCCGGACGGGAGATCGTGACCAGCGAGTCGGGCACGCTCGGCGATTCGGTCCGGGCCAAGGTGCCGGTGAGCGATCCCGTCTCGGGCAGGGTGGTCGGGGAGGTGAGCGTCGGCATCGCCACCGACCGGGTGCGCGCCGACCTGCGCAGCGACCTCGCCGATGCCGTCCTGATCGCGCTCGCAGCACTCGTGTGCGGTGCTGTCGGATCGTTGCTGCTCGCCAACCGCTGGAAGCGGCTCACTCTGGGACTCGAACCCGAACAGCTCACCGAGCTGGTCCGCGAACAGGAGGTCGTGCTGCACGGGATCTCCGACGGGGTCGTCGGCACCGACGCCCGCGGTATCGTCACCGTCGTCAACGCCGAGGCGCGTCGTCTGCTCGATCTCGACGACGGAATCGGTCGCAGTGTCGACACCCTCGGAATGACCCCGCGGTTGCTCGACGTGCTGCGCTCCGCGGAGGGCATCCCGGTCGCGGCGACCACCGGCGACCGGGTCGTCGTCGCCGTTTCGCGGCGTGTGGTGCGCGATGGCCGGGATCTCGGCACGGTGATGTCGGTGCGGGACCGGACCGACATCGAGACGCTCACGCGCGAACTCGACGCGGTCAAGGCGATGAGTACGGCACTGCGGGCCCAACGGCACGAGTTCGCGAACCGGCTCCACCTGCTCGACGGACTGCTCCGCCGGGGGCATGCGGAGCAGGCGCTCGAGTACATCGAACAGATCCTCGGTTCGGGTCCGCTCGGTGAACAGCTCGAGGGCATCGACGCGATCACCGACCCGTACCTGCACGCCTTCCTCGTCGCGAAGGCCGCGCATGCGCGCGAGCAGGGAGTCACGCTCGTGCTCGGCGAGAACACGTGGGCGCACGCCACCGTGCGGGCACCCGTCGACGTCACGACGGTGCTCGGCAACCTGCTCGACAATGCGATCGAGGCGGCACGCACGAGCGGGCGCGCTCCGGCCGAGGTCGAGGTGGAACTGATGGAGGACGGTGCCGACCTGCACGTGAGTGTCGCGGACACCGGCGACGGCGTCGATCCCGCGCTGCCCGACGTCTTCGCCGAGGGCGCAACGACCCGCAGCGATCCGACGGTGCCCGGTGGCCGGGGAATGGGGCTGGCGCTGGCACGGCGCATCGCGCGGCTGCACGGCGGCGACGTCGTGCTGGCGGACCGTGGCGGGCAGCGCACGCCGGAGAATCCGACCGGGGGTGCGGTCTTCCTGGCGACGCTGCCCGGGATGCTCGACGAAAGGGACACGGGATGGGCGGAACGGATCTGAAGGTCCTCGTCGTCGACGACGACTTCCGGGTCGCCGAACTCCACGCCTCCGTGGTCTCGGGTGTGGCGGGATTCGAGGTCTGCGCGGTCGCCGGGAGCATCGCGGCGGCCCGGGACGCCGTTCGGGCCGGTCCCGTCGATCTCACCCTCGTGGACGTGTACCTACCGGACGGCTCCGGGATCGACCTGATCCGGAGCCTCGAATGCGACAGTTTCGTGCTCGGTGCCGCCGGCGAGGGCACGACGGTGCGCGCGGCACTCACCGCCGGTGCGCTGGTGTATCTGGTCAAGCCGTTCGCAAGCACCGAACTGGCCCGGCGGCTGGCGGCCTACGCGCAGTACCGCAGGGTCGTCGCGGGGGAGGAGCTCACCCAGACCGAGATCGACACGGCGCTGGCCGCACTGCGGCCGGTGTTGCCGGCCGCCCGCCCGGCACCCTCGCGTTCGATGACCGAAGAGCTCGTGATGCAGGCGCTCCGGGAATCACCGGAACCGATGTCGGCTGGGGAGGTGGCCGTGACGATCGGGGTGTCGCGCGCGACCGCACAGCGCTATCTCGCGGCGCTCGTCGCGAAGAAACGCCTGCGGATGCAGTTGCGCTACGGCACCACCGGCCGCCCCGAACAGGAATACCGGCCGCAGTGACACGAAGTCCCTGTGACGCGTCGCGCAGGGACGCTCCGCGTCAGCCGATCTGCGGTCCGAGCAGGTCGTCGGCGTCGGTGATCCGGTACGCGTAACCCTGCTCGGCGAGGAACCGCTGGCGATGCGCGGCGTATTCGGCGTCGAGGGTGTCGCGCGAGACCACGGAGTAGAAGTGGGCCTGCCCGCCGTCGTGCTTCGGACGCAGCAGCCGCCCGAGACGCTGGGCCTCCTCCTGACGCGAACCGAAGGTGCCCGACACCTGGATCGCGACCGAGGCCTCCGGCAGGTCGATGGAGAAGTTCGCGACCTTCGACACGACGAGCACCTTCAGCTCGCCCGACCGGAACCGGTCGAACAGCGCCTCGCGTTCCTTCGTCTTCGTCGAACCCTTGATGACCGGGGCGTCGAGCGCTTCACCGAGCTCGTCGAGCTGATCGATGTAGGCACCGATGATCAGTGTCGGGGCGTCCTGGTGCTGCTCGAGGATCGACTTCACGACCGGGATCTTGGTGCGCGCGGTCGAGCACAGCTTGTACCGTTCCTCGGGCTCGGCGACCGCGTACGCCATGCGCTCGGCGTCGGTGAGGGTCACGCGGACCTCCACGCAGTCGGCGGGGGCGATCCAGCCCTGGGCTTCGATGTCCTTCCACGGCGCGTCGAACCGCTTCGGGCCGATGAGCGAGAAGACGTCGCCTTCGCGTCCGTCCTCGCGCACGAGGGTCGCGGTGAGACCGAGGCGGCGGCGGGACTGCAGGTCTGCGGTCATACGGAAGACCGGCGCCGGCAGCAGGTGCACCTCGTCGTAGATCATCAGCCCCCAGTCGCGGGAGTCGAACAACTCGAGATTGCGGTATTCACCCTTCGACTTGCGGGTGATCACCTGGTAGGTGGCGATGGTGACCGGGCGGATCTCCTTCTTCTCGCCCGAGTACTCGCCGATCTCGTCCTCGGTGAGGGAGGTGCGGGCGATCAGCTCGCGCTTCCACTGGCGCCCGGCGACCGTGTTCGTCACGAGGATGAGCGTCGTCGCGCCGGCCTTCGCCATCGCGGCCGCGCCGACCATCGTCTTACCGGCACCGCACGGCAGCACCACGACACCCGAGCCGCCCGACCAGAACGAGTCGGCGGCCAGTTCCTGGTAGTCGCGCAGGTGCCAGGGGTTCGTCTCGAAGTCCAGCGAGATCGAATGGGCCTCGCCGTCGACGTACCCCGCGAAGTCCTCGGCCGGCCAGCCGATCTTCAGCAGCATCTGCTTGACGCGTCCGCGCTCGCTCGGATGCACGATCACGGTGTCGTCGTCGATGCGCGCACCGAGCATCGGGGCGATCTTCTTGTTTCTCAGGACCTCGGCGAGCACCGCCCGGTCGAGGCTGACCAGGGTCAGGCCGTGGGCGGGGTTCTTGACCAGCTGGAGGCGCCCGTAGCGGCTCATGGTGTCGACGATGTCGACGAGCAGCGCCTGCGGGACGGCGAACCGGGAATGCGAGACCAGCGCGTCGACGACCTGCTCGGCGTCGTGACCGGCGGCACGGGCGTTCCACAATGCCAGCGGCGTCACCCGGTAGGTGTGGATGTGCTCGGGGGCGCGTTCGAGCTCGGCGAACGGTGCGATCGCCTGCCGCGCCTCGTTCGCCCGGTCGTGATCGACCTCGAGGAGCACGGTCTTGTCGGACTGGACGATGAGCGGTCCGTCGGCCACGAGTGCCTCCTGTGGATGGAAAGTAGAACTTTCCCATTCTCCAGGTTCGGGCCGTACCGCGCCACCACGACGGTGTACGGCCGTGCGTTCCCCCGTGGCGGGAACGCACGGCCGACTGGTTTCACGGCGTACTCACCGTGCGAGCGACTGCCGCACCTCCATCACGCACACCAGCGCCTCGGAGATACCGGACCGGTAGCCGGCGTCTTTCTCGGAGGTGGGAGGTCTCGAATCCAGTTCCGATTCGAGTCGTTCCTGGATCTTGTCCAGGGCATGCAGCGTCCGCTTCATTCCAGTACCGATTTTCTCTTTTCTCAGGCCGGCTGTTTCATCGCGCCGGCACGCTCGTCGAGAACGAACACCCGTGCACGCGCCAAGGCGGCGCGATATCCGTGCCGCTGTGCGTCGGTGCCCGTTTCCCGACCGGACAATCCACTTATCTTGTCGGACAGCGCTTCGAGCGCTGCGATTTCGAGATCCATGGCCTGCAACCGGATTCAGCTCCGCTTCCGCTTACGAATGAACTCGCCGGCTTCGGCGGCCTTCTGCCGCTTCTCCTGACGACGTTCCTTCAGGGACTTCGCTGGCTTCTTCGAATTCTTGCCCTTGTCGGCCATTGTCACTCCATCTTCGATGAACAACCACTCGACAAGACCACACCATACGTCATTTCCCGGAAAAAGCCAGTCGCTCGAATTATTCTGTGCGCCATCCGAACACGGCGCTGAAATGTTCCGTACTCCGGTGTCCGGAGTTGATTTCACCGTGCGCTGATCCCTGTCGGGAAGTTCCGCGCGGCCGATACCGTCACCGGCGATGCTGTGCAGACAGAGGACGTCCACAGCCCGGGCGGACGGGGGAGAGCGATGGGCCGGACCGTGATCGCAGGCCGCAGTGCCTCGCGTCGCGAACACCGTGGGTGTCGTGTCGTCCACCGATCGCGGTTCCGTGGCTGTCCGCACTGTCGCTGTTCTCCGTACCGTGACCGCTGATTTCGGGACTGCGGTTTCCGGGACTGCTGTCCTCGCGGTCGGGCCCGCGCTCGGGTTCCCGCTCGTCTTCCGGTGGCGCACGTCGGCGTATTCGCGCGATGTCGCGCCCCTCACCTTCGCAAGGAGTTCTCATGATCGTGTCCTCACTCGTGCGCTCTCGAAGATCGCGCGCTCCGATCGTCGTCGCGGCCGCACTGAGCGTCGTGCTCACCGGGTGCGCCGGCGGTTCGACCGGGGGATTGTCCGCCGACGCCGAAATTCCCGAGGAGATTCCACCGGGGACGTCGTTGAGCATTGCCGTCAAGCCCACCCGTATCCAGCTCGAAGCGACCGGTCGTATCGACGAGTTGCCGTTCACGGTGTCGGACTGGCCCGACGTCTCGGCCGGTCCCGACGTCATCCAGGCGTTCCGCGGCGACGCCGTCGACCTCGCGGTCAATGCGGCGATTCCTCCCATCCAGGCCCGTGCCACCGGGCTCGACGCCAGGATCGTCGCCGTACGCGAGAAGGATTCGCCGCAGTACTCGCTCGCGACGGCACCCGGTCCAGACATCGATTCGTTGGACGACCTGCGCGGCAGGAAGATCGCGTTGTCGCCGGGGCAGGCCCAGGGTGTCGTCGTGCTCCGGACGCTGAAGTCGGCCGGAATCGGTCTCGACGAGGTGGAATTCGTCGAACTACCGAGCACGCAGTTCCTCACGGCGCTCCAGGCGAAACAGGTCGACGTCGCACCGCTGGTGGAACCTACCCTCACGAAGTACCTGAACCAGTACGAAACCGAGGGCGCGCGAGGGGTGTTCACGCCCGAGGTCGACGCGTTGAGTGTTCTGTGGGCTCCGGTGTCCGTGCTCGAGGATCCTGCGAAGGTCGCGGCGATCAAGGAATTCATCCCGTTGTGGGCACAGGGTGACGTCTGGGCGTGGGAGAACCGGGACGAGTGGATTCGGAAGTACTACGTCGAGAGCGAGGGGGTGTCGTACGAGGACGGCAGGCGGATGGTCGAAACCGTCGGCCAGAAACCGGCATATCCCACCGACTGGGACTCCGCGATCGAATGGACGCAGGAGACCTCGGAACTGCTCGATGAGGCCGGATGGTTCGACGAGTTCGACGTCGAGCAGATCTTCGATCGCAGATTCGAAACGATTGCCGCGGAGTCGGTTCCGTAGGAGTACCGGAAGGGGTCGGATTCGTGACCAGCACACTGACACGGCCGGTGGAGGTCGGCGCCCGCCCACTGGACCCCACCGATCAGCCACCGACGGAGGGGATCAGGCCGCTCCGGCGGCTCGGTCTCCGCAAGGCCGTCCCGTTCTCGCGCATGACCGGCGTGGTTCTGCTGCTCGTCGTGTGGGCGATCGGGTCGGGTGCCGGATGGATCGACGACCGCAAGCTCTCCGCTCCCTGGACCGTGGTGACCAGCGCGGTCGAACTCGTCGCGGAAGGAACTCTGCAACAACACATCCTGGCATCGTTGAGCCGTGCCGTGCTGGGCTTCGTGATCGGATGTGTCATCGGCACCGCGCTCGCGCTCGCATCCGGCCTGACGCGCACCGGTGAAGCACTGATCGACGGCCCTGTGCAGTTCAAGCGTGCGATCCCGACGCTGGGTCTCATCCCGCTGCTGATCCTGTGGCTCGGCATCGGCGAGACCTTCAAGATCACGGTGATCGCACTCGGGACGGTCGTGACCATCTACATCCAGACGCACAACGCTCTCGCGGCCCTCGAACAGCGCTACGTCGAACTCGCCGAGGTCCTCGCTCTCACTCGCGCACAGTTCGTGTGGAAGGAGGTGCTGCGAGGAGCGCTGCCCGGATTCTTCCTCGGTCTGCGCCTGGCGGTGACCGGTGCGTGGCTCACCCTGATCGTGGTCGAGAGCATCAACGCCGTGAGCGGCCTGGGCAAGATGATGTTCAACGCCCAGAACTACGGTCAGCCGGACGTCATCCTCGTCGGATTGCTCGTCTACGGCATCTTCGGTCTGGCATCCGACGCCGGTCTCCGGTTGGTCGAGCGTCGGGCGCTCGCCGGCCTCGACTACGACGTGGAGATCCGGGGCAGCGCCCTCGCGGTACCGGAGAAGGTCTCCGTCGCCTTCCAGGACTCCCGCCTGCTGCCCTGGCTGCGCGTGCTCGACAACGTCACGCTCGGGCTCGACAGGCAGGGCAGGAGCCGGGGATCCGAGATGCTGGCCGAGGTCGGCCTGGCCGGGCGCGAGGACGCCTGGCCGCTCGAACTCTCGGGCGGGGAGCAACAGCGTGTCGCGCTGGCCCGGGCCCTGGTGCGGGAGCCGCAGTTGCTGCTCGCCGACGAGCCGTTCGGCGCGCTCGACGCCCTGACCCGCATCAGGATGCACGGACTGCTCGACGACCTCGTCCGCGCGCACCGTCCCACCGTGCTGCTCGTGACTCACGACGTCGACGAGGCGATAGTGCTCGCCGATCGGATCGTCGTGCTGGACGAAGGGCGCCTCGCCGTCGACTGCCACGTGGATCTCGACAAGCCCCGTTACATCACGGATCCCGGTTTCCGGGACATCCGTGAAGACCTCCTCACCGCCCTCGGTGTCATCACGCAACTGTGACGAAAGACCTTTCACGACAGGAGAAGACATGACCGATCGTCGATTGCACCTCAACGCCTTCCTCATGCCCGTCGGCCATCACGAAGCGGCCTGGCGTCTGCCGGAGAGCGACCCGAACGCGAATCTCGACATCCAGCACTACATCTCGCTCGCCCGCACCGCCGAGCGTGGCAGGTTCGATTCGGTGTTCCTCGCCGACAGCCCCGTGCTGTTCGCGAATCCCGAACGGCGTCCGAGCGGCAAGCTCGAACCCACGATCATCCTCACCGCGATCGCGACGGCCACCGAGCGGATCGGTCTCATCGGGACCGCGTCGACGACCTACAACGAGCCCTACAACCTCGCGCGTCGATTCGCATCGCTGGATTTCGTCAGCGGGGGACGGGCCGGCTGGAACATCGTCACTACCGCCGGTGACGACGCCGCTCGCAATTTCGGTCTCGACGGCGTGCCGGCGCACAAGAGCCGCTACGCGCGGGCCGCCGAGTTCGTCGAGGTGTCGACCAAGCTGTGGGACAGCTGGGAGGACGACGCGATCGTCGCCGACAAGGAGGCGGCGATCCACGCCGACTCCGCGAAGGTCCACACCTTCGAACACGAGGGAGAGTTCTTCTCGGTGGCCGGACCGCTCAACGTGCCGCGGTCGCCGCAGGGCTATCCGCTGCTCGTGCAGGCGGGCTCGTCGGAGAACGGCAAGGACTTCGCCGCGCTGTACGCCGAGGCGATCTTCACTGCTCAGCCCACCTTCGAGGAGGGCAAGGCGTTCTACGACGACGTGAAGGATCGGGTCGGCAAGGTCGGCCGCGACCCGCGGCAGGTGCTGATCCTCCCGGGCATCGTGCCCGTCATCGGCGATACGGAGAATGAGGCACGCGAACTCGACGCCGAACTGGCCCGGCTGATCTCGCCCGAGTACGCGCGCCACCAGCTCGCCGACCGGTTCGGGTTGCGGCCGGAGCAGCTTCCGCTCGACGAGCCGCTGCCGGAGAACCTGCCGTCCGAGGACGAGATCGAGGGAGCCAAGAGCCGGTACACGCTCATCGTGCAGCTCGCGCGACGGGAGAACCTCACGGTGCGGCAGCTCATCGAACGACTGGGCGGCGGTCGCGGCCATCGAACCTTCGCGGGCACGGCCGAGCAGGTGGCCGACACGATCGAGCACTGGTTCCACAGCGGCGCGGCCGACGGCTTCAACATCATGCCCGCCGTGCTGCCGTCGGGGCTCGAGAAGTTCGTCGACGGTGTGGTGCCGATCCTGCAGGAGCGCGGTCTGTTCCGCACCGAGTACACCGAATCCACCCTGCGTGGGCACTACGGGCTCCCACGGCCGGAGAACCAGTTCACCGTCGGCGGGGCGTTCGTGGGGTTCGCGACGCAGCGCTGAGCCTCTCCGCCCACGGGCCGGTGGTGGGCGGTTCCAGGCGATGCTCGATCAACCGCACCCGGGTCCGTCGTCAGTCGACCAGCGCCACCGACGTGACGCGGTGCAGGACGAAGCTGCGCACCGAGCCGGTCGCCGGGTCGAAGGCCTGCACCTGCCCGCCGCCCACCGACACCGGGTCGACGATGCGGCGCGTCGCCACACCCTGAGCGTCGACGTAGCCGAGGGTGACGCTGCGCTTGCCGTGCACGGCCAGTTGCAGCAGCGCGAGCGTCGCCGCACCGCCGGACCGGCTGCCGTCACCACGTGCCGAGGCCGTCGGTGTCGCGGACTCCGCACGGTCGCCGGCGCGCAGCGTGCGCACGAGGGTGTCGAGCTGCTCGTCGCTCGGCGCGGTGGGCCCGGCATAGCGGGCCCGGGCACGCGGCATCGCGACGCGGGCACCCCGGGGCCGTAGATCCACGATCGCTCCCGATGCGTCCTCCCCGGCGGGAGCGAAACCAGCGGCGCGCAGCTCGGTGAGCACCTCGGCAAGAGGCGCCTGCGAGATCGCGACGGTCGGGGCGACCGCGCGCAGGGCGAGCGTGGCGGCGACCGGGGCGGACAGTACCTCGGTGAGCAGAGCCGGATCGTCGGCGCGGACGAAGGACGTCGCCACACCGGCCCGCAGGCGTCCGTGGCGACGCGCGACGTCGTCGATCAGGTAGGTGAGCGACTGCGGCACCGGGGTGCGCGAATGCGTCGCGAACAGGCCGTGCAGGTCGCTCGCGCCGAGCCCGGCGTCGAGCGCGCGCCGGATACTGCTCTCGCCGATCCGGTAGACGGTCGCGGCACCGGCCGATTCGACGTCGGCGACGAGCGCGATCCGCTCGCCGAGTTCGGGGACGAGCGGTCCGGGGGCGACGACCGTGAGGTCGGCCTGGACGAGCACGTAGTCGACGGGTTCGGGGAGCACCGCTGCCATCTCGGCCTCGGCGTCGCCGCCGTGCAGCAGCGCCTTGCCCGGCGACGCGAGCATGCCGTGCGCGACGAGACCGAGTGTCGTCGCCTCGCGCACGGTCTCCACGACGCTCGTCGTGTCGAAGCGACTCGCCCAGCGAGGACGACGCCACGCCGCAGCGGTACGCAGGTCGGCGACGTCCGTGCCCGCCGCCGGCACGTCGGAGAGGGCGTCGAGCAGCAACCGTCGGTCGCGGGCGGCAGTAGGGGACTTCACCTCGTCGGACAGCGCGGCGACCGGCTTGTCGTTCTGGTCGCGCCGGCCGATCAGCCAGGGCCGGCGCGGCAGATCGAGCCAGGCACCGGCGAGCACGGCCCAGCGGTAGGCGGGGGAGGACGCGAGCCACGCGTCGGTGGCGGTGGTCGGTGCCCAGTGATCGTCGTCCCCCGGTGTCGGCGGATCGGGGAGGCCCCGCGCGATCAGACCGGCACCCGCGAGGACCTCGACGACGAGCGCCGTCTCGTCGTCGTCGAGTCCGACCGCCTTCCCGATGCGATGCAGTTCGCGGACACCGAGCCCACCGGCCTTGAGGACGGGGGCGGCTTGCGCACCGAGGGTGTCGAGAACGTCTTCGCAGTGCCGCAGCAGTTCGAGGGCGGCGCCGCCGGCGGTCGCATTGACGTCGGCGGTCGATCGGGTGGGTTTCGGTGCGCGCGGGGGAGCGAGCGCCGCCGGATCGAAGGGAGCGTCGTCGCGCAGTGCCTGGCCCACCCGGTGGGGGAGTTCGACGGTCTCGTCGTCGATGCGGAAGAGCAGTCCGGCGGCGAGCAGTTTCTGCACGGGCCGGTCGGCGGGGGTGTCCGGTGCGGCGTCGCGGGTCCGACCGATCGGGGACGTACGCGACAGGGTGTCGAGGATGCTGCGCTGCTCGGGCGGAAGAGCCGCGAGGAGGTCGTCGAGCTCCTGCCGGGACGGTCCGGTGACGTCGCCGGTGCGTCCGACGCGCCACGGAACGGCGTCCACGGCGGCGGCGACGAGACGCAGTTCGTCGGTGGACCCCCACACGAGCAGCAGCGAGCGCAGGGTGGACAGGATCCGGTCGAGATTCCTCGCGCTGATGCGGCCGGAGACCTCGTCGAGCACGGCGGCGCGGGAGACGGGGGTGTCCACCGCTCCGAGACGGGCCAGCACCTCGATGATCCCGAAGGCGGCGGTGTCGAGTTCGTCGGCCGCACGGAACACCGAGGCGCGTTGCTGAGCCCGGCTCGCGAGCACGTTCATGCTCGCCGGTGGCGGCACTACGAGATCCGGACGGGCGCGCAGCGTGGCGGCCAGATCCGTGTCGCGTCGACCTGCCAGCCAGCGGGCGAGGGAGTCCGAGGCGGTGTCGGGAGCGGGCGTGGTCGGGGACATCCCCTCCAGATTAGAGACCTGCGGTAGCAGGCCCCGAACACACCTGCCAAAATGAGCGCATGGCTACCTCTTCGAAAAAGCATTACGTCGACCACGGATGGCCCGAGCTGGCCGACGGTGAGCACGCTGTCACCGAACTGTCGTCCACGCGTTCCGGTCCGCTCTCCCCGTACGGTGAGGACACCGTGTTCCCGTTGCCGGTCGAGGACCTGCCCTACACGCATCCGAAGACGGTGATCAACCGCTGATCCGATCGCGGATCACCGAACAGACTCTTCCGTACGGCGCCCGGTCCCTTCGTGGGGGCCGGGCGTCGTCGTGTGTGAGGGATGAACGAAGGTCGTCCGCATATGCGGAAGGGCCTCGCACCGTGAACGGTGCGAGGCCCTTCCGGGATGTTCGGGGTGTTACTGCGGGAGCACCGCGCGAACGGCGTCCAGGATGTTCGGGTCGAGCTCGACACCGGCGTCCTGGAGTGCGGTGACGCCCTGCTCGAAGCCGGCCAGGATGCCCTGGACCTCGGCGGGGACAGCGGGGGTCTCCGGAAGCTGCGGGACAGCGTTCTGGATGGCCGGCGCAGGGGTCTCGGCGGGCGCTGCGTCGACGGAGCGCTGCGTGGGCGCGCTCGACAGGCCGAGGCTCGACGAGCAGGAGGGCCATGCGCCCCAGCCCTGGCCGGCGAGGACACGCTCGGCGACGGCGATCTGCTGCTCGCGGCTGGCCTGGCTGGCCGAGGCGGCGTATTCCTGGCCGCCGTAGGCGTTCCAGGTGCTCGGCGAGAACTGCAGGCCACCGTGGTAGCCGTTGCCGGTGTTGATTCCCCAGTTGCCGCCGGACTCGCACTGTGCGAGGCGGTCCCAGTCGGAGTCGGGGGCGGCAGCGGCCGTGCCGCTGAACGCGACACCCGTGACGCCGAGGACTGCGCCCGTCAGCGCGAACTTCGCGACGGTACGACCGGTATTGGTGGGCTTGCGATGGCGTCCGCTCATGTCGGTTCCGTGTTCCTCTCCGTACGCACCTACGAGGTCAGCTGTCGGGTTCGGGCTGAAGAGGTCGCCCGGCCGTGTCGCTCCGTTGGGAGCGCCTTCGGCTTCACCCCGAGGACCGTCGCGCTTGCGTCGGCCCGGGCCTCCTGGACACCGTCCGGCTGTGGGCCGATCGGTTCCTGGGAGACCGGTGGGTCCCCCGTTTCCTGTCCCCTGTGGATCGTTCGTCGGGACTTCCGGAACCACGGGACAGGAATTTGGCGCGGCGGTTCCGGACCGGTCGAGCCAGGCGGTTCGACCGGACATGACGGTAACGGTTCCGAGGGCGAAGTGTCACCAATTGATAACGCGCCGATTCGTGTGGCGACAGACGTGTGTGGCGCGGACCAGGGAATGAAGTCCCAGGTAGTGGGGTCCGGGTACCCGAAATTTCGTTTCGAGCCCTGCTCGTTATCGGCTCGTTATGTGAGAAAGATCACATGTAACTCGGGCGGGCATCCACAGGAACGATCTCCTTCCCCAGGGGCATCAGGGAGATCGGGATCATCTTCAGGTTGGCGACGGCGAGCGGGATGCCGATGATCGTGACGGCCATGGCGAGCGCGGTGGCGATGTGGCCGAGGGCCAGCCAGATACCGGCCACCAGGATCCAGATGACGTTGCCGATCAGCGACATGGTGCCGGCCGTCGGCTTGTCGACCGTCGTCTTGCCGAACGGCCAGAGCGCGTAGATACCGATCCGGAACGACGCGATGCCGAACGGGATGGTGATGATGAGGATGCAGCAGATCAGACCTGCCGCGAAGTAGCCGAGCGCGAGCCACAGCCCGCCGAAGATCAACCAGATGATGTTGAGCAGGATCCTCATGTCCGGTCTCCGTTCCGAGCGCGCCGGCCCGAGCGCAGCGCGAAGGCGATGGCGAGGGCGAAACCCAACGGCCATGCGAGGGTCACCAGATACAGCGCGAGTCCGGGCGTGCCGTCGGTGACCGCCGGAATGAGGAAGATGGCGACGACCGCCACCACACCGACGACGAAGCAGGCGATCGCGGCTTTCAGGAGGCCGTTACGCGGGGCGGCAGACGAATCCGAAGATGAAGTACCCACGTGACCACGGTAGTCGCCGCAAGGACGAACGGTGACGTCCGGGAGCGGGAAGACGATTCGGGGGCGGACCCACCTCTGCGGGTACACTGACAGGTGTCTACGCGTCCCGCTCGACCGAGCCGGGGCGCGTTGTTTTGCATGGTAAACGGGTTGCCCCGCTGTGGGGCACAGCTTTCGAGGAGCAGGTGAGCGCGGTGCCGACCGGCAAGGTGAAGTGGTACGACGTCGAGAAGGGCTTCGGCTTCCTGTCCCAGGACGAGGGTGAGGACGTCTACGTCCGCGCCTCGGCACTGCCGGAGGGAGTGGAAGCGCTCAAGCCCGGTCAGCGCGTCGAGTTCGGTATGGCGGTGGGCCGCCGGGGTCCGCAGGCGCTGAAGGTCGAGCTCCTCGAGCAGCCCACGTTGCGGCAGGGTCGCCGCGAGGCTCCCGCCCAGCAGAAGCGCCGCGCGCCGGACGAACTGCACGGCATGGTCGAGGACATGATCAAGCTGCTCGAAGCAGCGGTCCAGCCCGATCTGCGGCGCGGGCGTTACCCCGACCGCAAGACCGGGCAGCGCATCTCCGAGGTCATGCGGGCGATCGCGCGCGAGCTCGATCACTAGGGACGAACCACGACGGGCCGTCCTCGCCGTGTGCGAGGACGGCCCGTCGTCGTATGCGGGGTCGGGACTCAGAACGTCTTGACGGCCCACACGGCGTGCGCGATCGGTTCACCGGCCTCGTCGACGACGGCCGACGGCAGCTGGATCTCCACTCCGAGCAACTGCAGCTCCGGGGAGCTCTCCACGGTGAGGGCACGGCGTGCACCGGCCTCGAACATCGCGCCGTCGATGTAGGTCTGCCCGGTCTGCGTGTCGCCGTAGACGGTGAGGATGCGCCACGGAGCATCGGCGATCTCGTTCGGAAGCGACAGCTGCAGCGGGTAGCCGGCCGGCACGTCGAGCTGACCGATCGGGTTCTCCACGCAGTCCTCGAGATAGAGATTGCAGTGCTGCGCGGGATCGACCGTCACGGTCTTTCCCCGTGCGTACGCGGTGATGGTGGGGAGCGTGGGCTCGGCCGAATCGACCAGTTTCCACACCGTGGCGGCGACTCCCGCTACCACGACCACCAGGGCCACCAGCAGCAGCGCGAGAGTCTTCTTCGTCCGGGCCTGCAACTCAACTGTTCCAATCTTCGGTGGGGGATCCACCGGCGCGCCTCCGCCCGGCAGCCGTCTCGGTGGAGACGCGTTCGGGTCGACGGCCGCCGAATCCCGGCAGCAATGTCCCCCCACGGTATGTCAGCACCGTCTGCGCGAATCCGAGAACCAGCACGACGGAGACCACAGCGAACCCGAGCCACAGTTCGGTCGGCAACAGCACACCCATCGCTCCGCCGAACACCCAGCTGAGCTGGAGAACCGTCTCGGACCTGCCGAATCCGGACGCGATCGACTCCTCGGGAAGGTCCTGCTGGAGCGATGCGTCGAGCGAGACCTTGGCCAGCGCGCTGGCGCACGCCGCCACGAGCGCCGCCAGCGCGGCGGCCAGGACGTTGCCGGTCGCAGCGACGACGGCGGACACGACGACGACCGCGGCGGTGCACCGCACGACGATGAGAGCGGGCCGTCCGAGCGCGAGTCGCGCTCCGGTCGCGTTGCCCGCGAAGTTGCCGACCGCGGCGGCGGCACCGACACCACCGAGCATCGCGGCCTGCATGAGCGGATCCTGTCCGGTGGTGTTCTTCGCGACGAACGCCATGAATAAGGTCAGGAAGCCGGTGAGGATGCGGATCGTGCCGTTGCCCCACAGTCCGGTCACCACCGCCCGTCCCAGCGGCTGCTTCCGTTTCCCGGACTTGGTGACGATCACCTCGGTCACGGTGTCGGCGTTCAGCACCTCGGTGCGCGCGTCGGAGCGGTGGTACGACAGCGTCGCCGGCACCTCACCCTCGGTGACCTCGACCCAGGCGGGGATACGCATGCTCAGATAGGCGCCGAATGCGGTAATCCCGGCGCACAGCCACAGTGCGCCCGACGAACCGAATGCCCATGCCGCGGCCGCCGCGATCGCGCCGGCACCGATCGTGCCGCCGACCAGGCCGAAGACCGTCAACCGGGAGTTCACCCGCACCAGATCGATCTCCGGTGGCAGGACTCTGGGTGTCACCGCGGATTTGAGCACCGCGAACGATTTGCTCAGCACCATCATGCCGAGCGCCGCCGGATACAACAGCCAGCTGTCGAAGTTGAACACCAGCACTACCGCGAGCACCGTGCGCAGCGCGAAGGACGTCGCCAGCGCGACGCGACGACCGTGCTGCAACCTGTCGAGCAGCGGCCCGATGAGCGGGGCGATGATCGCGAACGGCGCGATCGTGATGAGCAGATACAGCGCGACCTTCGTCCTGTCCTCACCGGTGGCCGCCGAGAAGAACAGGGTGTTCGCGAGCGCGACGGCGATGGCCGCGTCGGAGGCGAAGTTCGCCATCGTCGCGTAGGTGAGCGCCGTCAGGCCCGACTTGTCGGCGCCGTCGGCCGTGGCCGCTCGGCGGAAGGTCGCGATGCCCTTCGAGGTGAGTTCGCGGCTGCGCAGGGCCGCGACCCGCGTCACCGTCAGTTTCCGCGGCATGCGCGGAGCGCGCGGTGAGTCGGTCTCGGACGAGGACTCCGCCCGACCGGCCGCCGACGCACCCGGCGGTCGGCGCGGATGGTCGACGGGATGCAGGGGCGGCAGGGGAGTGCGACGGCCCGAGACGCGGCGCGGAGGCGGATAGTTGCTGTACCCCGGATGCTGCGAACCCGGGACACGGCCGTCCGCTCCCTCGGGGGCGGGTCGCTCGTCCGGTTCGGTCACGTCTTCGATTCTTCCCCACGCGATAGCGGCTGTAACACAAGGGCGGCACGTGGCCCGAGTGACGCGTGCCGCGATCGGTATGCCACCCGGATCACTCCACGAAACGCACTTCGAACAGCGTCGGCCAGTACTTGCCCGTCACCAGGAACCGATCGGTCCCGGGGATCCGTGCGATGCCGTTGAGGACGTCCACATCGGCTCCCGCGGGCAGCCGATCACGCAGCGGAGCCGCGTCGACCCGGGCCTCCACACGGCCCGAGGCCGGATCGATCAGCACGATCTCGTCCGTCTGCCACACGTTCGCCCAGACCCTGCCGTCCTCGGCGCACTCGAGTTCGTTGAGCTTCGACACGGCACGTCCGTCCCGGTGCACGGTGACGCGCCCGAGTTCGTCGAAGGTGACGGGGTCGCGGAAGATCAGCTCGGCCGAGCCGTCGCTCATCACCAGACGGCCGGGTTGCGCGCACAGCCCCCAGCCCTCGCCGTCGTAGTCGACCCGGCGCTTCTCGAGCAGGGTGTCGCGATCGCGGAGGACGGCCGTGCCGTCCTTCCAGGTCAGCTGCCACACCTCGTCGCCGACCACGGTGATGCCCTCACCGAAGAGGTCGTCGAGGACGGGTTCGCGGGTGCGCTCGGTCTCGGCGAGGGTGACGGTCCCGCCGTCGAGGTCGACCTCTCGGGCCGACACCCACGAGCGCCCGGCCCGGCCGGTGCCTTCGAGCAGTTCGCCCTCGTCGATCTCGAGGCCCTGGGTGAACGCCTCCGGATCGTGGGGGTGCGTGGCGACGACTTCCACACCGAGTTCGGTGGCGGGTGGACCGGGTTCGGCGACGAGATCGTCGCCGCATCCGGCGGTGGTGACGCAGACGACCGTCGCGACCGCGGCCGAGAGGAGAAGACGGGGCACGCGCCCATCCTGCACCTCGCGTGTGAGCGGTGCCTGTACGACCTTCCGCGACCCGCAGGCGCCGGAGCAGACAGGTCAGGCAGAATGGGGGTCGTGAGTGTTGCCTCTGCTTCCACTTCCCGAGGAACGAACCCCGTGGTCGATCCGGCGGTGCGTTCCGTGCTCGCCGACGCCGTCGACCTCGCTCGGGCCGCACTCGACGAACTCGGAGACGGTGGAGTCGGCGCCTATCTGGGCGTGACGCCCGAGGACGAGTGCTCGGCCACCCATCGTTTCGCCTCGGAGCTGCCGGGTTACCGCGGTTGGCAGTGGGCCGTCGTCGTGGCCGCCGCCCCGGATTCGGATCGGGTGACTGTGAGCGAACTCGTGCTCCTGCCCGGTCCCGACGCGCTCGTCGCCCCCGCGTGGGTGCCGTGGAGCGAGCGGATCCGTCCCGGCGATCTGGGTCCCGGCGACCTGCTGGCTCCCGCTCCCGACGACGTGCGCCTGGTTCCCGGCTACATGCTGTCCGGCGACCCCGAGGTCGATGAGACCGCCCTCGAGATCGGGCTGGGCCGCAAGCAGGTCATGAGTCTGGAAGGTCGCCTCGAGGCAGCACAGCGCTGGTTCGACAGCGAATACGGTCCCGACTCGGAGATGGCGAAGGCCGCTCCGTCCTCGTGCCGCCTGTGTGGTTTCTATCTTCCGCTGGCCGGATCGCTGCGTGCGGCCTTCGGCGTCTGCGGCAACGAGTTCGCCGCCGACGGTCACGTCGTGCACGCCGAGTACGGATGCGGCGCGCATTCCGACACGACCCTGCCCACCGGCGCCGGTTCGCCGATCTACGAGGCGTTCGACGATTCGGCAGTGGAGGTCGTCGAGGTCGGACCGGCCGGCTCGGCGCCTGCGGAGTCCGCGACCACCGAGGTCGTGAGCACCGAGGTCGTGAGCGCCGAGGTCGTGAGCGCCGAGGTCGTGAGCACCGAGTCCACGCCGACCGATTACACGGACGAGCTCGCCCCCGAGTCGTCTGCCCCCGAGTCGTCTGCCCTCGAGTCGTCAGCGTCCGAGCCGTCCCCGTCCGAGTCGGAACAGACCGACTGACGTGACCCGGCCGGACCCCGCGGATCCGTTCGGGACCGCGGCGTTACGCGAAGGGATCCTCGCGGCCTGGTCGTCGTCGCCCACCCGTCTGCGCGAGGACGCGGCGACCGAGGCCGATCATGTCCGCGCGGGTTACCGCGACCGCGTGTTGACCGAGCTCGCCCAGAACGCCGCCGACGCCGCCGCGCGTGCCGATGTACCGGGTGAGCTGCGTGTCTGGTTCGCCGACGGCCGTCTCCACGTCGCGAACATCGGTGAGCCGCTCCACGAGGGCGGTGTCCACGCGCTGACCGCACTGCGCTCGTCGAACAAGACCGGCGCCGGATCCACCGTGGGGCGGTTCGGTGTCGGCTTCACGGCGGTGCTGTCGGTCTCCGACGACATCGAGGTGCGTTCGCGCACCGGTTCGCTCCACTTCTCGGCCGAGCGCACCCGCGCGGTGCTGGCCGAGCGGAACCTGCCCGAGCCGGAGTCGGGTGTCCCGGCGCTGCGCCTCGTGTGGCCGACGGAGGCCCCGCCGGCGACCGGCAGCGACACCGAGGTCGTGCTGACCCTGCGCCCCGGCGTGGATCCGGTCGCACTGCTCGACGCCTTCCGATCCGAGGCCCACGACATCCTGCTCGAACTCCCGGGCTTGCACACCGTCCTCGTCGCCGACGACGAATTCACCCGTCACCGGCGCGAACTCGACAGCGGCCTGTGGGAGGTGCGGATCGGCGATCGCACCTGGTGGGAGTTCACCGGAGCGTCGGCGCGATGGCTGGTGCCCGTCGTCGACGGGCGGGTCGACCCGGTCCGCAGCGATGTCCTGCGTGCCCCCACCCGCTCCGACGAGGAGCTGTCACTTCCCGCGATCGTCGTCGCCGACGTCGCCATGCAACCCGACCGGAGGCGCGTGCTTCCCGGAGCCCACGTCGAGAACGTCGCCCGCGGATACGCGCGGTTCGTCGCGGCTCTGCCCGCCGAGCAGCGACTCGACCTCGTGCCCCTGCCGGGTTTCGCGCGCAGCGAGGTCGACGAACGCATCCGCGAGGCGATCCTCGACGAGTTGGCGGCCGGCGCGTGGCTTCCCGCCGCCGACCGCAGCGCCGATCTGGTGCCCGACCGGGCCGTCGCACTTCCCGGTCTCACCGACGACCTCGCCGACGTCCTCGGCGAGGTGGTCCCGGGGCTCGTGATCCCCGAGTTGTGCGGGCCGCGACATGCGTCCGCGCTGTCCGCCGTCGGCGTGCACCGGCTCGGTCTCGCGCGACTGGCCGAACTGCTCTCCGGGCACGAACGCGATCCGAAGTGGTGGAACCGCCTGTACGAGGCGCTCACTCCGCTCGTCGTCGACGCGGTCGCGGCCGAGGAACTCGCATCGCTGCCGGTTCCGCTGTCGGACGGACGGACCGTGACCGGCCCGCGTACGGCCGTTCTCGCAACGCAACTGCAGGATATCGGCCCGGTGTCCATGCCGTGGGTGCGTCTCGTCCATCCCGACGCCGCGCATCCGCTGCTCGCCCGGCTCGGAGCCGGCACCGTGACGGTCGAGGACCTGCTCGCCGACCCGGCGCTCGTCGCGGCCGTCGAGGACACCGATCCCGACGACCTCCACCCGGAGGGCGACCTCCCGGCCGGTGAGCTCGCCGACGTCGTGCTGCGACTGGTGCCGCTCGTGTCGCCCGCGGCCGTGCCCCGCGAACTCGGGGCACTGCTGCTACCCGACACCCACGGCGACCTCGTCCCCGCCGACGAACTCCTGCTTCCCGGTGCACCACTCGCAGAAGTACTCGTCGAGGACGCGCCCTTCGGCACCGTCGACCCGTCCGTCGTCGACCGGTACGGGGCCGACGCCCTGCGGGCGATCGGTGTGGGCTGGGGATTCACGGTCCTGCGTGCGGAACTGCCGACCGGCCCCGACCACGATCTGCCCGACGAACACCTGTGGTGGGAGCGGCTCGACGACGATCCCGAGGTGCTCGTCGCGGTGCGCGACCTCGATCTCGTCGACGATCGCCGCTGGTCGCGGGCGTTGACCCTGCTGGCCGCCGAGCCCGCGACGGCCGAAGCGATCGCCGACCCCGCCGGATATACGGCGTGGTATCTGCGCACCCGCGCGTCGCTCGACGGCCGGCCTCTGGGCCACTACCGGTTCGCCGACGACACCCTCTTCGAAGGTCTGCTCGATCCCTGTACCCACCCCGACGCATCGGCCTTCCGCAGCGCCCTCGCCGGAACGCGGATCGACGACATCGAACTGGCACAGACACTGCTCGACCGGCTCGCGGACGACAGCAGGTCGCCGGGGCCGGCCGCGATCGTCGCCGCGCACGACGCGCTCGCCGCGGCGTTCTCGTCGGGTGGTCTCGATCCCGAGTCGGTCACTCTGCCCGACGGGGTGCGCAGCCTGTCGGGTGTCGTCGTCGACGCAGCCGACGCTCTCGTACCCGACCGTCCGTGGTTCGCGGCCGCGATCCCGCACGACCGCCTCGTCACCGGCGGCAGGGGAACCGCCCACGCGCTCGCGGACGTGCTCGACATCGCCGTGGCGTCCGCGGTGGTCGACGCCGAACCCGTCGAGCAGGGGAGGAGTTCGACGTGGGAGCGCGAACCGGCCGCGGTCCTGGCCGGAATCGTCGCCGGGGTGCCGCTTCCGCGCGGCGTACTCGCGCTGCACGACCGACTCGTCCTCCGCTGCTCCGGAGCCCTGACCGGTGAGGTCGAGGTCCCGTGGTGGGTCGACGCGGCCGGCACCGTCCACAGCACACCGATCGGCCTGGCCGCGGCACTCACCGCGCTCACGGCTCCGGACGTGAGAACCGAACCGTGACGCTCGATGCCGCGGTGCTCGACTGGATGGTGTCGCTCCGCGAGCCGTGGCTGACCACCGCGGTGACCGCACTCACCCACACGGGCGGGGGAGTCGCGACGAGCCTGATCGCCGCGGCGACGACGCTGCTGCTGGTGCGGGCCGATCGTCTGTCCGACGCCGTCCTCGTCGCCGGAGCGGTCCTCACGGGCTGGCCGTTGATGGTGTTGCTCAAAAATCTGTTCGGCCGTGTCCGGCCACCGGAACCCGAACGGCTCCTGGCCCTGCGCACCGAGTCGTTCCCGTCCGGACACGCGATGACCAGCGCAGTTCTGGCCACGGTGCTCGTCGCGGTCGTCGTGCGCACGTGGCCGCGCGGCGATCGCCGCCGGACCGCCGCGACGATCGCGCTCGCCGGTTACACCCTCGTGATCGGGCTCTCTCGCGTCTACCTCGCGGCGCACTGGTTCACCGATGTCGTCGCAGGCTGGATCTTCGGGATCACATGGGCCCTGCTGTGGGTGTGGTTGATCACTCGGGTGCGGATCCGTCGCTGACACCGCTGTGGGCTTGTCGCGGACGGCCGTGGGCGAGGGTCAGTCCAGCCCCGCCTGGGCACCCCGGTCACCGCGTCGGGCGGCGCGACGCTGCAACAGGAAGAGCGCAGTTCCCAGCACCCCCACCACGATTCCCGCCACGCAGACCGGAAGCACATCGTCCCGGAGTTCGCCGCCCACCACCGCCACGACGACGGTTGCCACCACCCACAGACCGGTTCCCACGGCAAGCGCGGGGCGAGGGTCGGCGAGGCGTCGGATGCGGGCTGCGACGAGCTGGGCGGGTTCCACGGTTTGCAGATTAGTTCCTTCGCGCTGCAATAATCGGTTCCCGTTGCGACGCCCCGTACTCGACGAGCGGATTTGTGGACATGGCCGTAGGCACCGACTCCAAGCGAACGTCCTTCCTGGACACCTATTTCAAGATCACCGAACGCGGTTCCACCGTGTCCCGAGAGGTGCGTGGCGGCATCGTCACGTTCTTCGCGATGTCGTACATCGTGGTCCTCAACCCGCTGATCCTCGGTAGCTTCTCCGCCGAGGACGCGAGCGCGAAGATCGACGTGATGGGCAACATCCTGCCCATCAACCAGGTCGCCGCCGTCACCGCGCTGGTCGCCGGCTTCATGAGCATCGTCTTCGGTGTGGTCGCCAACTATCCGTTCGCCATCGCCGCCGGCCTCGGCATCAACAGCCTGCTGGCGGTGACCATCGCGCCGCAGGTCACTTGGCCCGAAGCGATGGGCCTGGTGGTCATCGACGGCATCATCATCGTCGTGCTGGCCCTGACCGGTTTCCGCACCGCGGTCTTCAACGCGATCCCGGCAGAACTCAAGGCCGCCATCGCTGCCGGTATCGGCGCCTTCATCGCCATGATCGGCCTCGTCGACGCCGGCTTCGTCCGCCGCATCCCCGACGCCGCCGGCACCACCGTCCCTGTCGGCCTGGGCATCGACGGCTCCATCGCGTCGTGGCCGACCTTCGTCTTCGTCGTCGGTGTGCTGCTCATGGGTGTGCTCGTCGCACGCAAGGTGCGCGGCGGACTGCTGATCGGCATCGTCGCCACGACGATCCTGTCGATGATCATCGAGGCCATCGCCGACGTCGGCCCGTCGCTGGGCACCAACCCCAAGGGCTGGAACCTCAGCACCCCCGACGCCCCCGACTCCTTCTTCGGCATCCCGAACCTGAGCCTCGTCGGCAACGTCGACCTGTTCGGCGCGTTCACCCGCATCGGCGTGATCGCCGCGACCCTGCTCGTGTTCACGCTCGTCCTCGCGAACTTCTTCGACGCCATGGGCACCATGACCGGCCTCGGCAAGGAAGCCGGCCTGGCCGACAAGAACGGCACCCTGCCCGGCATCGGCAAGGCCCTCGTCGTCGAGGGCACCGGCGCCATCGTCGGTGGGGGCGCTTCCGCCTCGTCGAACACGGTGTTCGTCGAATCGGCCTCGGGTATCGCGGAAGGAGCCCGCACGGGCCTGGCCAACGTGGTCACCGGTGTGATGTTCCTGCTCGCGATGTTCCTGACCCCGCTGTACGAGGTGGTCCCGATCGAAGCGGCCGCTCCGGCTCTCGTCGTGGTCGGTGCCCTGATGATCGGCCAGGTCCGCGACATCGACTTCTCGGTGTTCGCTGTGGCGCTGCCGGCCTTCCTGACCATCATGGTCATGCCGTTCACCTACTCGATCGCCAACGGCATCGGCGTCGGCTTCATCACCTGGGTGATCCTGCACGCCGCGAGCGGCAAAATCCGCACCATCCATCCGCTGATGTGGATCGTCGCAGTGCTGTTCGCCCTGTACTTCTCGGTCGATCCGCTCACGGAACTGCTCACCTAGGCAGCCGACGCGTGTTTCGGGCGATGTGACGTATTCTGCACGCCATGATCTCGGATACACGCGCACTCGCCGGTGACCTCTCACTCGTCGTTGTGCGTCTGACGCGTCATCTGCGGGGGAGACGCACCGATTCCCGAGTTTCTCTGACCCAGATCTCGGCAATGGCCACCCTCGCGCAGGAAGGTGCGATGACCCCGGGGGCACTGGCAGCGCGCGAACGCGTCCAACCACCCTCGATGACCAGGGTCATCGCGTCTCTGCACGAACTCGGTCTCGTCGAGCGGACGCCGCACCCGACGGACGGACGACAGATCATCGTGACGCTGTCCGAAGCCGGGAGGGAATTGCTCGCCGACGAGGCGCAGGCACGCGAAGTGTGGCTGACCGAACGGCTCGACAAACTCGATCCCGACTCGCTCGCCACATTGCGCGACGCCGTCGGAATCCTCACGGCGCTCGTCGCTGAAGACGACTGACCGCACCGCGGTCGATGACGACTGACCGCACCGCGGTCGATGACGACTGACCGCACCGCGGTCGTGACGACCGACCCGGTGCGGGAGGGTGCAGGGCCGCTGGGAGAATGACCCGGTGGTTCACGTCATCGACATCGACGATCCTTCCGACCCCCGGGTGGACGACTTCCGCGATCTCAACTCCGCGGACCGTCGGCCCGACCTTCCCGGTGGCAAGGGTCTGGTGATCGCAGAGGGTGTGCTGGTGGTCCAGCGCATGCTCGACTCCCGGTTCGCTGCGACGAGCCTGCTCGGGGTGAGTCGGCGGCTGGACGAACTCGCCGACGACCTGCGTGACGTCGACGTGCCGTTCTACCGCACCGATGCGGCGACCATGGCGGAGGTCGTCGGCTTCCACCTCAATCGCGGGGTGCTCGCCGTCGCGCACCGGCCCGAACCGCTCTCGCTCGACGACGTCCTCGACAAGGCGACCACGGTCGCGGTGCTCGAAGGGGTCAACGACCACGAGAACGTCGGCTCGATGTTCCGCAACGCCGCCGGACTCGGCGTCGACGGTGTGCTCTTCGGGAAAGGATGCGCCGACCCTCTGTACCGGCGTGCGGTGCGCGTGTCGATGGGGCACGTCCTCCGGGTCCCCTTCGCGCACGTCGACCGGTGGCCGTACGACCTGGATCTGTTGCGCAGCAGAGGATTCCAACTGATCTCCCTGACCCCGGACCCACGGGCGATCCCGCTCGCCGAAGCGATGACGGGGGAAAAAGTCGCGCTCCTGCTCGGCGCCGAGGGGCCGGGCCTGACCGAACATGCGATGCGGGCGACCGACGTGCGTGCCCGGATTCCCATGGCTGTCGGCACGGATTCGCTGAACGTGGCCACCGCGGCTGCGATGGCGTTCTACGAGCGGGTGCGGCTTCCGCGATGAGCCAGGCTCGCGGTCCCGCGCCCACTCCCTGGGCGACGGGGCTCACGCTGACGGCTTTATCCTTCGTCGCCACCGTCATCACCGTCGTCGCCTGCGGGCAGGTGCTCGGCCGGATCCATCCGGCCCTCGCCGTCGTCGTCAATGTCGTGACGGTCGCGGGAGTCGCGCCGACCGTGTGGTCGTGGCTCCGGGTGCAGGTACTGCGCTGGCTCGCCGCCGGTTTCCTGGCCGGTGTGCCGTTCGGCTGGCTCGCGCTGCTCGTGTCCTGAACGAGTTCTGGGTGCGATTGCCGGCGGAAAACCCCAACCTCCATTGGAGAATTCCGACGAAGCGCACACTCGAGATGTCGGGTCATCCGGAAGGAGCATCATGTCACGCAATGTGCATGCCGAGCGGGAGGAAATGTCGGTCAAGCAGGGTCTCGCCGCGGGAACGTCGGTCGGTGCCGCAATCATCATGACCTTGATCGGTGCTCTGCAACTGTTGCAGGGAATCGCTGCGGTCGCCGAGGACGAAGTCTTCGTCGCCGGCCAGGAGTATCTGTTCACGTTCGATCTCACCACGTGGGGGTGGGTCCACATCGTTGTCGGTGTCGTAATGGTGATCGTGGGCATCGCGTTGATTTCCGGGGCGACATGGGCGCGCGTCTCCGCAATGGTCATCGCCGCGCTGTCGATCCTGGTGAATTTCATGTGGCTTCCCTACTACCCAGGGTGGGCGCTTGCGATCATCACCCTCGATGTAGTGGTCATCTGGGCGATCGCGACCTGGAACCCCCGCGCGGTGTACTCCTGACCGACTCGAGCCGGTACCGAATCGCGCCGATTGCGCAAACCGATGTCCTCCACCCATGAACGGGCGTATGGCATATCCGGCCCTCCCCGATCAGAGGGACGGAGGTCGTCATGACTGAAGATGGACCTGCCGAAGCCCGAATCGGACAGTCGTCACGATTCGACGCCGGTATCGATGAGTGGACCGGGGGCCGCGAGTAGTGGCAGTGCCGTAGCGGCACACCGCAGGGGGAAGCAGGATTCGAGATCTTCATTCTCCGGTGGTTTCATGGGGGCATCGTCCCGCCATCGGTTCGGCCGAGGAGGTTCGGCTATGGATTCATTCTGGGACTACGTGTGGTACACCGTCGTCGTATTCGCCTTCGTGGCATACCTGATCGTCCTGTTCCAAATCATCGTCGACCTCTTCCGGGATCACTCCGTGTCCGGTTGGGTCAAAGCGATGTGGGTCATCGGTCTGGTGCTCCTTCCGTACCTGACAGCGCTGGTCTACCTGATCGTTCGCGGTCGGGGAATGGCTCTGCGGGCACAACAGGCCCAGGCCGAGGCGAAGCAGGCCACCGACGAATACATCCGGACCGTGGCGGTCGGGAAATCCCCGGCTCAACAGATCGCCGATGCCAAGGCCCTGCTCGACTCCGGTGCGATCACGCCCGCGGAGTACGAACACCTCAAGGCGCAGGCGCTCGGCAACGCCACGACCGGACGTGACGGCGTGCCCATCGCGTGAATCGTCGTCGCGGGGAGGGCGCTGCGGACGGAGTCCTCCCGTGGTCGGCTCGTGCGTTCGACGCCTCGTCGCGTCGAGGAGCCGGCGGTCGAAAGTGTAAGGGTGGCAGAATAACCCGCAGGCACCCTTGTTCCTGAGAATCGGACCGTGACCGTTCCTCGCGAGGATCGGCGCACGGTCGATGTCTCCTTCTTACACGAGAGGATTGTCATGTCACAGGATGTACGCCCCGACCGGGGCGGGGTCAGTGTCAAACAGGGCATCGCCGCAGGCACCTCGATCGGAGCAGCGATCATCCTGGCAACTGTCGGCATCGTCCAGATCTTCCAGGGCATCGCTGCGGTGGCCGAGGACGAAGTGTTCGTGCGGGGCGTGGAATACACGTTCAAGTTCGACTTCACCACGTGGGGATGGATTCACATCGTCCTCGGTGTCGTGATGCTGGTCGCCGGTCTCGCGTTGATGAGCGGTGCCACGTGGGCTCGCGTCACGGCCATCATCATCGCCGCGTTGTCGATCATCGCGAACTTCCTGTGGTTGCCGTACTACCCGTGGTGGTCGATCCTGATCATCGCGTTGGACGCGGTCGTGATCTGGGCGATCTCGACCTGGCAGCCACGCTCCGACTACTACTGACGCGACCGTGCAAGAAAACGGCCGCAACGTCCGGGGTGATCCGGGCGCGAACGTCGCGACCGAAGTTCCCCGATCGCGGGCACGGCGGTGGGCACTGCACCTCACACTTCCCGGGTGTTGGGGTGCAGTGCTTTTCGCGTGCCTGTCGTTCACCCCGTCGTTGCTTCCGCGCGGCGGGATCCTGCAGGGGATGATCTGCGGGATCACTGCCGCGATCGGATACGGCCTCGGCGTGCTCCTCGCGTTCGTGCGGCGCGCCTTCGCCGACCGGCCTCCTCGGTCTCCCAAGGCTGCGTCGTGGTGGATCTTCGGCGCCTGCGGGGCGGTCCTCTTCGCGGTCTTCTTCGGGCTCGGCCAGTACTGGCAGCACGAGATCCGTACTCTGATGGGGGTTTCCGAGTACAACCTGGCACTTGCGGTTCTCTCCCCGCTCGTCGCGGTCGTGATGTTCGCTGTGCTGCTGGCGATCGGACGTGGTATCCGCGCCCTGTACCACTGGGCGGCACGGACACTCGACCGGTGGATCGGGCAGCGGGCCGCGAACGTCGTGGGGTGGGTTCTCGTCGCGGGACTCGTGTACGCAATCGTCTCCGGAGTGCTCCTCGCCGGCTTCATCGACGCCGCCAATGCGGCGTTCTCGGCGCGGGACACGAGAACCGAGGAAGGTGTGCAGCAACCGACGACCGCACTCCGCTCCGGTGGACCGGATTCGGTCGTTCCGTGGGATTCTCTCGGGTGGCAGCGGCGGATCTTCGTCGGGCAGGGGCCGACCACCGAACAACTCGGTGAGTTCACCGAAGGTCCTGCCCTCGAACCGATCCGGATCTACGCCGGCCTGGCATCGGCGGGCGACACCGAGGATCGCGCGTCCCTCGCTGTCGAGGACCTCACCCGGGCAGGAGGATTCGAGCGGAGCAACCTGGTCGTCGTGACGACGACGGGGAGCGGCTGGGTGGACCCGGCCCTGGTGGACTCCGTCGAGTACCTCACCGGCGGCGACGTCGCGACGGTCGCGATCCAGTACTCCTATCTGCCCTCGTGGATCTCCTATCTCGTCGATCAGTCGAAGGCGCGGGAAGCCGGACGCGACCTGTTCGACGCGGTCTACGACGTCTGGTCGAAGCTTCCCCAGGACGCCCGCCCCCGACTGCTCGTGGCTGGGGAGAGCCTCGGTTCGTTCGGCGGGGAGACCGCCTTCAGCGGCGAGTACGACCTGCGCAATCGCACGTCGGGCACGGTCTTCGCCGGACCTCCGAACTTCAACGTCCTCTTCCGGGAGTTCAGCGATCGCCGGGAGGCCGGCAGCCCCGAGATCGAACCGGTCTTCCGGGACGGCCGCACGGTGCGGTTCACGAACGACCCACAGGCGGAGATCCCGCCGACGGACGAGCCGTGGGAGGGGAGTCGGGTGCTGTATCTGATGCACCCGTCGGACCCGATCGTCTGGTGGAGTCCGCACCTGATCACGAGTGAGCCGGACTGGATCGGCGAAGCCCCCGGCCGCGACGTGCTCGAGGACATGGTGTGGATCCCGTTCGTGACCTTCTGGCAGGTCACGGCCGATCTGCCCTTCTCCACGGGTGTCCCGGCCGGGCACGGCCACAAGTACAGCACCGAGTACGTCGACGCCTGGGCTCGTCCTGCAATCCCCGGAGATCACACCCGACGACATCGACGAGGTGAAATTCATTGTCGGAGCAGAGGAGTGACGAGTCCGACCGGGAGCGTCGCTCGACGGCACGTCAGTGCGCCGCGAGTCGCCGCCACCAGGAGGTCTTCGGTGCGGGGACGGAGATCTGCGGGACCGGGGTGCGCAGCGTGAAACTCCAGGTGTCGATGTTCCGCGGGTCGAGTTCGTCGTCGCGGCGCCCGACATAGCGGAACCCGAGCCACGCCCCGTGGGCCTCCTCGACGAGCTTGCGAGGGTGGAAGGGCAGGGACTCCGGGGGAGGGGGTACGTTCGGCGGCCAGCGGAGCGGATGCTCGCCCGCCCAGAACGGCCGCTCCCATACGAACGGGATTCCCTGGTCCTCGAAGAACTCGACGGTGTTCGCTCCGAAGCCGCGGCGCAGCCGGCCGCACTCCCACACGGCGAACGATCCCCACGCACCGGCCGGATCGGATGCCAGCAGGCACGTGCGTTCGGCGGCGGGCGTGCGCAACCACATCGTGGGCAGCTCCGAGGGGTGGCGTAGTGCGAATCGGGGGCTCGACACCACCGTCACACCGGGATAGCTACCGACCCGGAACTGTTCGGCGCCATCGTCCTCGCCGGTGCCCCCGGCGTCGGCGAGCGGTACCCGCGCGCCGGGATCGACCTGGAACTCCGGGAACAGACGCGACAGAAGTGCTCGCGCCGCATCGCGGTCCGGAGAGAACTCGCGCAGCACCGCTACTGGATCGGGTGCGTCGACGTACCAGAGCGTCGACACTGTCGCCGACATCGTCGACGACTTCCTCAGACGCGTCCGTTACTGCGCACACCGAGCAGCACGTCGTCCCACGAGGGGAGCGCGGGCTTGCCGCGCTTGTCCTTCGCGGGAGCCTGCGACGCGCGCGATGCATCGGCGTCGTCGGGCACCGTGACGGCGACGGTGGTCTCCTCGTCGGCGACCGGCTCCGGAGCCGGTTCGTCGGAAGCGGGAGCCTCCAGCGCGATCGGGGCGTGATGGTCGGCGTTCTCCACCTCAGTGGAATCGTCGACGTCGCGCGCCGAGTAGACCGGGGTCAGGTAGCGCAGGGGACGGCCGCAATCGGGATCGACGAGATCGGCGGCAATGTCGTCGAGCGCGGTGATCGTGCCGCCGTGAGCGTCGGGCTGGTAGCGCCAGTGCGCGCGGTTCGTGGAACGACCGGCGTGCCACCGCAACTGCGCGACCCAGAAGCCCTCGTCGTCGCGCCAGGCGTCCCACTCGGCTTCGTCGAGGCTGTGCCCGCGAGCACGGAAGGCCTGCGTGACGATCTCGTGGAGGGTCTCGACGGCGGGACCGTCGGGGCGGACGGGATGGCCTTTCTTGGCCATGTCGGCGGCCCGGGACCGCTCGAGCAGGACGGGATAGGCGAACCGTTCGACCTTGGCGACCGGGACGCCGGCCTCGTCGGCCACCTGTTCGACCGAGGCGCCGCCGCGGATGCGGGCCTGGATCTCGCGAGGGCGGAGCTGGCTGGTCGTCTCGATCTGGATCTGGCCGAGACGGGCCAGATCTCCGCGAGCGGCCGCGCGCAGGGTGTCGTCGACGGGAATGCGGAACTTGTCCCCCGTCGTGGGATCGGCGAGCACCACATGCTTAGCATCGGGCTCGAGACCGACCACTCGAAGCTCTCGCACCTTGACCTCCTCGCGCCGATCGCGATTGACCCGCCCGACTGTAACCGACCTGGATATTTTTCGTGGCCGGACACGCCGCGCCACGCCGAGCGACATCGCAAGAAATCCGACGCGGCGCGTTATCGTCCAGGGTTCGCCGAAATGTCTCGATGCGAGGTTGAGACTATGACAACAACGGGGCCGGATCCGACATCGGACCCGGCCCCGCTGTGCGGCGTACTCAGAGCTGGGAGACGACCCAGTCGATGCACTTGGTCAGCTGCGTGACGTCCTCGGGATCGATGGCCGGGAACATACCGATGCGCAGCTGGTTGCGGCCGAGCTTGCGGTACGGCTCGGTGTCGACGATGCCGTTGGCCCGCAGGATCTTCGCGACTTTCGCCGCGTCGACGGAGTCGGCGAAGTCGACGGTGCCGACGACCTGCGAACGCAGCGACGGATCGGCGACGAACGGCGTCGCGTACTCGGAGGCCTCGGCCCACTCGTACAGGCGCGAGGACGAATCCTTCGTGCGCGCCACGGCCCAGTCGAGACCGCCGTTGCCGTTGAGCCACTCGATCTGGTTCGCGAACATCAGCAGGGTGGCCAGTGCCGGGGTGTTGTAGGTCTGGTCCTTGCTGCTGTTGTCGACGGCGATCGGCAGCGACAGGAACTCGGGGGTGAAGCGACCCGATTCCTTGATCTCGGCGACACGCTCGAGCGCGGCCGGGCTCATCAGCGCGATCCACAGGCCACCGTCGGCGGCGAAGCACTTCTGCGGGGCGAAGTAGTACACGTCGGTGTCGGAGATGTTCACCGGCAGGCCGCCGGCACCCGAGGTCGCGTCGATCGCGATCAGGGTGTTGTCGGAACCGGCGGGACGCTGCACCGGAACCGCGACACCCGTGGAGGTCTCGTTGTGCGCCCAGCCGATGAGGTCGGCCGATGCGTCGGCGACGATCTCCGGAGCCGAGCCCGGCTCCGAACCCACGACGATCGGATCGCCGATGAACGGGTTCTTCTTCGCGACCGTCGCGAACTTCGACGAGAACTCGCCGTAGGTGAAGTGCTGCGAGCGCTCCCGGATCAGACCGAAGGCCGCAGCGTCCCAGAAGGCGGTGGTGCCGCCGTTGCCGAGGACGACCTCGTAGCCCTCGGGCAGGGAGAACAGGTCGCGCAGACCCGAGCGGACACGGGCGACGACGTCCTTGACCGGCTTCTGCCGGTGGCTGGTGCCGAACACCGAAGCGCCGACATCGACCAGCGACTGCAGCTGCTCGGGACGAACCTTGGACGGGCCGCAGCCGAAGCGGCCGTCTGCGGGCTTGAGGTCGGCGGGAATGATCGGTGACGCGTCTGCCATCGGAATGCGTGTCCTAAGAGTCGAGGGACATGGTGCACAGGCAGTCTAGACCGCCCCCTCGGAGCCTCCGCCGGGCGCTGGTCGGCCCGGCCGAGGAAGAGGCATCAGCGATGCGTGATCGAATCCCAGCCCGTGACCTCGGAGGCAGGGCGGGGATCGGGGCCGGTGTAGATCGCCGCGGGACGCACGAGCTTGCCCAGACGCTTCTGCTCGAGGATGTGGGCGCACCAGCCGGCGGTCCGTCCGCAGGTGAACATCGCGGGCATCATCGCGGCGGGGACCTCGGCGAAATCGAGGATCACCGCAGCCCAGAACTCGACGTTGGTCTCGATCGCCCGGTCGGGACGACGCTCGCGCAGCTCGGTGAGGGCGGCCTGCTCGAGCGCGGCCGCCGCCTCGAAGCGCGGAGCGTCGAGTCGCTGGGCGGTGCTGCGCAGCACCCGGGCGCGGGGGTCCTCGGCGCGGTAGACGCGGTGACCGAAGCCCATGAGCTTCTCCTTGCGGTCGAGGATGCCCTTGACCAGACCGCGCGGATCGCCGGTGCGTTCGGTCTCCTCGATCATCGGCAGCACGCGGGCCGGGGCACCGCCGTGCAGCGGGCCGGACATCGCGCCGACCGCGCCGGAAAGCGAGGCGGCCGCGTCCGCGCCGGTCGAGGCGATGACCCGGGCAGTGAACGTCGAGGCGTTCATGCCGTGCTCGGCCGCCGAGACCCAGTAGGCGTCGATCGCCTCGACGTGCTTGGGATCCGGGTCGCCCTTCCACCGCACCATGAAGCGCTCGGTGACGGTGCTCGCCTCGTCGATGCGCTGCTGCGGCACGGCGGGCTGGTAGATGCCGCGGGCGGACTGCGCCACATAGGACAGGGCCATCACCGCGGCGCGGGCGAGATTGTCGCGGGCCGTGGCGTCGTCGATGTCGAGCAGCGGACGGAAGCCCCAGATGGGTGCGAGCATCGCCAGACCGGCCTGGACGTCGACACGCACGTCGCCGGTGTGGATCGGCAGGGGGAACGGCTCGGCCGGGTACAGGCCGCGACCGAACTCGCCGTCGACGAGCAGGGCCCACACGTCGCCGAAGGTCACTCCCTTCTCGACGAGCTCTTCGATGTCGACGCCGCGATAGCGCAGTGCGCCACCGTCCTTGTCGGGCTCGGCGATGTCGCTCGTGAAGGCGACCACGCCTTCGAGTCCTGCGACGAAATCCTCGGGAACTGACGCGCGCGCTGCCATGACGGTTGGGCTCTCCTCGTTCGAGCACGGCCCGGTCCGAGCCGCGCTGCCGGTGGAATGAGGTCACCGTCAGGTGTGATCGGCGCCCCACTCGGGTCGTCGGGAAAACTGTAGCGCCCGTGGTCCGAGCGTCGCTGCCCGGATGCCGGGAGTACCGTCGTCGTTCGTGCCGTCCGATTTCCCGTTGCCGCGCCCCGAGGGTGACGACCTCGCGCGTATGCGTGTCGACTACAGCCCGTCCGGGCCGACCGACGAGTCCTCGGCCGACCGCGATCTCACCCCCGGCGATGTCGCCGAGGGCTGGCTTCCGCTGGTGCGTACGTGGTTTGCGAACGCGGTCGCCACCGCGGTGCCCGAGCCGAACGCGATGGTGCTCGCGACCGTCGACGAGCGCGGCCACCCGGCGACCCGCACCGTGCTGTGCAAGAAGATCGACGCCGACGGCCTGACCTTCTTCACCAACTTCGAGTCCGACAAGGGCCGCCATCTGGCCGGGCACCCCTACGCGTCGGCGACCTTCCTCTGGCTACCGGTCTACCGGCAGGTGACCGTCCGCGGACCGGTCGTGCGCGTGCCAGACGAGGAGACCCTCGCGTACTGGCAGACGCGGCCGCGCGGATCCCGCCTGGGCGCATGGGCGTCGCAGCAGTCGCGTCCCGTGGCCGAACGCGCCGATCTCGAGCACGCCCTCGTCGAGGCCGCCGAGCGCTACGAGGTCGACGACGACATCCCGGTGCCGCCGTTCTGGGGTGGATTTCGCATCGTGCCCGAGTCCGTCGAGTTCTGGCAGGGCCGGCCCAACCGGTTGCACAACCGGATCCGGACCCGCCTGGTGGACGGTCGCTGGATCGCCGAGCGTCTGCAACCGTGAGGCGCCTGCTCGCCGACACCACACCGCTGCGCAACAAGGACTACGCCCGGCTGTGGTGGGCCGGGATCGTCACCGTCATCGGTGCGCAGATGGCGGTCGTCGCCGTACCCCAGCAGATCTACGAGATCACCCGGAACTCCGCTTATGTGGGGTTGACCGGCGTGTTCGGGCTCGTGCCGCTCGTGGTGTTCGGCCTGTGGGGTGGAGCGCTCGCCGATGCGATGGACCGCCGGAAACTACTCATCGTCACCTCCACCGGTCTCGGTGTCACGTCGCTGTTGTTGTGGGCGCAGGCCGCGATCGGTCTGAACAACGTGTGGGTACTGCTCTGTCTCTTCTCGGTGCAGCAGGCGTTCTTCGCCGTCAACCAGCCCACCCGGGCGGCGGTGATCCCGCGGTTGCTGCCGGTCGGGCAGATCGCGGCGGCCACCTCGCTGAACATGACGGTCGTGCAGTTCGGGGCGATCGCCGGTCCGTTGTTCGCCGGCGCTCTCATTCCCGTCGTGGGTCTGTCCACCCTCTACCTGCTGGACGCGATCTTCCTGCTCGCCACGCTGTGGGCGGTGGTCCGACTCCCGGCGATCCCGCCGCTCGGTGAGGTCACCAAGGCCGGATTGCGCGCGGTCTTCGACGGTTTCCGGTACCTGTCGGGCCAGAAGATCCTGCTGGCGTCGTTCGTCGTCGACATCGTCGCCATGGTGTTCGGGATGCCGCGCGCCCTGTTCCCGCAGATCGCCCACGAGTCGTTCGGCGATCCGGCGCAGGGCGGCTTCGCCCTCGGTCTGCTGTTCGCGGCCATGTCGGTCGGCGCGGTGATCGGCGGCGTCTTCTCCGGATGGCTGCCGCGGGTGCAGCGCCAGGGTCTCGCCGTGATCGTGTGCATCGTCCTGTGGGGCGTGGCGATGGTCGGCTTCGGTGTCGCGGTGTGGTGGGCCGAGCCCGACGGCAGCGGTCTGCTGCTGTGGGTCGCCCTGTTCTTCCTGGCGTTCGGCGGGGCGGTCGACATGGTGTCCGCGGCCTTCCGCTCGACGATGCTGCAGACCGTCGCCACCGACGAGATGCGTGGCCGCTTGCAGGGCGTGTTCATCGTCGTCGTCGCGGGCGGACCGCGCATCGGCGACGTGCTCCACGGCGCCGCCGCAGCGGCTGCAGGCACGGCCGTCGCGGCTGCCGGTGGCGGCGTCCTCGTCATCGTCGGCACGCTCGTGTGCGTCGTCGCCTTCCCGGCCTTCGTGCGCTACCGGGTCTCACGCACTCTCGGATGACGCGCCTGCGGAGTCGCACGGCAAGGGAGCACGCAACTCCGTGACGGCGATGCGCGCGGCCTCACCGATCGCTGCATCGACGACCGGCAGTACGGGATCCGCGCGGGCGGCGCGGGTGAACACCGCGACGGCGATCGGATACTCGCCGGGGAACTCGACGACCGCCACCTCGTTGCGGATGATGCCGATCGTGCCGGTCTTGCCGGCGATCGCGACCCCGCGATGCGGGAAGCCCGACGCGATGCGGTGCGGCCAGACCTGGGCGCGCATCACCTGCTGCGCGAAGGCGGTGCTCTCGGGCGAGAGCACCGAGCCCGACCACACGGCCTCGAGCAGCCGGGTCATCTCCTCCGGGATGGTCGCGCTCGTGTAGGCCGGGTCGTACGCCGAGACCGTCCAGGCCGCGTCGATGTCGGTGAGCGCCCGGAACGCCTCGACGGTGGTGCGGGTGTCCGTCTCCTCGACGAGGCGCTGATAGACGTCCGCCGTGCCACCGATGATCCGGGTCCGCGTGAGTCCGAGGCGCGCGAGGAGTTCCTCGACGGTGGTCGTGCCGATCTCGCCGAGCAGCACATCGGCCGCCGCGTTGTCCGACACCGTCATCATCGATGCGGCCACGTCGCGTCGGCTCATCGTCACCGGATCCCGGAAGCTCGCGATCCCGGTCGGGCCGGGGGTGCAGTCCGACGGCACGATCCGCAGCTGCCCGGATGCGTCGAGTCGGCCGGCGTCCACCTCCGCGCAGAACGCTAGGAACAGCGGAAGTTTGTACACCGACGCGAGGACCACGCGTTCGTCCCCGCGCACCGACAGCGTCGCCGCACGTGGATCCGAACACCGGCGGGCGTGCAGCCATCCCGTGCACCCGGCATCCGCGAACACCGCGCGGATCCGGTCGACCGCCGTGTCTCGCCGTTCCCCGCCTTTCACCGGACGCGTTCCTTGAACAGCACGCGGTCGAGGGCGTCGACGTGCGCACCGACGTCGGCGTCGGCACGTCGCACGATGCGCACCCGCAGGGCCAGCGCGGACGGAGCCCAGTCCAGCCAGGCCACGCCGGGCACCGAGCCGGGCGGTGAGGTCGACATCCCGAAGTGGGTACCGGCGGCCACGGCGGCGAGCACCGCGCGGTCGTCCGCCGCCGGGGTGGTCTCGACATCGAGTCCGCGTTCGCGCAGCAGATCCTGCGCCGCGTCGAAGGCCGCCGGGTTCCCCGTCCGCGGCGGCGCGGCGAACGTCAGGTCGGAGAGCATCGGCAGACGGGGCCGGTCGGAGCGGGCGCTGCGGTGGTCGGCCGGCACGACCAGCCATCGCCGGAGTTTGACCACCGGGCCGGCCTCGAGTCCTTCGGTCAGAGCCGGATGCTCGACGACGGCGAGATCGCACATGCCCGAGCGGACGGCGTCGACGAGTTCGACCGTGCTCGCGGAACGCGTCGCCACCGTCGCCTCACCGCGTCTGCTCAGAACGGTGACGCACAGGGTGACCAGGCGATCGGGTAGTACGCGGGTGGCACCCCAGTGCAGAAGACCCCGGGCGCGGGCGACGCGCCCGGCCTCGGCGAGGAAACGATCGGCGTCGTCGATGAGGAGACGAGCGCGGGGGAGCAGCTCCGCTCCGGCGGGCGTGAGGACCGCTCCCTGCCTGGTGCGATGCACGAGTTCGGAACCGAGATGCTGCTCGAGTTTCCGAAGTCCTTGTGACAGAGGAGGTTGCGTCATGTCGAGCACCGCCGCAGCCCGGCCGAAGTGTCCTTCCTCCGCGACGGTGACGAAGAACCGGAGGTGGCGGATCAGGTCCATGGCAGGGGATTCAATCAGCACGGGCGGACGATTCACCGACCCGGCCTGTCGCGCGGCCGGATCCCGTCCGTCGTCCCCGCCTCCAACAGCGGCGATAGTTCTTCCGACTCGTGCGGACGGCGGGTGGGTATTGGCGGGGCGACTCCCGTCGGTGGTGTCCTGTCGGCATGACTTCCACCGATTCACTGCTCCGGAAAGGATTGTCGCGCAGGGGTTTTCTCCACTCCGCCCTCGCCCTGTCCTCCGTCGCCGCGGCGGCGGCCTGCGGGTCGCCGGACGGTCCGATCGCCAGGGGGCCGTCGACGACGGCCGATTCGGTACCCGGCACACATCTGCTCGCCGCCGGTGTCGACGAGCGTCTCCGGGAGATCGAGGACCGCTACGCCGTGCGGCTCGGTGTGGTCGCGCAGTCGCCGGTGACCGGGCGCGTCCACACCTATCGGGCCGACGAACGGTTCGCGATCTGTTCTCCGTTCAAGGTTTACGCCGCCGCCGCGATCCTGCGACTCGAGGCGGAAGGATCCCTCCGTCTCGACGAGACCCTCCCGATCGACCCGGAGGACATCGTCGTGAATTCGCCGGTGACCTCGGAACATCAGGGGCGCGTACTGCCGATCGACCGGCTGTGCGAGGCCGCGCTCACCCGCAGCGACAACACTGCCGGAAACCTGATGCTCCAACGGATCGGCGGACCCGGGGCCGTCACCGCCTTCGCCCGTTCCGTCGGGGACGAGACCACCCGGCTCGACCGCTGGGAACCCGAACTCAACGAGGCGGCACGGGGCGACCAGCGCGACACCACCACCGCTGCCGGACTCGCTCGCGGCTTCCGGGAGGTGCTCCTCGGCGCGGGGTTGCCCGCGCCGCAACAGCGGACACTGCTCGGCTGGATGCGCGCCACCACCACCTCGGACACCCGGATCCGCGGGGGATTGCCGCCGGGATGGACGTCGGCGGACAAGACGGGCGGGGGCAATCACGGGACGGTGAACGACGCCGGGGTGGTGTGGTCGCCGGACGGGCAACCGCTGCTGCTGGCGATCCTGTCGGACTCGACCACCGGCGACCCCGACGCACCCCTCGAGGGCGCGCCCGTCGCGGAGACCACCGCCGTGCTGGTCGACGCACTCTTCGCTGTGCCGTGAGTACAGTGGCCGGCGTGGGGCGCCGGATACGCGCAGATCCCCGCGTAACGACCTCGGTGAGACCTGGGTAGTATTGCCGCAGGTTATCGGCGTGTGCCGGCCTTGCGGCGCAGTCGCGGAGGGTGCGGGCGAGCGTTCGGAACCCACATGGACGACATACCGATCGGGGACTTTCGGCGGACCCTGCCGCAGCGCATACCCCGCGCTACGGCTAGGTTCTACGTGAATGTCCGGAAGTTTCTCGTAGGTCTGAGCTTGAGAGGGATCCTTCGTGCCCGCTGAGAATGACACCAACCCCACCCTCAGCTACCCCGGTGGCGAACACACGATGTCGATCGCCAAGGCGACGGAAGGCAATGACGGTATCGAGCTGGGCAAGCTCCTCGCGGCGACCGGGTACACCACCCTCGACCCGGGTTTCGTCAACACCGCCTCCACGAAGTCGGCGATCACGTACATCGACGGCGAGAAGGGCATTCTGCGGTACCGCGGATACCCGATCGAGCAGCTCGCCGAGAAGTCGACGTTCATCGAGGTCAGCTACCTGCTGATCTACGGTGAGCTGCCGACTGCGGAGCAGCTCGAGGTCTTCACCGACAAGATCCGCCGCCACACCCTCCTGCACGAGGATCTCAAGCGGTTCTTCGACGGCTTCCCGCGCAACGCGCACCCGATGCCCGTCGTGTCGAGCGCGGTCAACGCCCTGTCGGCGTACTACCCCGACTCCCTCGATCCGGACGACTCCGAGCAGGTCGAGCTGTCGACGATCCGTCTGCTCGCCAAGCTGCCGACCATCGCGGCCTACGCCTACAAGAAGTCGGTCGGTCAGCCCTTCCTCTACCCCGACAACTCGCTGTCGCTGGTCGAGAACTTCCTGCGCATGACCTTCGGCTTCCCGGCCGAGCCCTACGAGATCGATCCCGAGATCGCTCAGGCGCTCGACATGCTGCTCATCCTGCACGCCGATCACGAGCAGAACTGCTCGACGTCGACGGTGCGCCTCGTCGGTTCCTCGGACGCCAATCTCTTCACGTCCATCTCGGGCGGCATCAACGCACTGTGGGGCCCGCTGCACGGCGGCGCCAACCAGGCCGTGCTCGAGATGCTCGACGGCATCCACAAGTCCGACGGCGACGTCAAGGACTTCGTCCGCAAGGTCAAGAACAAGGAAGACGGCGTGAAGCTCATGGGCTTCGGGCACCGCGTCTACCGCAACTACGACCCGCGGGCCGCGATCGTCAAGAAGACCGCCGACCGCATCCTCAAGAAGCTCGGTGCGGGCGACGAACTGCTCGAGATCGCCATGAAGCTCGAAGAGGCCGCCCTCACGGACGACTACTTCATCGAGCGCAAGCTGTACCCGAACGTCGACTTCTACACGGGCCTGATCTACCGTGCGATGGGCTTCCCGGACCGCATGTTCACCGTGCTGTTCGCCCTGGGTCGCCTGCCCGGCTGGATCGCGCACTGGCGTGAGATGCACTCGGACCCGACCCTGAAGATCGGCCGTCCGCGTCAGATCTACACCGGTTACACCGAGCGCCCGTACACGTCCCTCGAGGAGCGCTGAACCCTCGGAGCGACCGGAAAGATCGACCGAATCCCGACGAGGAGACACGCATGACAAAGCCTGAAATCGAGTTCCAGGAGGGTCCCGCCCCCACCCAGTTGGTCATCAAGGACCTGGTGGTCGGCGAAGGTGCCGAAGCGGAGCCCGGATCGAAGGTCGAAGTCCACTACGTCGGGGTCGAGTTCGATACCGGTGAAGAGTTCGACTCGTCGTGGAGCCGTGGTGAGTCCATCACCTTCCCGCTGTCCGGTCTGATCGCCGGCTGGCAGGAGGGCATCCCGGGTATGAAGGTCGGCGGCCGTCGCCAGCTGACCATCCCGCCGGAGCTCGCCTACGGTCCCGCCGGGTCGGGCCATCGCCTGTCGGGCAAGACGCTCGTGTTCATCATCGACCTGCTCGCCGTGCAGGTGCCGCCGGAGGTTCCGACGGTCGAGCCGGCGACCGGCCCGGCGCCCGCCGATCTCGTCATCGAGGACATCACCATCGGTGACGGCGACGAAGCGCAGCCCGGCGGCGTGGTCGACGTGCACTACCACGGCGTGGAGTACGACACCAACGATGTGTTCGACTCGTCGTTCGCTCGCGGCGACTCCGTCCGCTTCCCGCTCGGACGACTGATCCCGGGCTGGCAGGAAGGCATTCCGGGCATGCGCGTCGGTGGACGCCGCAAGCTCACGGTGCCCCCGCAGCTCGCGTACGGACCGGCCGGTTCCGGGCATCCGCTCGGAGGCAAGACGCTGGTCTTCGTAATCGATCTGCTCGGCGTCGGATAGCCGGACCCGCAACGACATCCGAGGCCCGCAACACCGGTGAGACCACCGGGGTTGCGGGCCTCGTCTTCGTTCAGCTACGGGGCGCCCCGAGCATCGACAATGCGAGGCCGACGTAGTTGCGGGCCAGATCGTCGACGTCCACGCGGCCGGGCCGGTACCAGCGGGCGACGTCGATCCCCAGCGACAGGATCGCCAGTGCTGCGGTGGGCACGTCGCCGACCCGGAACGCGCCGATGTCGACCCCCGAGGAGATGACCTCACGGACCACCGCGTCGGTGCGCCTGCGGATCTCCGCGATCTCGCGGTAGTGCTCCTCCGACAGCGCATGCAGTTCGTACTGCGCGACCCGGCAGGTGGTGTGGTGCACGGCGTGGATCCGCACGAAACGGTCGACGATGGCGCGGATCCGCTCGATCGGGTCGGTGGAACTCGTGGCGGCGCTCTCGACCTCCTCGAGGACGTGGAGGTGCCCGTTGCGGCCGGCCTCGAAGAGCACGGCCTCCTTGGACGGGAAGTGCACATAGAGCGCTGCGGGGCTCAATCCTGCGCCGACGGAGATGTCTCGGGTGGTGGTCGCGTGGTAGCCGCGGCGTGCGAAGGACTCCACCGCGGAGGCGACCAGCCGGCGCGCGACCTCGGATCCACCGCTCGGGAGCGCTGCGACAAGAGAGGCGTCGGGGGTCTGCTCGGGTGTGTCGGTCACGGGGTCCGTCCTGCGGGTCGCGGAGAAGGCGTCGTTGACATCATGCACCGTCGTTGGTCTACTGAGTGAGCGCTTAGTTCGTTCTGCTGAGTTCGTTCCTGCTGAGTTCGCTCCTGCTACGGCCGATATCCGAGTCGCCCGAAAGGATCCTCGATGCCTTCTCCAGTCCTGTCCCGCCGCGACCTGGACTTCCTCCTGTACGACTGGCTCGACATCGAGTCCCTCACCGCTCGCGACCGCTTCGCCGAGCATTCACGGGAGACCTTCGACGCCGTACTCGACCTGAGCGCCGACATCGCCACCAAGCACTTCGCTACCCACAACAAGAAGGGCGACGCTCAGGAGCCTCGCATCGGCGAGGACGGTCGCGTCGAGATCATCCCCGAGGTCAAGGACGCGCTCGACCTGTTCTGCAAGGCGGGACTACTCGCCGGCGGGTTCGACGAGGAGCACGGCGGCATGCAACTGCCGGTCGCCGTGCAACGTGCCTCGATGGCGTGGTTCCAGGCCGCGAACGCCGGCACCTCGGCGTATCCCTTCCTCACCGCAGCCAACGCGAACCTGCTGGTCACCCACGGCAGCGACGAGCAGATCGAGACGTTCGTGCCGCCGATGCTCGAGGGCCGCTTCTTCGGCACCATGTGCCTGTCCGAACCGCAGGCCGGTTCGTCGCTCGCCGACATCACCACCAGGGCCGTGCCCGCCGCCGACGGCACCTACCGGCTAACCGGCACCAAGATGTGGATCTCCGGCGGCGACCACGAACTCACCGAGAACATCGTCCACCTCGTCCTCGCCAAGATCCCCGGCGGGCCGGACGGGGTGAAGGGCATCTCGCTGTTCATCGTCCCGAAATTCCTCGTCGAGGCCGACGGCACGCTCGGCGAACGCAACGACGTCGCGCTCGTCGGCCTCAACCACAAGATGGGCAACCGCGGCACCACCAACACCCTGCTCAACTTCGGCGAGGGCGTCCACACCCCCGGCGGCGAGGCCGGTGCGGTCGGCTACCTGCTCGGTGAGCCGCACGAGGGCCTGTCGTACATGTTCCACATGATGAACGAGGCCCGGATCGGCGTCGGCTTCCTCGCCACCTCCCTCGGCTACGCCGGGTACCTGCAGTCGCTCGACTACGCCCGTACCCGCACGCAGGGCCGGCCGCTCGGCGCCAAGGATCCGGCCTCGCCGCAGGTGCCGCTCGTCGAACACGCCGATGTGCGACGAATGTTGTTGGCGCAGAAGTCCTATGTCGAAGGAGCTCTCGCGCTGGGGTTGTACTGCTCGAAGCTCGTCGACGTGCAGCGCACCGCCGAGAGCGACGACGAGCGCACCCGCGCCGGTCTGCTGCTGGACCTGCTCACGCCCATCGCGAAGTCCTGGCCGTCGCAGTGGTGCCTCGAAGCCAACAGCCTCGCGATCCAGGTGCTCGGCGGCTACGGCTACACCCGCGAGTTCGCCGTCGAGCAGTTCTACCGCGACAACCGACTCAACCCCATTCACGAAGGCACGCACGGCATCCAGGGCCTCGACCTACTCGGCCGCAAGGTGATCATGCAGGGCGGTGCCGCTCTCGCGCTGCTCGGCGAAGCGGTGGGCGAGACGATCGCGCGGGCGACGCAGGCCGGGGGCGACGCCGCCGCCTACGCCCAGCAGTTGGGCGCGGCCGTGGCGCGCGTCGCGGAGACGACCGCGACGCTGTGGTCCACCGGCGATCCCGCTGTGGCCCTGGCCAACTCGTCGGTCTACCTCGAAGCCGTCGGGCACGTGGTGGTGGCGTGGATGTGGCTCGAGCAGCTTCTCGCGGTGGGCGACCGCGAGGGCGACTTCTTCGACGGGAAGCGCGCCGCCGCACGGTATTTCTTCCGTTTCGAACTGCCCAGGACCGGTCCGCAGTTCGATCTGCTCGCAAGCCTCGACCGCACGACCCTCGACGTGTCACCGTCGGTTCTGTAACGACACCTTCCAGATGACCGTCACCGACCCGCCGACCGGTAGCGCATGCCACCGGTCGGCGTAGTCGTCGAAGGTGTCGACGATCCGGTCGACCACCGGGGTGATATCGTGCGCGGACACATATGCCGGAAGGCCCGACGCCAGGCCGCGTCGCGCCTCCCAGACGGGAACGGCGATGCGCGCCAGTGTCTCCGACCTGATCATGTCGGCCTCCGCGCGCGGCGGCATCGCATGCTTCTTCGAGCGCCGACGCCGACCCGCTCTGGTCCGCTCCGCATTGTCGACGGGCCAGAACATGCCGTTGTCGCCCGCGGCCAACTGCCCGAAGACCCCGAGTTCGATACCCGCCTCGTTCTCGACCAGCAGGTGCACGAGGTCGTGGGGGAGATAGGGGTGACCGCCCGGGCCGTTGCGCGGAGCGAGCTCCGGACCGATGTCGCGGTGCACCGCGATCTCGTACCCGATCCCGGGACCCTTCGTGAAGACGACGCGCATGTTCGTGACGTTAGGCCCCGCGGGTGGAAGATCGCATCCGATTTTCAGGCGGATGCGCGCTCGACGAGCAACGACAGGGCGTGACGCACCGTCCTCGCGAGCACGTCCTGGGGATCACCGTCGAAGCGCTGCTCCTCGCTGCGGGTGCCGTCCGGACCGGTCGTCGCGAAGCACACCGTGCCCGGCGGGCGGCCGTCCTGCGGGTCGGGCCCACCGGCTCCGCTCACGGCGACGACGATATCCGCGCCCAGGAGGCGGGAGGTGCTCTCCGCCATCGTGCGGGCCGCGCTCTCGGACACGACGGGGCCCTCCGGAACCTCGAGCAGGCCGTACTTGACCTCGCGCGAGTACGCGACGATGCCGCCGCGGAACCAGTCGGAGCTGCCCTTCGCGGCACCCAGGCGGGCTGCGAGCGTGCCCGCGGTGAGCGACTCCGCGCAGCCGAGCGTCAGCTCCTTGTCGGAGGCGAGCTGTGCCAGCTGCTCGATCAACTCGTCGGAGGTGTCCGTCCCCTCCACCACGTCGTCATCGGCCATGCGTGTCTCCTTCCAGAGCATCGGGTCGCACCCAGCGGGTGAGCAGGGTGCCGTCGTCGTCGCACACCAGGTGCGCACGTTGCAGGGGTGTCAGAGCGGCCGTCGGCGAATGCGCGATACGCGCGGCGCTGCCGGCGGCCAGGACCGGAGCCCAGGTCAGGCACAGCTCGTCGACGACGCCGTCCTCGATCATGCGGCCGAACAGATTCGGTCCGCCCTCGCACAGCACCCGGAGCCATCCCGCCTCGCCGATCGCCGCGAGCAGGGAGGGGCCGTCGATCAGTGCGTCGGCGATGACGCGGACGTCGCCTCCGGCGGCCTCCACCGCGCGCCGGGCGGTCTCGGGGGCCCGTGCGGTCGTGAAGACCACGGGCGGGATCGTCGTGTCGGTGAACAGACGCAGGTCGGGCGGCAGGTCGCACGAGGCGGTCACCACCGCGACCGGCGGTATCGGAGCGAGTCCGGCCTCCTCGCGGCGCACGCGCAGGGCCTCGCTGGTCCTCGCGCCGCCGTAGTTCTCGGCCCGCACGGTGCCTGCGCCCACGAGGATCACATCGGCGAGTTCGCGCAGCAGCCCGAAGACCTTCTTGTCGGCGGGCGAGCCGAGGGCGCCCGATCGTCCCTCGACCGCCACGGCTCCGTCGAGGGAGGACACGAAGTTGATCCGCATCCACGGCCGGGACAGGTCGTCGGGATAGGCGTAGAGAGCGCGCAGCGCCGTGTCGTCCACGTGCTGCGTCGCATCGGTGCCGTCGAGTCGTCGCATGACGCCGATCAGACCACTCCCGCCCGCCGGATGCACGTCACGCGCCGTGCCCGGCGTCGAGATCACCCACGGACTTGAAGGTCATGAGGCGGTCCAGGTCGCCACGGAGCTCACCGCCTTCGGGTTCGAGGAGGAAACCGCCGTGGTCGCCGGTCGTGAAGGTCTCGAGGATCCGGCCGACGAACCACGCGCGCGGGCCGTCCAGCACGGGTAGTGCGTGGGGTCCCTCGTGCCACGAGCAGCGGTCGAACCTGTCGATGTCGTCGCCGGTGTGCTCGCCGAACAGCGCTGCCGGTTCGCGGTCTGCCGGGGTCAGGACGTGCACGGCGAGGTGCTTCGCCTTCGACGCCACCCGGTAGGTCCGGTTCTTGTTCGACAGCGCCACCAGGAAGCGGGCCGGATCGATCGCGGACTGGGTCGCGAAACCGATCAGGCAACCGCTGCGTTCCTCGCCGTCGAATGCGGTGACGATGAACATCGGGTAGTCGAGCTGCGAGGCGATGCCCGCGAAACCGTCGGCGGATCCTTCGAGTGGGGTGTCGGCCATGAGCCGAATCGTACGGCCGTGACACCGCTCCGGCGGTGGGTTCGGCCGCGGTGCGACTGTGAGTTTGATCGGTGTGTGACGGGGGTACCCGCCGCAGTATGGACGCCGAGCACAGAGGTGATGGATCGTTGGGTGCCACCCTCGCCCCCGATGACCCGCGCAAACCCGACTCACCGACCGATCTGTCCACGCCGTCGTGGAAATATGTGCTGCGCAGGACGATTCGGGAGTTCAGTCGGGACCAGTGCACCGATCTCGCAGCCGCACTGACGTACTACGCCGTCCTGTCGCTGTTCCCTGCGCTGCTCGTCGTGGTCTCGTTGCTCGGCGTGTTCGGCCAGGGGCAGACGACGGTCGACACCGTGCTCGGCATGGTCGAGGACCTCGGCCCGTCCTCCGCCGTCGACACCCTGCGAGGACCGATCGAACAGCTCGTGTCCGCACCGACAGCCGGATTCGCCCTGATCGTCGGTATTCTCGGCGCGCTGTGGTCGGCCTCGGGATATGTCGGCGCCTTCGGCCGCGCCATGAACCGGATCTACGAGATCGAAGAGGGCCGGCCCGTCTGGAAGCTGCGTCCGCTGATGCTGCTGATCACCGCTGTGGCCCTGGTGGCCGCCGGGACGACCGCCCTGATGCTCGTGATCAGCGGCCCGGTCGCACGCACGATCGGCGACGTCATCGGCCTCGGCGACACCGCCGTGACGGTGTGGAACATCGTCAAGTGGCCCGTGATGCTTGCGCTGGTGGTCATGATCGTCGCGGTGCTGTACTACGCGACGCCCAACGTGTCCCAGCCGAAGTTCCGCTGGGTCAGCCTCGGATCGCTCATCGCGATCGTCGTGTGGATCGTGGCTTCGGTGGCATTCGCCTTCTACGTCTCGAATTTCGGCAGCTACAACAAGACCTACGGCTCACTCGCCGGTGCGGTGATCTTCCTGTTGTGGTTGTGGATCACCAATCTGGCCCTGTTGTTCGGTGCCGAGTTCGACGCCGAGATGGAACGTGGCCGCCAGCTGCAGGCCGGTATGCCTGCCGAGAAGACATTGCAACTGCCCGAACGTGATTCGCGCGCGAGCGAGAAGAACGCCGCCAAGCTGGAGGAACTCGTCGAGCACGGGCGGAAGCTGCGCGAAGCCCACAGCGCCGACGGCTCCTCCGGAGAGGCGGCCGACCCCGTGGGCCCTACCGGGCCCACGACGGAAAGGAATCCGCGATGACGACACCCGGCAATGCGCGCCCCGTAGCCGAGCAACCGAAGAACCTGTCCACTGTCGAACTCACCGAGCGGCTCACCGAACAGGTCTCGACCCTCGTGCGGACCGAGGTCTCGCACGCGCTCGAGGAAGTCAAGTCCAAAGGCACCCGCATCGGTGTGGGCGTGGGGATCTCGGGTGCGGGAGCGATCCTGTTGTTCCTCGGTCTGGCGACCCTGATTGCGACGGCCGTACTCGGCCTCGCCACCGCCGTCGAACCGTGGCTCGCGGCCCTCATCGTCGCGCTCGTGGTGCTCGCGGTCGGTGGCATCCTCGCCGCGGTCGGTGCCTCGAAGGCGAAGAACGCCGCACCGCCCGTGCCGGAACGCACGGTCGCCAGTGTCCGCGCCGACATCGACGCCGCGAAGGGAGCAACGAAGTGACCGCATCCGACAACGGTGGTCGTCCGGACGAGGTGGCCGACATCGAACGTCAGCGGGCCGAACTCGCCGCGACCGTCGGCGAACTCACCGACAGACTCGACGTGCCCACCCGGGTCAAGCAGTCCGCGGCCGAACGGGCCCAGGAAGTCCGCAACCGGCCCGATCTGATCGCGGTGGCCGGCGGGGTCATCGCGGCCGTGCTCGTGCTGGTGCTTGTGAGGCGCAGACGGAAGAAGTGACGTAGGCGTACTCGAGCGGACGGATACTCGTGTTCTGCACCGAGTATCCGTCCGCTGCTGTGTGCAGGCTCAGCGGGGCGTGCCGTCAGCCGCCGAGCTGTTCCTTCAGCGCGTCGAGCACGGCCGGGTCCTCGATCGTCGACGGCACGGTGTACTCCTCGTGGTCGGCAATCTGCCGCATGGTCTTGCGGAGGATCTTGCCGGAGCGCGTCTTCGGCAGGGCCTGGACCACGGTCACGTCGCGGAAGGTCGCGACCGCACCGATCTGGTCGCGGACCATCGTGACGAGTTCCTGACGCAGGGTCTCGGGCTCGATCTCCACACCGGCCTTGAGCACCACGTAACCCGAGGGGCGCTGGCCCTTCAATTCGTCGCGGATGCCCACCACGGCGCATTCGGCGACAGCGGGATGCGAGGCCACCACGGCCTCCATGCTGCCGGTCGAGAGCCGGTGCCCGGCAACGTTGATCACGTCGTCGGACCGGCCGAGGACGAAGACGTAGCCGTCCTCGTCGATATAGCCCGAGTCGCCGGTGAGGTAGTAACCGGGGAAGGTGTCGAGGTACGACCGGCGGTACCGGTCGTCGTCCTGCCACAGGCCGGCCAGTGTGCCCGGCGGCAACGGCAGGCGGATGACGATGTTGCCCTCGGTGTTCGGATCGACGGGCTTGCCCTCTCCGTCGACGATCTCGACCCGGTAGCCCGGCACGGGGACGGTGGGGGAGCCGGCCTTGAGCGGCATCGCCTCGAGCCCGCGCAGATTTGCCGCGATCGCCCAGCCCGTCTCGGTCTGCCACCAGTGGTCGACCACCGGGCGGCCGAGCACCTTCGTCGCCCAGTGGTAGGTGTCGGGGTCGAGGCGCTCACCGGCGGCGAAGAGCGTCTGCAGCGAGTCGATGGGGTACTTCTTCAGTTCCTCGGCGTTCGGATCCGCCTTGCGCACAGCGCGAATCGCCGTGGGAGCGGTGAACAGTGCCTTGACGCCGTTCTCGGCGATGATCCGCCAGAACGCACCCGCATCGGGGGTGCCGACGGGCTTGCCCTCGTACATCACCGTCGTTGCTCCGACCAGCAACGGGCCGTAGACGATGTAGGAGTGGCCGACCACCCAGCCCACATCGGACGCGGTCCACCACACGTCGCCCGGATCGATGTCGTAGATGTTGCGCATCGACCACGTCAGGGCCACGGCGTGCCCACCGTTGTCGCGGACCACGCCCTTGGGCTTCCCGGTGGTGCCGGAGGTGTAGAGGATGTAGAGCGGGTCGGTCGCCGCGACCGTCACGGGCTCCGCAGGGGACGCGTCGGCGCACAGCTCGTCCCAGTCGAACCACGCCGCCGAGGACGTCTGGTAGTCGGCCGCCGATCCGGGGATCTGATCGCGGTTCTTCACGATCACGGTGTGCGGCGGGGTCGGCGACAGGCCGATCGCCTGCTCGACGATCGGCAGGTACTCGACGGTGCGGCCGGGTTCGAGACCACCGGAGGCGGTGACGAGCACGACCGGCGTGGCGTCGTCGATGCGGGTCGCGAGTTCCTTCGCGGCGAACCCGCCGAACACCACCGAGTGCACTGCCCCGATGCGGGCGCAGGCGAGCATGGCGATGGCGGCCTCGGGGATCATCGGCATGTAGACGATGACGCGGTCGCCGGCGGCGACACCCTGGTCGCGCAGCACACCGGCGAACTTCGCGACCTCGTCGAGCAGTTCGGCGTAGGTGTAGGTGCGCTTGGCCGGAACCATCGCCGAATCCCAGATCAGGGCCGGGCGGTCGCCGTTGCCGGCGTCCACGTGCCGGTCGAGTGCGTTGACGCTGGTGTTCAGGGTGCCGTCCGGGAACCACTTGTACGACGGTGCCGCCGAGTCGTCGAGAGCTCGCGTCGGCGCGCTCTCCCACTCGACCGCGCGGGCGGCCTCGAGCCAGAATCCCTCCGGATCTTCGGTGCTCCGACGGAACGCCTCCTCGTACGAGCCCATCGTTCGTGTCCTTCCTCGACGGCGGTTGTGGCCCGAACCACTCTATGTGACCTGCAAGGGGGTGGCTGCAGGTCTGCGTCGGACGGACACGACCAGGCGACGAACGGACGAAGTGCCTACCCTGAGCCGCATGACCTCGATCGCGGAAGACCTGCTGCTCCTGCTTCTGGACGACGAATCGGGAAAGGCTCTCGTCGACGGAGTGAAACTGCCCCGCGTTCTCGCGGGTGCGGTGCTCCTCGAACTCGCCCTCGACGACGTGGTGGCGGTCGACACCGATGGGGAGCAGGTGAAGAAGGGGCGGATCGCGATACGCACCGAGGCACGACCCGCCGATCCGATCCTTGCCGAGGCAGTCGAGCGTCTCGGCTCGGGCAGGCCGCTGAAGCCGACGTCGGCCATCGAGAAACTGCAGAAGGACCTGCAGGAGAAGCTTCTCGCGCGGGTCGTCGAGCAGGGCTGGGTCTCGGAGGAGCGCGGGAGGATCCTCGGCGTGTTCCCGACGAAGAAGTGGCCCGCGATCGATTCCACCCACGAGCAGCGCGTCCGCGACCTGATCCGCACGGCGTTGATCGACGGCCTGACCCCGGAGCCACGCACCGCGGCGCTGATCGCGCTGCTGTCGGCGGCGGATGCGGCGCCGAAGGTGTTCCCGGACGCCGACAAGCGGGCGGTGAAGAAACGGGCGAAGGAGATCGCGCAAGGCGAGTGGGCGGCCGAGGCGGTGCGCGACGCCGTCGCGTCCGTCAACGCGGCGATGACGACCGCCCTCATAGCCGGCGGAGCGGTCGCGGGTTCGAGCTGATCCGGATCGCGCCGGGTCAGGAGTGCACGCCGAGCTTGCGGTACCGCTCGATCCGTCGCCGGTAGCGGTCCTCCGCGGGTTCCTCGGTGAGGATCGCGAGTTCGCGGGCCACCGCGGCACCGATCCGCTTGACGAACGAGACGGGTTCCTCGGTGGCGTCCGGATGCTCGGGGACGACCGCGTCGACGACACCGTTGCGCAGCAGATCGCGGGAGCGGATCCCCTGATCCTGCGCCATGGCCGGTGCGTGGGTGGTGTCGCGGTGCACGATTGCACTCGCGCCTTCGGGCGGGAGCGGGGCGAGCCAGCCGTGCTGCGCGCACAACACGCGGTCGGCGGGCAGCAGGGCGAGCGCGCCGCCTCCGGTTCCCTGACCGAGCAGCACCGACACCGTCGGGGTGGGCAGAGTGACGAGATCGGCGAGGCAGCGGGCGATCTCGGGTGCGAGCCCGCGTTCCTCTGCCTCCTTCGACAGCGACGCGCCGAGGGTGTCGATGACGAGCACGAGCGGCAGGCGCAGTTCGTCGGCGAGACGCATCGCGCGGCGGGCCTCGCGCAGTGCTCCCGGCCCCATCGTGCGTTCGGGTGACTGTCCCGCACGGTCCTGGCCGAACATCACACACGACACGCCGCGGAACCGGGCGAGGGAGAGCAGGACGGTGCGATCGGATTCGCCCTCACCGGTCCCGGACAGGGGGACCTGCGCGGAGGCGGCGTGACGCAGCAACTGCCGGATACCGGGCCGTTCGGGCCGTCGGCTGAGCATTACCGAATGCCAGGCCGGGATGTCGGGCACGTCGTCGACGGTGGTGATCGCCGGACTCGACGTCACCTCGGGCCGGTTGCCCTCGACGAGTACGCGCAGCAGCCGGTGCACGACCTGACGCACACCGCCGAGGGGCACGACCCCGTCGATCACGCCCTTGCGGTACAGGTTCTCCGCGGTCTGGACGTCCTCGGGGAAGTTCTCCTGGTAGAGCGCCTTGTAGACGCGCGGACCGAGGAACCCGACGAGCGCGCCCGGTTCGGCGGCAGTGACGTGCCCGAGCGACCCCCACGACGCGAACACCCCGCCCGTCGTCGGATTGCGCAGGTACACGAGATAACCGAGATGTGCGGCCTTGTGCGCAGCGACGGCGGCGGCGATCTTCACCATCTGCACGAAGGCGAGGGTGCCCTCCTGCATGCGGGTGCCACCCGAGGTGGGCGACGCGAGCAGGGGCAGTCCCTCGGCGGTCGCGCGTTCGACGGCGGTGACGATGCGTTCGGCGGCGGCGACACCGATCGAGCCTGCGAGGAAGGAGAATTCGCACACGATCAGAGCGACCCGGCGGCCGTGGACGGTGCCCGAACCGGTGAGCACGGATTCGTCGACCCCGGACTTCTCGGCGGCCCTGTCCAGATCGGCGAGGTACTTCTCGCCGGCCCCGACATCGATCGGCGGAACGTCCCAGGAGACGAAGCTTCCCGGGTCGAGCACCTTGTCGATGAACTCCTGCGCCGAGATCCTGCTACCGGCCACGTCGCCTCCACCTGTCCTCGTCCGTCGCGGTCAACCTATACCGGCGCGAACGAGGGGGAGGACATGTGCGTGTTCTTGCGACACACCGCATATATCCTCCCCCTCGTTGTGGGATCGGCTATCGGCCGAGCGCTTCCTTCCACGTGACCGTCCGGCCGATGCGCAGGATCGACCGCTGGTAGATGCGCGCGGCGATCACACTGAGCATCGCGATCGCGGCGACCATCAGCACGATGGTGCCGACGATCTGCACCGGCGTGGCCACGCCCGCCGCGATGCGCAGCGGCATGAGGATCGCGGAGAACGGCGGGATCCAGCTCAGCGTGGTGCTCCATCCGGCCTCGGGGTCATCGACCGACGAGAACGCCGCGAAGAACATCGCGAGAATCAGCATCACCAGCGGACCCGAGGTGGAATTGACGTCCTCCTGCCGCGACACCATCGACCCCGCCGCCGCGTAGAGGACGGCGAAGAACGCGAAGCCGAGGACGAACCAGCCGAGGGTGCCGGCGAGCACGCCGAGGGCGGTGCCGGTGATCGTGAGGGTGTCGGTGGCGAGCGCCGTGCCGACACCGACCGCGCCGTAGGCGGTGAGTTGCAGGAGCCCGACCGCGCCGATGCCGAGGATCTTGCCCCACAGCAGTTGCAGGGGACGCAGCGTGGACAGCAGCAGTTCGACGACACGCGAGGACTTCTCCTCGACGACACCCATCGCGACGTACATGCCGAACATCAGGATCTGCATGTACAGCAGGATCACCGCGATGATCGAGAGGATGATGCGTTGTCCCTGTTCGGGGTCCGGCGGGTCGATGGCGTCGACGGTCACGGTCGCCGCCGAGACGTCGGCCGCGACCGCGGCGGGATCGACGCCGCGGTCGGTCAGCGCGGCGACCTGGGCCTGCTGCACGACAGCGGCCTCGACGACCGCGCGGACGTCGGTGTCGAGTTCCGATTCGGTGATCGCTGTGACGGATGCGCCGTCGCCGGGGACGAGCGCGACGTCGAGATCGCCGGAGGACACCTGCTCACGGGCGGTGGCGGCGTCGGGAACGTCGGAGACCTCGAGCGGAGTGCCGACGGTCTCGCCGAGCGACTCGATCGTCGTCTGCAGCGCGGGCGCCCCCACGACTCCGACGGTGGGCCGGTCGTCGTCGCCGCCGGACAGGATCGAGGTGGCGACGATACCGACGACGATCGCGACGAGGATGATCGCGTTGCTGATCAGGAAGCTCTTCTTCTGAACCTGCGTGACGAACTCGCGCGACGCGACGAGACCGACCGCGCGGGCGTTGCTCAACGGGGCGCTCATGCGGAAACCACCTCTCGGAACAGCTCGGTCAGGGATGGGCGTCGGAGCGAGAACTCGTGGACCGGGCCGGTGGCCAGGGCCGCCTTGAGGATCAGCTGGTCGTCGGCGCCGGGGGTGACGGTGAGCACGGTGCGCTCGTCCTCGTACTCGGCGTGCGTGACGCCCGGCAGACCGTGCGCCCAGCCTCGGGGTGCCTGCGGCGCGTGGACGACGAGGAGCGCGTCGCCCTTGGACCGCAGGTCGTCGACGGTGCCCACGGCGCGCATCCGACCTGCGCCGATGATGCCCACGCGGTCGCACAGGCGCTGGACGAGGTCGAGCTGGTGGCTCGAGAACACCACCGGCACGCCATCTTTCGCCTTCTCGAGCAGGACGTCGCTCATGACGTCGACGGCTACCGGGTCGAGGCCGGAGAACGGCTCGTCGAGGACGAGGACCTTCGGGTCGTGCACGAGAGCCGCGGCGAGCTGCACGCGCTGCTGGTTGCCGAGCGATAGGGCGTCGACGGTGTCGCCGAGACGTTCTGCGATGCCGAGCCGTTCGGTCCACCGTTGCACCGCCTCCGACGCCTCCGACTTCGAAAGGCCGTGCAGCCGAGCGAGATAGGACAGTTGCTTGCCGACCTTCATCTTCGGATACAGGCCGCGTTCCTCGGGCATGTACCCGATGTTGCGGCGCATCTCGAGGTCGACCGGCTTCCCGTCGATGCGGACCTCGCCGGAGTCGGCGGCCAGGACGCCGAGGGTGATCCGCATAGTGGTGGTCTTGCCGGCGCCGTTGCTGCCGACGAAACCGAACAATTCGCCGGGGCGGACTTCGAAACTCACGCCGTCGAGAGCGACCGTGTCGCCGTAGCGCTTCGAGAGATTGTCGATCGTCAGTGTCACAGCAGGTCCTCCGGATCGTCGTCGGGGCGGGTCCAGGCGAGCAGAACGGCGGGCAGGCAACCGCTGAACAGTATCGAGGCGAGAGCGAATCCGCCTGCGGAATAGGCGAGTGCTCGATGGTCGATCGAGTCGATCGCCGGGCTCCACAGCAACGCGAAGATCGGGATCATCAGCAGGCCCTGCGCCACGGACAGACCGATCGAGCGGGCGCTGTTGCGCTCGGCGATCTCGCGTTCATCGAGGGCGCGACGGGGTGCATCGGACTGCCTTCCCGACACGATCTGCAGACACGTCCAAGTGGGCAGGAACACCAGCGTCACCGGCAGCCAGGCGATCGCCGCCGCCATCGTGAAGTACGACGCGATCGACGCGACGAACATCAGCGCGATCAGCACCATGACGGCGACGGCGAGGATGCGGCGGCGACGGCGGGTACGCCAGTTCGGCATCCACCCCCCGGTGATCTCCTCGTTCTTCAGGAACCTGCGGGTGCGGTACTCCTCGTAGCGATCGAGCAGGGATTCTGTGGTCATCTCAGGCCTCCTTCCGGGGCTTGTACAGCTCGGTCGACAACGGCGTGAACTCGGTACGGGAGAAGACGGCTTCGACCGGTAGTCCGAAGACATCGCAGATGCGGAAGGCGAGATCGAGGCTCGGATAGTGGTCGCCGCGTTCGAGTGCTCCGACGGTCTGCGGGTTCACATCGATGAGCGCGGCCAGTTGTGCGCGGCTCATGCCACGCTCCGCGCGCAGGACGCGGATGCGGTTGTAGATGGGGAGAGCTTCCCCACGACGTACCGGACTCATGGAACAAAGTGTTGTGAAAACCCAACGCTTTGTCAATGGGTGAGGATGGATCGATATGTCGTAGTGTTGTCAGTCGTCGTCGGCGAAACCGCGGAGACGGTCGAGTTCGCGGCGTTCCTTCTTCGTCGGACGGCCCGCCCCGCGGTCGCGGCGGGGGAGCGCCGCGAGGATCTCCTTCGGTGGAGGCGGGGGACTGTGATCGATGTAGGCGGTCGCGGCGATCGGTGCACCCACGCGCTTGTTCACGAGCTGGGTGACCTCGACGATCTTCTCCGTTCCGTGCGCGCGTACGCGGACCTCGGCTCCGATCGTCACCGGCGTCGACGGCTTGGCCGTCACACCGTCGACGCGGACGTGCCCGGCGCGGCACGCGCTCGCCGCGGCGGACCGGGTCTTGAACAGCCGGACCGACCACGTCCAGCTGTCCACGCGCACGCTTCCACCCATCTACATCAACTCCTCGCTCAGCTTCCCGTCGTCGAGCATCCATCGACGTGTCGTCCGTGTGGTCTCCAGCATGCGGCGATCGTGCGTGATCAGCAGTAGGGTTCCCTCGAAACTGTCGACGGCCTGCTCGAGTTGCTCGATCGCCGGCAGATCCAGGTGGTTGGTGGGTTCGTCGAGCACCAGCAGATTGACGCCGCGTGCCTGCAGCAGTGCGAGTCCCGCGCGGGTGCGTTCGCCCGGCGACAGCGACGACGCCGTCCGCAGGACGTGGTGCCCTTTGAGGGCGAACTTCGCCAGCAGGGTCCGCACGTCGGCGTCCGGCCAGTCGGGCACGTTGCGCCCGAACGCCTCGACCAGCGGTTCGTCCCCCTCGAACAGGCTGCGGGCCTGATCGATCTCGCCGACGAGAACACCCGACCCCAGCGACGCGCGACCGGTATCCGGTTCGATCGTGCCGAGCAGCAACCGGAGCAGCGTAGACTTCCCGGCGCCGTTCGGGCCGGTGACGACGATGCGGTCGCCCCACTCGACCTGCGTGGTGATCGGCCCGAGGACGAAGTCGCCCCGCTGGACGACGGCCTCGCCGAGGGTCGCGACCACCGTGCCGCTGCGCGGGGCGGCGGCGATGCACATGCGCAGTTCCCATTCCTTGCGCGGCTCCTCGACGACGTCGAGCCGCTCGATGCGCCGCTGCGTCTGACGCGCCTTCGCCGCCTGCTTCTCGGTGGCCTCCGCGCGGTGCTTGCGTCCGATCTTGTCGTTGTCCTTGGACTTGCGGCGCGCGTTGCGGACGCCGTGTTCGAGCCAGTTGCGTTGCATCCGGGCGCGTTCCTCGAGCTGCGACTTGGTGTCGGCGAACTCCTCGTACTGTTCGCGCGCGTGTCGGCGCGCCACCTCGCGCTCGACGAGATACGCCTCGTACCCGCCCTCGTAGACCGAGATCTGCTGCTGCACGGGATCGAGTTCGACGATGCCCGTCACCGTGCGCGCGAGGAATTCGCGGTCGTGGCTGACGACCACCAATGCCGTGCGTGTCTCGTCCACGAAGCGTTCGAGTCGTTCGAGGCCGGCCAGATCCAGGTCGTTCGTCGGTTCGTCGAGCAGGAGCACGTCGTAGCGCGACAGCAGCAGTGCCGCCAGCCCGGCGCGGGCGGCCTGGCCACCGGAGAGCGCCGTCATCGGAGCGTCGAGGCCCGCTTCCAGGCCGAGGTCGGCGATCACCTTTTCGGCACGCTCGGCGAGGTCGGCCCCGCCGAGCGCCAGCCACCGTTCGAGCGCCGGGGTGTACTCGTCCTCGTCGGAGTCGCCGAGTCGCTCGGCAGCGGCGTTCATGACGTGTTCTGCCGCCGCGACACCCGTGCGACGTGCGAGGAAACCGAGGATCGTCTCGCCCGGCACCCGTTCGGGCTCCTGGGCGAGATAGCCGATGGTGGCGTCGGGCGGGCTGAGGACCACCGAGCCGGTGACATCGGCGTCACCGATCCCTGCGAGGGTCGTGAGCAGCGTCGATTTCCCGGCGCCGTTGGCCCCCACGAGGCCGATCACATCGCCGGGTGCGACGGTGAGATCGAGTCCGTCGAACAGGACACGTTCCCCGCGGGAGGCCGACAGGCCGTTGATACGAAGTGTTGCGCTCACGCTCCGAGTATCCCGGGTGCGACGAATCCGAGGTCCGGCGCGGGTCGGTACCGGCCACGAGCGGCCCCTCAGCCACCGCACTCCGCGGGCACGATCCCATCGTCGCCCACCGGGACGGCGTCGAGTGGATTGTCGATCTCGTCGCGCCGCGTCCGGGCCGCGACGATCACGATCACCGCGGCGACGGCCGGCACCAACCCGGCGATCGCGAAGGTCGGCGCGAGCCCGACCGTGAGGGCCAGCGGCCCGGCCACGACCATGGACAGCGGCATGAACACGATCGAGACGAAGAAGTCGAGACTCGAGACCCGACCGAGCAGGTGCGCGGGCACCCGCCGTTGCAGCAGCGTTCCCCACACCCCCGGGTGACCGATCAACCGATTTTTCCGTGAGCGTCGCCGTCAGCGTGCGGGTCCGACTTCGAGAACGATGTCTGCGGAACGTCTTTCGTCGTTCTCGGTGGTCCACTCGATCGACACGACGTCGCCGGGACGGTGACGGAGCAGACGTTCCTCGAGTTCTCCGGTCGACGAGACGCGCTCCCCGTCGAACGACACCACGACGTCGCCGGCGTCGAGACCGGCGTGATAGGCGGGACTGTCGTAGGACACCCACAGCACCTCGGCCCCGAGATCCTGCCCGTCCTTGCGGGCGGTGGTGACGCTCGCGCCCAGCCGGGGCGTCGGGCCCACGTGCACCGACCCTTCGCTCACTCCCGTCCGCACCTGCTCGACGACGGTGATCGCCTCGGTGATGGGCACGGCGTACGCCTCGGGGGTCGTATCGGGCGAGGTGTCGATGTTCCGCTGCACCGCACCCGCGGTGTTGATCCCCACGACCGTTCCGTACTCGTCGACGAGCGGCCCGCCGGAATCACCCGGCCGGATCGGGGCGTCGGTGCGGATCATCCCGGTGAGGCGGTGCCGCGAACCGTCCGTGGCGTCGCGCACCACCACGTTGCGGTCGAACTCGACGATGGTGCCGGGTGTCGCCACGACGACCCCACCGCCCTGGGAGTTCCCGAAGGCCGTGACCCGGCTGCCCACCGGCGGCAGGTCCTCGGCGATCGCGGCGGCCGGAAGGTCGCTCGCGGTGCCGAGTCGCAGGACCGCGAGGTCGCGCTCGCGGTCGTAGCCGAGGACCTCGGCGTCGTAGATCAGGCCGTTCGCGCCGCTGACCGCGCTGATGTCGGTGGCTCCGCTCACCACATGATGGTTCGTGACGACCGTGCCGTCGGGGGTGATCACGATCCCGGTGCCCGTCATGCCCGTCCATCCCGCGCTCGCGTCGATCGTCACGACGACCGGCAGGGTGCGCGCGGTGAGTTCGTCGGCGGTCAGCGGTGTCGGGGAAGGAGCGACCGGCGCCGGCGGTGGGGGAGGGAGTGCGACGTCGACCAGGGCCGGTGCCGATGCGACGAGACTGGCGGTGGTCGCGAGCGCGACCAGCAGCACCGATCCGCCCCGCCCGCTCACTGCTGCGGCACCTCGCCGGTGAGATGGTCGACCAGTTCCCGGGCCGCGGCGCGACCGGCGCGGTTCGCTCCGATCGTGGACGCCGACGGGCCGTAGCCGACGAGATGGATGCGCGGATCCTTCGCGACGCGGGTCGCGAGCCGGCCGTCCATCGTGATGCCGCCACCGGCGTTGCGCAACGACAGCGGTGCGAGATGGTCGAGGGAACTCCGGAATCCGGTGCACCACAGGATGACATCGACGTCGAGTGTCCGGCCGTCGCTCCAGCGGACGCCGGTCTCGGTGATCTCGGAGAACATCGGGGACCGCTCCAGCGCGCCGCGTTCGCGCGCGGCCCGAAGCGCCGGGGTGAGCGGGAGCGCGGTGACGGAGACGACCGATCCGGGTGGCAGTCCGCGTCGTACCCGATCCTCCACGAGAGCGACGGCGGCGTGACCGCGCTCGGCCGTGAAAGGTTCCTCGCTCCAAGCAGGTTCGCGTCGCGTCACCCAGGTGGTCTCGGTGACGCGGGAGATCTCGTCGAGGAGCTGGACCGCGGAGATGCCGCCGCCGACGACGAGCACGTGCTGCCCGGTGAACTCCTCGGCCGTTCGGTAGTCCTTGGTGTGCAGCTGCCGTCCGGTGAACCGCGCGGCGCCGGGATACCAGGGGACGAAGGGGCGCTCCCAGGTGCCGGTCGCGTTGATGATGCCGCGTGCCGCGTAGACGGCCAATTCGGTCTCGACCCGCAGTCGCTCGCCGCGGTCGCACACGACCCGCACGGTGGTGGGGCGGTGGACGGGAAGGTCGAACTCCTTCTCGTAGGCGGCGTAGTACTGCGGTACTGCAGAGGCTGCCGGAACCTCGCCCGCGGAGGTGTCGACGACGTCCGCGAACGCGAGGCCGGGCAGGTCGTGGACGCCGTTGACGGTGCTCAGTGTCAGTGATGGCCAGCGGTCCTGCCATGCCCCGCCGGGGCCGAACGAGCGGTCGAGGACGACGAATCCTGTTTCGGGTGCGACTCCGAAGCGGGTGAGGAAGTAGGCGGTCGACAGGCCGGCCTGCCCGGCGCCGATCACGACGATGTCGACCGGCGCCGCATCGGCGGTCTGTACCTCGGCCGCATCGAGTGCCTCGTCGGCGAGCATCGCGAGCCTCCCTCTCGGGTCGTTGTCCTTCATCATGCCGCGATCGCGGCCGGTGCGCGGAGGGAACGCTGTCCGCAGCCGTAGAAATGTGATATCATTTTAATATCGCTTTGATCCTGGGAGGTAGGAACATGGATGTCGTGCAGTCGCCCGTGACCGTCGAGCGGCCGGGTGCCTCGTCCAACGGCTGGTCGGTACTGATCGCCGCTCTGGTCGCAATCGCCGTCGGCACCGGTCTGATCGGCTGGGGAGCAGTGGATGTCACCGTTCCGCTGATCGTCGCCGGCGCCGTCATCGTGGTGCTCGCCCTCGTGCCGCTCGCCGGACTCGTCCTCGTCGAACCGAACGAGGCCCGTGTCCTCCAACTCCTCGGCAGCTCGTACACCGGCACCCTGCGCGAACCCGGTCTGCGCTGGATGAACCCGCTCAACACCCGCCGCAAGATCTCCACCCGCATCCGCAACCACGAGACGGGCAGAGCCAAGGTCAACGACGCCGACGGCAACCCCATCGAGATCTCGGCGGTCATCGTGTGGCAGGTCGAGGACACCGCGCGCGCCGTCTTCGACGTCGACGACTTCGAGGAGTTCGTCGCCGTGCAAACCGAGGCCGCGGTCCGCCACATCGCCGGTTCGTACCCATACGACGCTGCGCCGGAAGTGATGTCGCTGCGTCAGAATGCCGACGAGATCACCACCAAGCTCTCGGCCGAGGTCCACGACCGCGTGCAGTCCGCCGGTATCCGCGTCATCGAGACCCGCATCAACCAGCTCGCCTACGCACCCGAGATCGCCCAGGCGATGCTGCGACGTCAGCAGGCCGGCGCCGTCATCGCCGCCCGCGAGCAGATCGTCAAAGGCGCCGTCTCGATGGTCGGCACCGCCCTGGCCCGCCTCGAGGCCGAGCACACCGTCGAGCTCGACGAGGAACGCAAGGCCGCGATGGTCTCGAATCTCCTCGTCGTGTTGTGTGGAGACCAGAGTGCTCAGCCCGTCCTCAACACGGGATCGCTGTACCAGTAGGGATCATGCGGCATGGCCGAACGTAAGAAGGTGCTGCTGCGCCTCGACCCGGCAGTCCACGACGCGCTCGCGCGGTGGGCTGCCGACGAGTTGCGCAGCACCAACGCCCAGATCGAGTTCCTGCTCCGGCGGGCCCTCACCGAGGCCGGCCGGATGCCGCGCGAGGTGGGGCGCATACGCGGGCCCGGTCGTCCGCGCGCCGATGCCGACGACGAGGAGTGAGCTGACATGGCAGATCCTCCGAGGAGGGCCGCCGTCGACGAGGCGGGACGCTACGCAGTGCTCCACCCGGCGATCGCCGAAGCGGCCCACCGCGCGGGGGCGACCGCGATCGGCCTGATCGACGTGGGGCGCCCCGCGGCGCTGAACCTGTGCGTCGACCGCGTGGGCATTACCTACAGCGACGGGGTGTTCCTGGGTGACCCGGATTCTCCTGTGCAGGAGAGCTGTTCGATCGTCCACGGCGGGACGGTTCCCGACCGGGCGATGCCTCCGGTGGTCGCGCGCGTCGCCGTGACGCGGCGCCGGCCCGACGTCGAGGACGCCCTGCTCGCCGAGGATCCGCCCGTCCGGTTCTGCGGCGACGTCGTGGAACTGCTGCCCGAGGGGATCGCGGCGGTACCCGAGGGTGCTCTGCCCGTCGTGACGACGACCTGGGCGTTGTCGCGCCTGGCAATTCCGCGGCGCCCGTCGTTCGTCGACAGTCTTCGCGAGGCGGCCGCGGGACGGACGGTCGCGTGGGTGTCGGCCGAGGGGGTCGGCGCCGCACCGTCGGTCCCGACGCTCGGTGACCGTCCGGCCTCCGGCCACAGCATCGTGGGCGTGGCCGTGTACCGCGGATCCGAGCAGCACGTGGATGCAGTCGGCCGCTGCTGGTCGCGGGGACGGATGCTCGATTGGTTCCCCTGATTCTTGTGGTGCCGCCGATTCGTATGCCGCGAACGCCGTTCGGCGGTGCGGCGTCACACCGTTTGCGGTATCCGCGCGACCAGGCGGTCCAAGGCCTCTGCGGCGGGATTTCGGCCGCCGGCCAGGCTGTAGTACAAGCGACCCCAGATGGCATTCTTCGTGACGGGTAGCCGGTCGATCGTGCGGTACAGCGAACGCCGGGCAAGTGTGGGTAATGCGCCGGACTGCGCGAACGCACTCTCCTGCCGGAACTGCAGTGCTCGTGCCTGATCCACGTGGGGTTCGCGCAGTTCCTGGAAGATTCTGCACCGCTCGTCGACGAAGATGTCGGACTCCTCGGCGCGGAGTGCCGGCCCGAGCTGATCCCCCAGAACGACCGCATCGAGAATCGCGTGATTGACCCCCTGGGCCAGGACCGGTGTGAGGGTGTGCGCCGCGTCGCCGACGAGGACCAGGCCGGGGATGCTCCATCGGGGGCATCGGCTGCTGAAGATCTCGAGCATCGACGTATCACGCCACGTTCGGACGGAGTGTTCTGTTGCCTCGCCGAGGTCCGGGACTATCCGGGCGACGCTGCTGTACAAGGACGGCAGACCGGCCTTGCGGATCCTGCTCAGGCCTCCGGGAGGGATGTTCACGCCGAGCCGGAGGATCCCCGGAACTGTCGGTATGCACATCACGTGGGCGTCGTCGGCGAGGTGGACCTGGTAGCGGGTCAGATCCCATCCCGCAGGTGGGTCCACCTTGAACCACAAGAAATCCCGGCGCATCGGCTGCTTACGGGATACGAGGCCGGCCGCAGCACCCAGCTTGCCGTACCGTCCGTCCGCGGCGACCACCACCCGTGCGGTGATCGTGTTCTCGTCCTCTCCGATCCGGTAGCGCACCCCCACGATGCGTGGTCCGCGACGAATCAGCTCCTGAACCGATGCGCCTCGAATCAGCCGAAATGACGGAAACCGTGCAGCGGCAGCGTCGATGGCGTCGAGTAGCGAATCCTGCGGGATCTCCAGAGGGCTCTCCTCAGCGTCTGCGAGTTCGGAGAAGCGGACGGTGAGTACCTCCTGGCCGGCATCGACAATTCGTATGCCCGACACCGGCATCGTGCGATCGGCCGGCAGCTGATCGAGTACCCCGAGGCGCCGGAGCGCGGTCACCGAGTCGGGGGAGATCGACTCACCACGGAACGTGCGGGCGGCAGAGGGAGCTGTCTCGAGAACCGCAACCGCGACGCCTTGGAGCGCCAGGCACAATCCTGTCATCATTCCGGCCGGACCTGCACCGGCGACGACCACGTCGTACTGCTCGGGGCGTTCGGAGATTTCCGTCATCGGCTGCTCTTTCGGTGTGATCGACACGTTCGGTGAGAAGCCTAGGAATACGCCCGAAACTCCTGGGGGGCACGCGTCTGAAGCGACCGTTTCGAACCGCTGTGGGAATTCCTAAAGTATTGCTGAATCCGGTTGTCCCACAGACTGTCTCTCTCTACCGTCGAGTTCCGATCGCCGCAGCATGCAGGAAAGGGAACCAGTGACTTCGACAGCAGCAGAATCGACCGGCGACACGAGCGAGCATACGGGGCGATGTCCGTACAGCTATCCGTTCGATCGCCCGTCGGCGATGGGTGTCGCGCGTGAATACCGCGAGATCCAGGAACATGAGGCGGTCGGACGGGTGCAGATGCCGTCGGGTGATCGCGCCTACCTCGTCACGCGATACGACGACGTGAGGACGGTTCTGTCCGATCCCCGCTTCTCACGTGCCGCCACCCTGGCCGAAGGAGCGCCTCGCCTCGGGCCGGCCCCGCAGAACTTCCCGACCCTCCTCAATATGGACCCTCCCGACCACAACCGGGTACGCAAGATGATTTCGGGGACGTTCACCTCCCGCCGCGTCGCCGTACTCGAGCCGCACGTCACCGGTCTCGTCGAGCAGTACCTCGACGAGATGATCGAAGCCGGTCCGACCGCGGATCTCGTCGAGATGTTCGCAAGTCGACTGCCCGTCCAGGTAATCTGCGAACTGCTCGGTGTGCCGATGAGCGATCGGGAACAGTTCGGAGCATGGTCGCGCGCATTCCTCGCCACCACAACCGCGGAATACACCGCAGAGCAAGTTCAACAAGCGCAGGGGGCGTTGTTCGTCTACCTCACCGAGCTCATCGCGAGCAAGCGTGCAAACCCGCAGGACGACATCCTCAGCGACCTGGTCGTGCAGAACGACGCGAAAGGTGCGATCTCGGAACTTGAACTGACCTTCCTCGGGGTCAGTCTCCTGGTCGCCGGACACGAGACCACCGTCAACATGATCGCCAACGGTGTGTTCGCGCTCATGTTGGATCCTGCCGCTGCGGAACTGCTCCGTTCCCGACCCGAAATCGTCGACACCGCGGTCGAGGAACTCCTCCGCTTGTTCGGTCCGGGAACGGAAGGGTTGCTCCGGATCGCGGCGGAGGATGTGGAACTCTCGGGCGTGAGGATCCCTGCGGGAAGTGCTGTTCTGCCGAGCCTCATCGCAGCGAACCGCGATGAGAATCGATATCCCGGAGCGGAACACCTCGATCTGGAAAGAAAGGACGTCCCGCATCTGTCCTTCAGCCACGGTCCGCACTTCTGCATCGGCGCGGCGCTTGCCCGCGCCGAGCTTCGGGTGTCCTTCAACGAGATCCTGCGTCGTCTTCCCGGACTGGCGCTCGCGATCCCCGCGGCCGACGTGCCCCGACCGGAAGGGCTGCTCGTCAACGGCGTGTCGTCTCTTCCGGTGACCTGGGATGCCGATGCTGCCCGAGCAGTGCCCTCCCGACCGCTATCGGAATCCACCCGTTCGACTTCAGGAGAAGCCCCATGAAATGGAACAACACGTTCGTCGCCGGTGTCGGAGCGTACGTGCCGAGCTCCGTGACGACCTCCTCTGCGGTCGACCAGGGGCTCTACAGCGAGGAATCGCGTGAGGCCGACGGTTTCGAGGGTGCGAGCATCGAGCGCGAGCTGGTCCCGCCGCAGATGGCAGTCGAGGCCGCCGGGAAGGCTGTCACCGATGCCGGGATCGATTCGAACGACATCGACATCGTCTTCCACAGCGGTATCTGGTTCCAGGGTGTCGACATGTGGCCCGCGGCCTCCTACGTGGCAGCGCACGCCGCCCGTCCGGGTGCACGTGCCTTCGACCTGCAACAGCAGTGCAATGTCGGACTGAGTGGGCTCGAACTCGCCGCCGCTCTGTTGCCCTCTGTGAACGGCCACATCCTGCTCACGACGGCCGACCGCTTCGATGGTGGCCCCGTCGACCGGTGGCGAACCGAATCCGGTGTCGTCTACGGGGACGGTGCAGGTGCTGTGGTGCTGTCGTCGACCGGTGGGAAGTTCGAACTCGTCTCGACGCACACGGAAGCAGCCAACGATCTCGAGAAGGTGGTGCGCGGACCGCAGTTCGCGACGTGTCCGAGCACGACGACGATCGACATCGGTGCGCGCTTCGACTACTTCATCTCGACGGGTGGGATGCGTGCGGCGGCAGGCAGACTCGTCGACGCGGTGACGACTTCCGTCGGCCGGGCCCTGGCGGACGCCGAATCGGAGATCGGCGATATGACTCGGGTGATCGTCCCTGCGGTGGGGAAAACCAAGCTGGACTGGCAACTTCAGGCTCTCATACCTGTCGACATCAATCGTACGAACTGGCGGTTCGCCAGGCAGATGGGGCATCTGGGGGCCGGAGACCAATTCGTGGGCCTCGAGCGCATGTGCGCCGAGGGCGGTCTCGAGCCGGGGGACCGGATCCTGCTCGTCGGGGGCGGTGCAGGCTTCACGTGCACATCTGCGGTCCTCGAATTCCGAGGTTGAGAAGAGGAACGAACGGTTGCGGCCCGGACATTCCGTCCGGGCCGCACCTGTGTGCCGCCGACTTCTAGCGCCGTAGTGAAACCTGCTCGGCCAGAGCCTCGTTCATGAGAACGAACTGAGGATAGGTGTCGTCGCGCAGGTAACCCATCATCGGCGGTACCGCGATCCCCGAGAAGATCTCACCGTGCTCGAGCACGACGCGGCCGTTGCCGGTGTCCTCGATCCTGAAGTAGTGCTCGCCGTCGAAGATTCCCGGAACGCCCACGGTTCCCTTCCATCGCAGCTCTTCGCCTGGATCGACGGTGAGGAGCTTCGGCGTGAAGGTGGATTCTCCGCCGCCGGCTCCGACGAGGACGTTGGTGATCGTGCCGTCGACTGCGAGCTCGCCCACCGAGGACACGATGAACGGATTCCACGACGGATACGACTCACGGTCGGTGAGCACGGCCCACACCTCGTCGGCCGTACCGTCGATCTCGGTGCGTGCGACGAGCGTGTATTCCTTGGTGGACGCCCATGCCGCGTAGACCGCGAGCGGAACGAAGACTACTGCGAGTGTTATCCCGACCCATTTGAGTACGCGCCCCCGTCGGGTGGTCATGAGGGAACCGGCCGTCATATGTCGTGCCCTTTCTGTTCCGAGGTACCTGCCCGTGATTGTCGGGCCGCCGGATCCGGCCGCCTGCGCGGTGCGATCACCGAGGGCAGGAGTCGTCGAGGCTACATGCAGTCGGTTACGGCGACATGGACAGAACGCTGCATTACGGCAACGGTGACCCGTGCATTCGCCGCACCGACTGTGCGCCCCGTCATATGGCGGTTCTTTAGCGGCAGCGAAGTTCGAAAAAAGCTGCGAGAAGTACAGTTTCGGTTCCGTAGGGGTTGCGCGAACAGGGTCTTCGCCAGCGCTGCGCCCCGTCTCGATCGATGACCGGATTGGTGGGAGAGATATGCCCGACACTCACGCGGCCGCACCGACGACACCGGATCTCGTCGCGCGGCTGGAGTACTTCGCGACCACGCGTCCCGACGCGATCGCCGTGGAGTACGTCGACGATCGCGGACATGTGATCGAGGAACAGACGCGGACCTGGTCGCAACTGCATCGCACGGCGTCGGCGACCGGATCGGACCTGCTCGCCCGACACGACCCGCGCGATCGTGTGCTGATCCTGACGGCCCCCGGGCTCGGCTTCCTCAACGCCTTCCTCGGATGTCTCTACGCGGGAATGATCGCGGTTCCGGCACCGCTCCCTACTGACGAGAAGGGGATGAGCCGGCTCGCCCGCATCGTGACGGACGCTGGAGTCTCCGAGATCATCACCACTACGGATCTCGCTCCTGTGGTCGAAGGATGGCTCGGCGAGTCGATGTCCGACAACTGCCCGTCGGTGGGAGTGATCGAGACCGCCGTGCCCGACGAAACGTTGGGATCCCCGTCCCATGCCCAGCCCTTCCATTCCCCGGACGCCATCGCCTTCCTCCAGTACACCTCCGGTTCCACGAGCGACCCCAAAGGTGTGATGGTCACCCGTCGCAACCTGGCCCACAACCTTGCCGTGATCGACCGGGCCAGCCGTCTGCCCGACAGCTCGACGGTGGCCGGCTGGCTGCCTCACTTCCACGACATGGGTCTGATCGGGCAGATCCTGTACCCGCTGTTCGGCGGTCACCGCGGCGTGCACATGTCACCCGCGACCTTCCTGAAGCGTCCCCATCTGTGGTTGAAGATGCTCAGCGATTTCCGTGCGGCCGGCACGGTCGCACCGAATTTCGCTTTCGACATGTGTGTGCGGCGGGTGACCGAGGAGCAGATCCGCGACCTCGATCTGAGCAAGATCCGGACGGTCCTCAACGGGTCGGAACCGATCCGAGCCCAGACGCTTCGCGCGTTCGCGGACCGTTTCGCCGGTGCCGGGCTCGCGGTCGAAGCACTGTGTCCCTGTTACGGGTTGGCGGAGAGCACGCTCATGGTGACCTCCGACGACCCGGAGCCGTTCCATGTCCTCGAGGTGGACGAGGATGCGTTGGCGGAGAACCGCGTGGTACCAGCGGTCGCAGATGGTCTCAGAAGCCTCGTGAGCTGTGGCCGCGCGGAGGGTCTCGACGTCGCGATCGTCGATCCACGGACCGAGGCGCGAATGGTCGACGGCCGGATCGGGGAGATCCGTGTGAGAGGAGCAAGCGTCGCTGCCGGATACTGGAACAACGCTGCCGCCACCGCCGAGACCTTCGAGCGGACCGTGGACGGTCTGGGAGGTTATCTCTGCACAGGTGATCTCGGTGCCTTCGTGGACGGACGGCTGTACGTCACGGGCCGCGCGAAGGACGTCATCATCGTCAACGGGCGCAACCTCTACCCCCAGGACATCGAGCATTCGTCGCGGGAAGCGCACCCGGCCCTGGCCGGGGGACTGGCAGCCGCGTTCGGCACGGGGGAGAACGACGGTCGCATCGTCGTCGTGCAGGAAGTCGCAGACGGTGGCGGCGACGCGAACTGGGCCGACGTCCGGTCCTGCATACGCGAGCGGATTCGACTCGACCACGGAGCCGCCGTGGCCGCGATAATCCTGACGCCACGGAAAACTGTGTCGCGCACCACGAGCGGCAAGATCCGCCGCGCAGAGATGCGGACGCGATTCCTCGACGGAGCATTCGACGAGATCGCGATCGGATCGGTACTCGGGCGCGTGAACGCATGAGTCCACGGTCGTCGAACGATGTTCCCGTCGAGGTCGCGCTGCGCGCCGTGCTCGACGGACTGTCTCCGGCAGCATGCGAGACTCTCGACGCGCGGGATGCCTTCCCCGAGCGGACCATCGCAGCGTTCGACGCGATCGGCCTGCAGCGCCACTACATTCCGGTCGCCGACGGCGGTGAGCTCGTCGACTACGAGCGCACCGGCAGGTTGATGCGCGAAGTCGCGTCGTTCGACGTGACCCTCGCGGTGGCACACGGCAAGACCTATCTCGGCGCGGTCTGTGTGTGGATCGCCGGTTCTCCCGCCCAACGGGCCCGTCTGGCCGAGATCGTGGGCGCGGGCGGTGCGGTCTCCTGGGCGCTGACCGAGCGAGGCCACGGCAGCGATCTCCTCGCCGGAGAGGTCGTCGCGGAAGCGACGGACGTCGACGCCGTCACCCGCTTCCGGCTCACCGGGGAGAAATGGCTGATCAACAATGCGACGCGAGGCGCCGCACTCTGCGTCCTGGCACGCACGTCGTCCGATGCCGGGCCGAGAGCGTACAGCCTGGTGCTGGTCGAGAAGGCGGAGCTGACCCCGGACAGCTGGCAGACCCTCCCGAAGGAACTCACTCACGGTATTCGTGGCGCGGACATCAGCGGGATCCGCTTCGACCAGGCATCCGTCCCCGCCGACGCGATCGTCGGCGGTGTGGGGCGCGGCCTCGAGATCGTGCTCTCGGCCATGCAGCTCACCCGCACCATGTGCTGCTATCTTTCACTCGGGGCGTCCGACCATGCGCTGGCGATCGCGGGTGGTTTCGTACTGGGCAGGGAACTCTACGGACGTGCGCTCCTCGAGCTGCCCGCAGCCCGCGCGGTCGTCGCCGATGCAGTGGCAGCCCACGTGCTGGCCGAGGCCTTCACCACCTTCGCTGCGCGCAGTGTCCACGCGCTGCCGCAGGAGCACTCCGCGATCGCCGCGGCCGCGAAGTACCTCGTGCCGACGCTCGTCGAAAATTCGATGGTTTCCGTCCGCCGTCTGGTGGGGGCGCGATCGCTCGTCGTCGGTTCCACCGACCACGGGACGTTCTCGAAGATCGAACGTGACCACCGCATCGTCTCGTTGTTCGACGGCAACACCATCGTCAACCTCACGACTCTCGTGAGTCAGTTCCCCGTTCTGCTGGGGCGGAGAGGTGAGGCCGGTGCCGGCGAGGACGACGCCCTCCGGGTCGCGGCCGATCCGAACGCCGAGCTACCCGAGTTCCGTCCGGAACGTCTGTCCCTGTTGCCGAAACGCGGGCTGTCGGTGCTGCGATTCCTGCGCCGGGTGGCAACGGACGGCTCTGCCGGCCGCGGGCTGAGTGGCCCTGTCGCCGACGAAGTGCGCACCGGTGTCACCGGACTCGCCGCCGAGCTGGACCGATTGACCGCACAGGTGCATTCGCAGCCACGCGCCTCGGTGGAGACCTCGGTCGAGGCGTTCGATGCGGCCGAACGCCTTGCCGCGTGCATCGCCGGCGCTGCAGCGGTCGCGGTATGGGTGCACGGTTGCGATACCCGGGCAGGGGACGGCAACCCGCTGTGGCAGAACGCGTTGTGGTTGCGACTCGCGCTGCATGCGGTGGCGGACGCACTCGGCATGCCGACGGACAGGCCGGATCACCTCACCGACGAGGCGGTCATGGTGTTCGCGGACGCGACGGCCTTCGGACACAAGATCACACTGCTTCCCGGCGGGTCGGGGCACGGGGTGAACACGAACTCGACGGATGCGGAGGCATCATGACGATTGCCCACCCCACGAGCGACATCGAATCGCTGTTCGGCGATCCCTACGACATCGACAATCCGCTCGGTGCCCACCGCATCGTCGAAGCGGACGAGCGGGACGAGATACTCGTTGATGCCGAAAATGCTCTTCTCGGAGCCGGTTTCGATGCACACTTCGTTCCGGCGGACCTGGGTGGCAGGTTCGAATCGGTCCCGGCCCTCGTCGACACGCTCCGGCCGGTGTTCGCGCGCGACGCAGCTCTCGGACTGGGCTACGGAATCACCACCTTCATGGCGGCGCTCAACGTCTACGCAGCCGGAGATGGGCGGCAGAAGAGAGAAATCGCTGATTCGGTACTCGCCGGGAACAAGATTTCGGTCGCATATCACGAACTCGATCACGGCAACGACTTCACGTCCAACGAATGCGCCGCCGTCCAGGACGAGGACATCCTCCGCCTACGAGGTGGAAAGCAGTTGATCAACAACATCGAGCGCGCACACAGCGCTGTGGTGTTCGCTCGGACCGATCGGGTCGAGGGGCCGCGTGCACACTCGCTCTTCCTCGTGCCGCTGGACGATCCGGTGATCGACCGGACCACGCGCTACCGCACGCTGGGCTTGAGGGGCTGCCGGCTCGGGGGTGTCGATTTCGGCGGAGTCTCGCTCCTCGATACCGACCGCATCGGTGCGCGTGGGGCGGCGGTCGAGATTGCACTGCGTTCCTTCCAGGTGAGCCGATGCATCGCAGCGGGCGCTGCACTGGGACCCGTCGACGAAGCGTTGTTCCTCGTACTGAAGTTCGCCCGGGAACGGTGTCTCTACGGCCGACGGCTCGTGGAACTTCCACATGCCCGCGCCGTCCTGGGCGACGCCTTCGTCGATCTGCTCGTCGCCGAGGCGATGGTTCGCGAAACGGCACGTGCCCTCCATACTTCGCCTGCCGGGGCGGGAGCGCTGTGCGCAGCGACGAAGTATCTCGTCCCGCGCATGCTCGAGGACACCATGCGATCGCTGTCGGTGCTCCTCGGCGCACGCTTCTATCTGCGCCGCGGACCGTACGCGATGTTCGGCAAGCACTTCCGTGACATCCCCGCACTGGCGATCGGACACGCCGGAGGCGTCAGCTGTCAACTCACGATCCTCTCACAACTGGCACGGATCACCAGATTGGACGGTGCGGATCTGCCTGATTCCGACACGGCAGATGTCCTACCCCCTGTGAGGTTCGACGAGTTGGCCCTCGTCGGGCGATCGGCGGATCCGATGCTGCTCGGCTTGCGGGCACGACTCGATCCGGTCGACGACATCGATCGAGCTCTCGCACATGCGCTCGGTGAGCTTTCTCACGGCGCCCGGGCCCTGGGACCTGCCGCGACAGGAGTCGCCACCACCCCTTCCGCTCTGCGCCTGACCGAGCGCTACGCGCTGCTCGTCGCCGCGGGCGCGGTGACGCTCGCATCCGACGGGAAGGACGCGTGGGCGCGTCGTGCGAAACGTCGCCTCGTGGCCAGGCTGTACAGACAGCGCATACCGGCCCCGGACGACGGGACCGTGCTCACCGAACTCCTCGGACGTGCCGAACACGGCCGGGCTTTCGACCTGGCCGCCAGGCCGGTCGCTCGCCGCCTTCCGTAACACCTGAAGCCGACTCCACCGATCAGCGGAGGACACAATGGACAACATCGGACACGTCGAGATCGCCGACTGGCTCTCCTCGCGGGTGGCCGGATTCCTCGACCGACACATCGATTCGATCGACATCGACCGACCCCTGGCCGAGTACGGATTGGATTCCGTCTACGCGCTGACCCTCTGCGGCGAGATCGAGGACACCTTCGAGATCGAGGTCGAGCCGACGCTGGCATGGGACCACCCGACGATCGCCGCGATGGCCCGATTCCTCGAGACACAGACCACACGGACGTCGGCATCGTGACCGCGATGGACACACATTCGAGGCATCGTCGGGTCGGTGTGGTCGGCATCGACTGTGTATTCCCCGGGGCTTCCGGGCGGGAACAGTTCTGGGAGTTGCTCGTCCGAGGCGAACACGGTATCTCCGAGATCCCCTCCACGCGCTGGCTGGTGCCGGACGCACCCGGCAGCGTGCCGCCTGCGGGTTACATCGACGATCCGGCCGGATTCGATTGCTCGTTCTTCGGAATCAACCCCACCGAAGCTTCGGGAATGGATGTGCAGCAGCGACTCGTTCTCGAAGCAGCGTGGCGCGCGTGCGAGGATGCCGGGATCGCTCCGGCGAGTCTCGCCGGAACCTCCACCGGCGTGTATGCCGGTGTGATGTCCAGTGATTGGACGGCCCTGAACGTCGCGGATCCCGCCGCGATGTCACCGCATCTCGGCGCGGGAAGCGGGCAGTGCATGATCGCGAACCGGGTGTCCTACCACCTGGATCTGCGCGGGCCCAGCATGTCCGTCGATACCGCGTGCTCGTCCTCGCTCGTGGCCTTCTACCTGGCCGCGCAGGCGATCCGGGCGGGCGACTGCGACGTCGCGTTGGTGGCCGGGGTCAACGTCATGCTGTCGCCCGCACTCCCCGCCTTCTACAGCTCTACCGGATTGTCGGCACCGGACGGGCGATCGAAACCGTTCTCGGCCGGCGCGAACGGGATCGGGCGCGGGGAGGGAGTGGGTGTCGTCGTGCTCCGTGTCCTCGACGACCAGGTCGAGGCCTCCGGGACGGTGTATGCGGAAGTACTCGGAGGCCGGGTCGGCCACGACGGTCGCAGCAACGGTCTGACGGCCCCCAGCAAGTGGGCGCAGGTCGATGTTCTCCGTCGTGCACTCGACGCCGGAGACGTTTGTGCAGGCGACGTGGACTTCCTGGAAGCGCACGGTACCGGAACGACGCTCGGTGACATGATCGAGGCCAATGCCTTGGGCGAAGTGTTCTCCGGCAGAGCGGCCCCCTGCCTCATGGGTTCGGTCAAAGGCAACGTGGGGCACCTCGAAGGCGCCGCCGGCATCGCCGGCGCCATCAAGGCGTGTCTCGCCCTCGAGCATCGGATTCTGCCCCCGTCCCTGTTCGCCGTCGACGAGAATCCGAAGTTGGGGCTTGCCGACAAAGGCCTCTCGCTTGCCACCGGCCCCACCCGGCTGCCTGCACGTGCGATCGCCGGTGTGAGCAGCTTCGGCATGGGCGGCACCGATGTGCACATGCTGTTGCGGGGGGTGCCCACCCCGCGACTACGACCGAGTGGGTCGTCGATAGGGGTGGTCACCGTCTCCGCCGCCACCCCCGCCGCGCTGTCCGTGAATATCGCGCGTGTCGCGGAGTACCTCGACGGGGTGTCGGACAGCGACTTCGCGCGTGTTTCCCGAGGCACGAATCTCGTCAAGTCGGATCGCCGCGTGCGGCTCGCGGTGGCTGCTCCGGATCGGCGGACGGCGGTCGCGCAGCTTCGGACCCGGCTCAGAGACCATGTGGCGTCCGGCCTTCCACCGAATCGGGTGCGTCCCCGCGTCGCCTTCCTGTTCACCGGCCAGGGGTCGCTCACCGCAGGGGTCGCCCGGCGCCTCGCATCGTCGATTCCCGCCGTCCGCACGCATGTGGACCGAGCACTGACCTTGTTCCCCGACGACGTTGCAGCGACCGTCGAGCAACTTCTCCTCGGTCCGCCCACGGAGGAGACCGTTCGTGTCGTCGAGACGGATTCCGCGTCGAGCCAGCCGGCGATGTTCGTTCTGCAGTATGCCCTGACCGGGGCGTACTCGGATCTCGGGATCCGGCCCGCCGCTGTGCTCGGGCACAGCATCGGAGAGATCGCCGCCGCGACGATCACCGGCGCCCTCCCCCCGGAGGCCGCAGCGGAATTGGTCCTGGCCCGCGGACGCGCGATGCGTGACCTGCCCGAAACCGGGGCGATGTCGAGCGTCGAGATGTCGGTCGATGCCGCCCGGGAGTGGATCGGTTCGCGCACCGACGTCGTGATCGCCGCAGACAACGGTCCCGCTCGGGTCGTGCTGGCCGGGACGGGGGCCGCGATCGAAGAGGCCGAACGCGCACTGGACGGCAGGTCGCCGAGGCGGCTCGCGGTCACCCATGCGTTCCACTCGCCTCTCGTGGCGGGGGCAGGGGCTGCGTTCGCTCGCTCCATGGAAGGAAGGATCGGCCGAGGGGTTCCGGGGATTCCGTTCTTCTCGACGTTGCGGGGTGCGAAGATCGCGGAGGCACTCGACCTCGTGTACTGGAGCGAGCAGATCTCCGCGCCGGTGCAATTCCGGACCGCGCTCGCGGAACTGCTTGCGACAGAGCCCACCCATCTGCTCGAGATCGGGCCACGGGCCGTGCTGACATCGCTTGCCGCCGAACAAGGCGGTGCGAGAATCACCCGACTGGCACCGCTGGACGGAGAACGATCGACCGGCATCGAATTCGCTTACTCGGTTGCACGTCTCTACGAGGACGGCGCAGATGTTCGATGGGACGGCCTGTACCGGCCCGAAGATGTGGTGCCGGTGCGCATGCCCGTCTACGAGTTCGACCACGACCAGCACGTTCTGCCGCTCTACCCCGGGGGCCGGTTGCCGCAGTCCCGCGGACCGGAGGTGTCCGAGGACGATCGTTCCGCTCGGGACACTTCGGTGGAACAGGTAGTCCCACCGTCCGCCACCGGGATCTCTCGTGACGACTCTCCGGAACCGGTCGGTGTCGTATCGATCGACACCCGCGACATTGCGCTGATCGTGCGCGAAACCATCGGGGAGATCAGCGGATACGCGACGAGCGTGATCGAGGAGGGCGCGCGACTGCGCGAGGATCTCGGATTCGACTCGATCCTCGCGATGCAGCTCGCCGATCGGCTGGCGGAGCGTGTGCGATTCGACGAACCGCCCGAGATCACCGAGTTCGTCGAAAGTCTGGTCACCGTCGACACCCTCATCGAGTTCGCGGTTCGCCGGTCGGAAGGGAAACGATGAATACGTTCATACTCGGAACCGGCACGGCGCTCCCGAACGATCCCGTCGACAACACTCTCCTCCACGAGACCTTCGGGATCAATGCGCAGTGGGTCGACCATTTCGTGGGTACACGGACCCGCTACTTCGGTGTCGATCTCGACTCCGGTGAGCAGACCCACGGTGTCGTCGACCTCGGTACCGAGGCAGCGGAGGCTGCGATCGGTGCGGCCGGGATCGACCGGGTGGATCTGGACTTCATCGTTCTTGCGACGGCCACGCCCGACACGCTCATGCCGACCGCCGCCACCGGGGTCGCCGATCGGCTCGGTCTCGACCTCATCCCCGCATACCAGGTGCAATCCGGTTGCGCCGGCGCAGTCCAGGCGTTGGACGTGGGGCGCCGGTTGCTCGACGACGATCATCGAACAGGTCTCGTCATCGGGGCCGATGTGTGTGCCAAGCACATGGTCCTCGATCGTGGGGCCGGAGCCATGCCGCCTTCGAAACTGGTCAACTACATGCTCTTCGGCGACGGGGCCGGCGCCGTGGTCATCTCGGCCGACCCGGACGGCGCGCTCATGCGACTGGGGCGGGTCGTCTCCCGATTCGAGGGACGGAACCGTCTGCCCGGTCAGGTCATCGAGTGGTTCGGCGATGCGGACCTGTCTCGGTGGATTCGCACCGAGACAGGTACGGACCGGCAGGCCGTCACCGAGGACTACAAGGCAATCGAACTGTATGTGCCGCACATGGCCGGCGAGATGTTCACCGATCTGCTGCGCCTCGCGAGGTGGAAGGTCGAAGAGGTCGACTACGTTCTGCCCCCGCAACTCTCGGGGAAGATGTCCCCTCGTATCCGGGCTGCGCTGGGTGCCGATCGTGCAACAGAGATCAGCTGCGTGGCCGAGACGGGCAACAGCGGCAACGCCCTCTCCTTCCTTCAGCTCGACCGTCTCGCCCGGTGCATCGAACCCGGGCAGCGCGCAATTGCGGTCGCGATCGAATCGAGTCGCTGGATCAAGGGTGGCTTCGCAGTGGAAGGAGTCAATCCGTGACCGACCTGGTGTCGACACCGATCGCCGACGAGAACGTGAACGGCGACATCCGACCATCCTCGCCGGATGTATCGGGCCTCGAGCGCATTGTCGAACTGAAGCGCGACGGACGGCTCGAGAGTGAGGTCGTCGAACTGCAGTCCGTCCTCGCGGCTCTTCCTGAGACCGACCGTCCGGCCGCATCTCGGTTGTTGTCGTCGTTCGAGGGCCGATCCGTCGACGCAGGCTCGGCGCACCGCGTCGTCGGTGTCGCAGTGCTCGGCAGTACGACGGTCCGCGGCGTGACGGGAGCCTTGACGGCAGAAATGCTCCGCCATGGCCTGGTTCCCGCGGTGAGGGTGGGAGGATTCGGCCGCTGGAGCCTCGAACTGCGCGATCCCTCCGCAACGGTCTTCGAGCACGGCCCGCACCTGACTCTGTGCCTGTTGGACGCGTCGATCGTCACCGATCGGCTCCGGGCACCGTGGACGGTCGACGATCTCCTCGAGGCCCTCGACGACGCATATGCGGACCTGGTGGTCGCTGTCGACACGCACGGCGACGCCCGGACTCTGGTCGTCAACACGGTGCCGCTCCCACCACGAATCCTCGCGATGCTGGTCGATCTCGAGTCGCGGGGACGTGCGGCCGCGGCATGGCGTCGCTTCAACACCGCACTCGCGGAACTCGCTCTCGACAGGTCTCGACTGCACGTCGTCGATTCGGAGTCGATCCTGTGTGTCACTGGTCCGTTGTCCGACGAGCGCATGGCAGCCTATGCCCGGGTCGAACTCGGTGACGCGTTCCTTGCGGAGGTCGCCCGGCAGGTCGGGCACATCGTACGAAGCACCCGGGGCATGACGCGAAAGTGCCTCGCCCTCGACCTCGACGGCACTCTCTGGGGTGGCATTCTCGCCGAGGCGGGACCACACGGCATCGTGCTGCGCGACGGGCCTCGCGGAGCGGCCTTCAACGCCGTCCACGACGTGGTGCGACAGTTGGCTGCCCAGGGCGTCCTCGTTGCGGCGCTGAGCAAGAACGACGACGCGGCGGTCCGCGAAGTGTTCGCCACGAACGACGCCATGGGTCTGACGGAGGACGACTTCGTTGCGATAATCGCGAACTGGGATCCGAAGCCTCTCAACCTCGGTGAATTGGCCGGACGGCTCAACATCGGCACGGATTCGTTCGTGTTCGTCGACGACTCCGCGTCCGAGTGCGGGTCGATGCGTACCGCCCGACCGGAGGTCGAGGTGATTCGGGTGGACGCGGACGAACCGGCCCTGCACGTGCCGCGGATACTCCGCGACGGTTGGTTCACCACGGCGCACGTGACCGAGGAAGACCGTGCGCGTCCGGTCCGGTACCGCCGCGAAATCGGCAGGCACGAACTACGCGCCACAGCCGGGAGCGTCGAGGACTACCTCGCTGCGCTCGACACCGCCGTGGTCGTCAGGGCGCCGCGCATCACGGAGATCCCGCGGGTTTCCCAGATCACGCAGCGGACCAACCAGTTCAACCTGACCACGGTGCGGATGGACGAGGCTGCGGTGACGGTATGGATGAACGGTCCGTCGACATCTGTTGCTGCGGTGTGGTGTTCGGACCGATTCGGTGATCACGGGATGGTCGGATGCCTGTTCCTCGAGCGCGACGGAGCGGAGCTGCACATCCGCAACTTCGCATTGTCGTGCCGGGTGCTCGCCCGAGGTGTCGAAACGGCGATTCTCGGATCCGTGGTGGACGCGGCATGGTCGGAGGGCGCGCACAGCGTTGTCGGATGGTATCGACCCTCCCCGAAGAACGGCATCGTGGCGACGTTGTACTCCGAGAACGGGTTCTGCTCGGCCGATGCCGATGCCGAGGGCCGGCAGCACTTCGTGCTGACGGCCGGCGACTCCGTCCCCCCTTCCCCCTACGTCCGTCTGACGCGAGAGGACAGTCCGTCATGAACGCCGAAGAATTCGTCGAACTCGTATGCGCACAAACCGGAATGCACGTCGGCACGGATCATCTCGATCTGCCGTTCGACGCCCTTCCTGCCTGGGACTCGATGTATCTGCTCACGGTTGCGACTGCTGTCGAGGCGCGCACCGGTCGTTCGTTGAACGTGGCGGACGCGCTCGAATGCGCATCACTGGGGCAGCTGCGAAACCTCGTGGGCGCATGAACAGCGTGGATCTCCTGCCTTTTCCGAAACCGCGCAGGCACACCGAATACTTCTCGACCGCCATGGCAGGGCGGCCTCTCGTTCACCTCGGAACAGAAGCCGACGTGAGCGGACTGCTCGACCGGTCCGGTCGCCGTCCTGCCGCTTCGGCGACCGCGCACGTGATACGAGCGATCGCCGAGACCGTGGCGCAGCATCCGGACGCCAACTGCACATTCCACCGGCTGCCGTTCCCCATGCTGTCGCGCCCTCGCGACGTCTCGGTGAAGGTCGCATTCGACGTGGAGGTCGACGGTGTGCGGACAGTGCAGTCCGACGTGCTGATGCGAGCCGATCGGCGGACGCCGAGCGAGATCCACGAATGGATGCAGCACACGCGCAGTCGGATGCAGAACGGCCGTGGGCGTACACGCCTCCTGTCGGCCCTACCGAGGTCCGTCGGCCGCAGTGTGTTCGCGTCGATGACGATTGCGCCTGTGCGACATCGTTTCCTGGGCACGATTGCGGTGACGTCGCTGGCACACCGTCGCGTCGGTACGTTCTTCTCTGATGGTGGCACGACAGTGACCGTGGGGGTGGGGCATGCGCATCGGCGTCCCACCGTGCAGGACGACAGCATCGAGATTCGGAGCGTTCTTCCACTGTCGATGACCTTCGATCACAGGGTCATCGACGGCGCGCTCGCGGCCGACATTCTGGGAGACCTCGTTCGGCATTTGGAGCGGTGCACGGTACCCGCCTCCCACACCCGATCGGAAGTGTGATGATGAATTACCTCGACGAAGTGAAAACGCACGTCCTGCTCCACGGTCGCGCGCAGGGTATCGATGCGGTGGAATGTCGCAGGGTCCTCGGTACGATCCGAACGCTCGAGGACGATGAACACGGCTGGGCATCACGGTGGACGGCCGAGGCCTCGAAGTATCGTGAGCGGGGACGTGCGCTGGATGCGATCGCTCGCGACAATCTGGCACGATTTCCGTTCGCAGCGACGGAAATGCAGGAGAACGCATCGGCCCGTGCAGTATTCGAGTTCGGGAAATGGGCACGTTCGTCCGGGGTCGCGGAGAACCTCGCGGTGGAGTACAACGGCTCCCGGACGACCGCATGGTTCGGCTCCGTGGACACCGACGGACCGGCCCCTCTGGTGGTCGTACTCGGGGGCATCGTCAGTCCCAAAGAGCAGTGGGGGCGATTGCTTCCTCATTTCCGGAAACTCGGCATCGCAGCCGTCGTGATCGATCTGCCGGGGGTGGGCGCACACCGGAGCGCGCTCTACGGACCGGACTCCGAAGGCTACGTTTCGGCTGTCGTCGATGCCGCGGCGACCCGCATGCGACTGTCCGGTGTCTACGGCCTGGCCATGAGTTTCGGGGGCACGGTGATGCTTCGTGCGGCGGCGGCCGACCCGAGAATCCGAGGGGTTGTTGCGGTCGGATCTCCCACGCAGTACACCTTCGTCGATCCCTGGGTGCAGAAGGCGATGCCGGCGATCACCCGTCGTACGCTCGAGTCGGTCACCGGCGCACAGGACCTCCCGTCGCTGTTGCCGGAACTTGCGCTCGATCGGCAGCACCTCGGCCGTTTGATGATTCCGGTCCACTACATCCGAAGTCTGCGGGACGAGATCGTGCCGACAGCGGACGCGAATGTGCTGATCGCCCATCTCGCTCGGGCAGCGGTCGTCGATTTCGACGATGTGCACGGATCGCCCCATCACGCCGACGCGGTGAGGATGCGCTCGTTGTCCGCGCTGCTCGAGATGATCCGTCCCGGCTCCCTGTCTGCCCGGACGTTGTCTGCAGTGCTGATGGCAGGTGAACGGGTTTCGCTCGTATCGCCCGTCGATCTGGGCAGGAGGGTGCCGGCATGACCCCGACGGTGGTGTGTTTCCATCACGCCGGAGGAAGCGCTGCCGCATACCGGGACTGGGGATCCGAGCACGACCTCCGTATCCATGCGGTGTGCCTGCCCGGGCGGGACGGACGGCGGAACGAACCGTCGCCGACGTCCATGGACTCGCTGGTCGAGCAACTCGACGACGAGCTCGGTGAGCTACTCGCCACCGAGCATGTCCTCTTCGGGCACAGCATGGGTGGGACGATCGCTTACGAGTTGGCGTTGCGGCGAATGCGCCGCAACGCCCGGTTGCCGCTCGCGATGATCGTGGTGGCGTCGAATCCGCCGCATCTGCAGCCCGCGGGTCTCCCACTCGACGAGATGACCGATCTCGAGATCGCGCGTTCGCTCACCGAACTCGGTGGTATCCCGCCGATACTGCTCGAGAGGCCCGAATGGCTCGGGCCGCTCATGCGCCCGGTCAAGGACGATCTGCGGTTGTGTCGTAGCGCGCGAGTGGTCGGTGATGCCGAGCTGGCGCCGCTGCCGGTGTCGCTCCACGTGATCGGGGGAAGCCGTGACCGGCTCGCGCCCCCGGAGCGACTGGCGACCTGGCGCCTCCACGCCGGTCGGGACTTCTCCCTCTCGATCCTCGACGGCGCCGGCCATTTCCTCGTGACGGAGAATCGTTCGGAAGTGACCGCGTTGGTAGCCGCGGTCGTCGACCGTACCCGGGTGGGTGTGCTGTGAGCACTGTCGAACGATTCCCGTCCGGCACCCGCGACGACATCCGGCATGACCCGCGGGGGCAACGTGCACTCGTCGTGGCTGCCGTCGGCTTCTGGCTCGCATTCTTCGCGCCGACGCAGGTGCTCCTGGCGCTGACGGCCGCAGAGATCGCTCCGGACTCGAAGGCGCGGTTGTTCGGAACGGTCACGGCGGTGGGAAGTCTCGTTCTCCTGTGTGCGTACCCGGCTTGGGGTGTCGTGTCGGACAGGTTCCGATACCGATGGGGGAGAAGACCGTTCGCGATCATCGGTACCGGTGTTTCGGTGGGTGCCCTGATCTGGTGTTCGATGGTTCGGGACCCCGCCGCCCTCGTGCTCGCCTGGGCCTGTGCACATGTGGGGCTGGGCGCCCTGCAGTGCAGTATCGAAGCGACGTTCGCCGACAGGACCCACCCTTCGCGCCGATCTCGGATGGCGGGCGTGCTCTCCGCTGCGCAGATGGGCGGGGCATTGATCGGATCGGTCATCGCAACGGCCGCGCCCGACGCCTCCACCGGCTACCTCCTCGTCGCAGCGGCCACCGTGCTCACAGTGGGCCCGTTTTTCGGGAACGCGGGTTCCGTCTCAGCGGAGCATGCGGAGTACACGGGGTCCGGGCCGGATCCGGACGAGGCCGGAGAGGATGCGAGCGGAGTCCGGGTCGATCTCGTCCTCGCCTGGGTGGGGCGATTGTGCGTGATGTTCGGACTCGGTTGCGTGACGCAGTTCCTCCTCTACTTCGTGACCGACCACCTCGGGGCGGACCGCCCGGACCGTGCAGTGCTCGTACTCACCCTCGGATTCGTGGTGACCTCGGCGTTGTGTTCGGTGATGTCCGGACGAGTCGCGGCACGGCTCGGTGACGGTCGGGCGGTGTCTTTGGCGGGGGCACTGTGCGCCGGAGTCGCGTTGTTCGCCTTCGACGCCACGACTTCGTTGTCATGGACGTTCGTTGCGGCCATCGGCTTCGGTACCGGCCTCGGAATCTGCCTCGGCGCCGGATTCGGGGTCATCACAGCACGTTTGCGCTCCCCTCGGCGTCACGGAAGGGATCTCGGCATTTTCAACATGGCCGTGGTGCTACCCCAGCTCGTGGCGCCGTTGGCCGCGGTCCGTCTGCTGGAATCGACGGGTTCCTACGGATCTCTTTTCCGGTTCGCGGGTCTCACCATCGTCGTGGGCGGGGTGGCGATGTTCTGCGTGGGCCGCACCGATCGCCGTCACGGAGAAGAGGCAATGCGGTGACCGCTTCGGCAGACGTTCATCTTCCCGGGCGCCCCCGGGCGAACACCTCCGTGCTCGTACTGGTATCACTCGCGGTCACCGTCGTCATCTTCAACAACACGGCCGTGAATGTCGCCCTGCCCGCGATGGCTGCGGAATTGACCCTGTCCGATGCCGCGATGCGGCTCGTCGTGGTCTCCTACTCCGTGACGTTCGCAGCATTGCTGCTCCCGGCAGGATATGTGTGCGGACGGTGGGGTGCGCGCCGGGCCCTCGTGACGGGGCTGTGGGTGGCGTCACTCGGCGCCTGTGCGGCCTGGGCCGTCCCCACCGAGATCGGGGTGATCGCCGGTCGCACCCTCATCGGGGCGGGCGCGGCGTTCGTCATGCCTGCAACTCTCGCGGTCGCGGTCGAGACGTCGCCACCGGAGCGTCGATCGCGGGCCATCGCGGTCTGGACGGCGGTGTCGGTGGCCGGCGCCGCGGGAGGGCCGGTTCTCGGCGGTGCACTGGTGGATACCTTCGGATGGGTGTCGATCTTTGTCGCCGTCACCTGCAGTGCCGCCGCGGTGGCGGTGACGGTGACGGTCGGTGTTCCGCCTCTCGCGCCACAACGCACGGACGGATTCGCAGTATTCACCACGTTCCTCCGGATACTCGGCACAGCACCGCTTCTCGTCGCCCTCACGGTCCTGTCCGATCTTCCCGTCATCGCGCTGGTGTGTGTCGTGGTGTCGGCCTCCGCCTGGGTGACCCTCGCGTGGCGGCGGCGACGACGTCCTCATGGGGGGTCGGCGCCGGCCGGATGGGAGACGAGAAGCTTCCTCGGTGCATCGGTGGCGAACATGCTGATGTTCTTCGCCGTTGCAGGCTCGCTGTTCGTGCTCACGCAGCTGTTGCAGTACGCCTTCGGGTTCTCGCCCTTCGCAGCCGGCCTGGCGGTCACACCGGTCACCATCGCCATGATCGTCGGAACGATCCTGTCCGGACCGCTGGCGAGCGCCTGGGGGGTCCGTGCAGGCGCGGTCGGCGGGTTGCTCGTCGTTGCGTCGGCGGCGCTGTCGATCGCGCTCCTACCCGCCGCACCCGTGGGCGTCACGATCGCGGCGGTGACCGTCGCAGGAACGGGTGTGGGTGTCGCTCTGCCTCTGGTGACCGAGTCGATGGTGGCGAGTGCACCACCTTCTCGAGTGGGGGACGCCGCCGCGGTGAACGACACGATGCAGGAGATCGGATTCTCCGCCGGGGTGGCCGTGGTCGGGGGAGCCCTCGCCCTGGCGTACCGATTCGCCGGGACCGGTTCGGGGGACGCTGCTGCGGCGGGTCTCGTCATCGTCGACGCTCGCGCGGCAGGCGATGCGGTCGCTCTCGCCGAGGCCGTTGCGGAGTTCCGGACGGCCACACAATGGGCGTTCTCCGCAGCAGCGCTCGTCGTCGGGATCGGAGCCGTGGTCGCATTCCGCCTTCTTCCGCCCCGTCGCACCATCAACCCGAGTACGACATGAGAGGACTGCCATGACAGACCTGAGTGCAACCGCCGCGGTCGCTTTCCGCGGCCCGTTCGCACTACTCGCCGTTGCCCGTACCGAAACACCCGACGCTGTCGCTCTTCGCACGGTGGACGGCACAATGTTCTCCTACGACCGGCTGTGGGACCGCACGGTCGAGGTCGCGGCCCAACTGGCGCGTCTCGGGGTCGGCCCTGGAGAACGGGTCGTTGTGCGCATGTCCGCCACCCCCGATGCCGTCGCCGTTGCGTTCGCAGTGTGGGGGCTGGGAGCGACCTATGTGCCGCTCCACCCACAACTGACCGACACCCAGTTGGAAGGAATCGTCGAGGACTGCCGACCGGTACTGGTGGTGGACGGCGCCCTCACCGATCCGTCGGACCCACTCGATCCACCGCACCTCGTGGCGCACGAGCCGTCGGCACTCGCCGCATTGATATACACCTCCGGAAGTACGGCTGCGCCCAAAGGAGTGCGGTGCCCGGCGTCCGCGATGGAGTTCGGCGTGCACGCGATACAACAGCGGCTGAACTATCGTGCCGACGACACGATCGCCCTGCTGTCGCCGCTGTCGTTCGACTACGGGCTGTACCAGCTCTTGCTCGCATTCTCGGTAGGCGCGCAGGTCGTGCTCGCCGATGCTGCGCGCGCCACCGAGATGCTCGCCGTGATCCGACGCATCGACGTCACGGTTCTGCCCGTCGTACCGCCGGTCGCCCACATGTTGTACGCATTGCTACGACGGTCCGGTCCCGCATGCTCGGTTCGCATGGTCACCAGTACCGGAGCCGACCTGTCGGAGTCCCGTATCGCCGAGTTACGGGAGGTGTTGCCGTGCGCCGCGATCGTGGCCATGTACGGCATTACCGAGTGCAAGCGGGTGACCGTGGCCGAACCGGATCTCGACCGGATCCGTCCCGGAAGCGTCGGTCGCCCCCTGCCCGGTACCGCGGTGACGATCCTGGACGAGAACGGCAGGCCCGTCGAACCCGGTTCGGTCGGACAGATCGTCGTGTCCGGACCGAACGTGATGGACGGGTACTGGGAGCAGCCCGAGATGACAACGGAGAGGTTCGGACGGTGGCCGGACGGCACCGCATTCCTTCGCACCGGTGACTACGGATATGTCGACGACGACGGTTACCTGTACTTCCGAGGGCGGCGTGACGACATTTTCAAGACGAAGGGTGTGCGTGCCAGCGTCACCGAGATCGCCGCTGCAGTGGAGCGGGTTCCCGGGATACGCGAGGTCGTCGTGATCCCACCGCGCGGCGATCGTGAACTGGCGGTCGTGGTGACCGGAAGCGTATCCGCGAGTGACGTTGTCGACGACCTGCACCGAAGGCTCGAGCCCCAGAAAGTTCCGGGACTGTGTGTCGTTGTCGACCGAATGCCTCTGACTGCCAACGGAAAGATCGACACACGGCGTGTGATCCGCGAATTCGAGGAGAACCAGTGACAAACCACTCGACGAGTACCGGCGACCTGTACGAAGGCATCGCGGCCGAGTTCGGGACGCCGGTGTACATCTTCCGTGCAGAGTCGATCGAGCAGGCGGTAGCCGACCTGCGTGCGGCTCTTCCCGGCGGAAGCGAGATCTACTTCTCGCTCAAGGCGAATCCCAACAGCGATGTCGGAGCGATACTGAGAGCGGCCGGTTGCCGGGCGGAGATCAGCTCCGTCGGCGAACTCGCGGCGGCGCTCGCGGCGGGTTTCGATCCTGCAGAAGCGCTGTATACGGGCCCGGGTAAGACGGAAGGCGAGATCGGTACCGCGCTCGATGCCGGCGTACGTAATTTCTCCTGCGAATCCGTGCGCGACTTGCGTCGTGTCGCCTCTGCCGCGGAACGGAGAAGTTCCGTGGCCGACTGCCTTCTGCGCGTGAACGCACCGTCGGCCCCGGGGCAGGGTGCGATGCGGATGACGGGAACCCCCTCGCAGTTCGGGATCGACCTCGACAGTGTGGAGGTGCTCCCCATGGACCTCGTGATCGCGGGCGCACGCGTTCACGGTTTCCATTTCTATCCGATGAGCAACGCCACCGACGAGGACGCCCTGATCGAGGAAATCGTCAACAGCATCCGGTACGCGGTGGAACTGTCGGAGAGGTGGGAGATCCCGCTCGAAGTCCTGGATCTCGGCGGTGGCTTCGCCGCCCCGTACGGAGTGGAGGGCTCCCGCCCGCTGTATCCCTCCCTGCGGGAGTCCGTCGAGTTCGAACTCGACCGTCGCCTACCCGGATGGCGTGAGGGCAATCCGAAGGTGGTCTTCGAGTCCGGTCGGTATCTCACGTGTGACAGCGGTACGCTCGTGGCGCGTGTGCTCGACGTGAAACGTAGCCGTGACAAGGATTTCGTGGTGACGGACACCGGTATCCACCACGTGGGCGGTTTGTCCGGAATCGGACGTGTGCTGCCGATGCGTGCGAGCGCGGCGCTCGGCCCTTCGGCCTCCGATGGAGCCCCGGCGGCCGGTGCTGTCGTCGGTCCGTTGTGTACCCCGGCCGACGTCCTGAATCGTCATATCGAATTCGGCGACATCGCACCGGGTCGGATCATCTCCGTCCCCAATGTGGGGGCGTACGGCCTGTCCGCCAGTCTCATGGGTTTTCTCTCGCGCCCGGCGCCGGTCGAGGTCGTCACCCGTGGCCAGCGGGTCGTTGCTGCATCACGTGTTGTATTCGCCAGGGAGGAAGTGTCTTTCGTGCAGGAGAACAAGTCGGACCAGGAGAAGGTGCGGAATTGGGACGAACACTACGAGACGATGCTCCGTTCGGTACTGCCGAGGCTCGACGCGGCAGCCGAGATCACGCCGCACGAGACGCTGCAGGCGCTCGGCATCGATTCGCTCGCGCTGGTCCATCTCCTCGGAACGGTCGAGGCGCATTACGCGGTGACGGTACCCGACGAGGCGTTGTTCGACGGTCGGTGCGATACCCCGTTGGGGCTGTGGGAGGTGATCCGGTCACAGGCCGGGTCGCGCATCGAAAGCGGTGAGTGGCACACATCGGTTTGACCCTTTGATTTCCTGAAGATGAAGTCCTGGTGTAGAATTCGGTACGGTTCGGAACCCCGTCCAAGCTGGGATCTGTTACGCCTGTGAATCCGCTCACAGTCGCGATCGCCGGTTTTCCCGCCGTATGTCCGGCTGTAGAGTTCTCCCGCGTGGGCATCTGCCCCTGTGTGCCGTATTGCATTCGGCCATAAAGCATTCGAGTGGTATGACATTGTGCCGGGACGGGGGGACTGTTGTGGCTGTTGCGTCGGATCGGGTGAGCGATGTGGCCGTGGTCGGTGAACTGGAGATCACCGTGGGCGGGGCGCGTCACGAGTTGCCCTCGGGGAACCGGATACGTGCCCTGTGGGTGTGCCTCGTGCTGGAACCGCAACGGACCGTACCGGTCGATGTTCTCATCGACGCGGTCTGGGGATCCGAGCCGCCACGTCGCGCCCGCGAATCGATACATGTGTACATCTCGCAGCTGCGTATGTTCGCGCAGAGGTGCGGAGTGGATCCGGGTCTGATCGAAACGAAGAACCGTGGTTACCGGTTGGCGGTGGACCGTCACGTGGTGGACTGGTGTCGGGTCCTCGTGGAATACGACACGGCGCGCGAACTCCACCGGAAGAGCAGTCTTCCGGAGTCGATCGCAGCCCTCGACAAGGCTGCCGCCGATTTCCACAAGCCGATCCTCGGCGGTGCGCAGGGGGGTACGAAGCTCGGCGCCTTCGTGCAGAAGATGGAGGAAGTCGAGCTGGCGCTCATCGAACTGCGGAACGAAGTGATGCTCGATATGGGTGAGTTGCACACGGTGGTCTCGGAGCTTCAGGCCCTGGTATTCGAATACCCGGTGCACGAGACTCTCCACGGGCAGTTGATGCGGGCACTGTTCCGGTCGGGTCGCCAGATCGAGGCTCTCGAGGTGTACAGCAAGTTGCGCGAAGACCTGAGTGACGGATTCGGAGTCGAACCGGGCTCGGATATCCGCGCGATCCATCGTTCGATCCTGGCGTCGCAGTCAGGGCGGCCCAGCGTTCAGGTGGCCCTCTGACCTCCGGTTCCGCTTCGGATCCGCACGCATCCGGTCGCCATCGGAACACGTCGGCCGCCCTGGTGGAATGATGCGTGGTGTTCGGTGACGAAGGGATGGGGCGACACATGATCGGGATCAGCCGCGACGGCGACGTCGTGACCGTGGAACTGCAACGCGAAGAGCGTCGTAACGCGCTCAACACGCAGCTGTGCGTGGAGATCCGCGAAGCGGTGGACAAGGCCGTGGCGGACGACGCGCGTGTCGTGGTGATCACCGGGCGGGGCACGAGCTTCTGCGCCGGGGCCGATCTCTCCGGCGACGTCTACGCCGAAGGATTCACCGACAGCCTCGCCGAGATGCTGCGCACCATCGTGGACGCCCCGATCCCGGTGATCGCGGCCGTCAACGGCCCGGCCATCGGTGCCGGCACCCAACTGACGCTCGCGGCGGATCTGAGGGTCGTGGCGCCCACTGCGCGTTTCGCGGTTCCTGCTGCGCGCCTGGGCATCTCGGTGGACCGCTGGACGGTCCGGCGACTCGCCTCACTCATCGGCGGCGGTCCCGCACGCGCGGTCTTCCTCGCCGCCGAACCCGTCCCCGCCGAGGAAGCTCTCGCGCGTGGGCTCGCCAATCGCATCGGCGACCTCGCCGACGCGCAGGCCTGGGCGCACGAGATCGCGAAGCTCGCGCCGCTGTCGCTGAACGCGATGAAGTTGTTCCTCAACGACGACGGCACCCGCGACGAGGCCACACCCGAGCAGACCGCCGCACTCGCCGCGGCGTGGCTCAGCGAGGACGCCCAGGAGGCCAGGCTCGCTCGTGCCGAGCGCCGCGACCCGACCTTCCGCGGACGATGAACATCCGGTCCGCCGTCTCGGCAGCGCTCGCCGGAGCAGGCACGCTGTGGGTCGCGCGCGCCGTGAACGGCCTGCCCGGTTCCATCGGCGCCTCGGTCTCCGACATCCGTCCCTACGCCGCCGCGTCGCCCCGCTACCGCGACGGTCGTTTCCACAACACCGACCCTGCGTCCGTGCTCGGCGCCGAGGCGGCGGGCGGTTTCGCGAAAGACCTGCTCACCCGCGGGTCGCGGGGGAGACCTCGCACCGAGGTGCCGTTGTCGACCTATCTCGCGCCGGTCGACGCGGCGGAACTCGCCGTGACGTGGTTCGGGCACTCGACCGCCCTCGTCGAGGTCGACGGCTACCGGGTGCTGTGCGACCCGGTGTGGAGCGAGCGCGTGTCACCCTCACCGACTGTCGGCCCGGCACGTCTGCATCCGGCGCCGGTCGAACTGCAGACCCTGCCGCGCCTCGACACGGTGGTGATCTCGCACGACCACTACGACCATCTCGACCGATTCACGGTCGAGAGCCTCGCCGTGCTGCAGCCGACCGTCCGGTTCGTCGTGCCGCTCGGGGTGGGCGCGCACCTGCGCCGCTGGCGGATCGCCGAGGAACGCATCGTCGAACTCGACTGGGACGAACACGTCGAGGTGGACGGCCTGCGCATCACGTGCACCGAGGCCCGGCACTTCTCCGGGCGCGGCCTGCAGCGCAACATCACGTTGTGGTCGTCGTGGGTGTTCACCGGGCCGACGCGCCGGGTGTTCTTCGGCGGCGACAGCGGGTACACCCCGCGGTTCGCCGACGTCGGCGAGGCCTACGGCCCGTTCGACCTGACATTGCTGCCCGTGGGCGCCTACGACAAGCGATGGCCCGACGTGCACATGAACCCCGAGGAGGCGGTGCGCACGCATCTCGACCTCGGTGGCGTCGACCGTCACGACAGTCTGTTGGTCCCCGTGCACTGGGGAACCTTCGACCTCGCCTTCCACGCCTGGTCGGAGCCCATCACCCGGCTGCTGCCCGCCGCGCGGGAGTCGGAGGTGACCACCGCGGTGCCGATGCCGGGTCAGCGGATCGACGTGTCGAAGTCCGATGCGTCGAAGTCCGTCGCGGTCGATCCGTGGTGGCTCACGTCGAGCTGATCCCCCTGCCACGGCACCGGTTGTTCGCTTTCGTGCCCTAATCTGGTTCGTCATGGCAGTAGAAGAGCCCACGACGGTGGTGGGAACGGGCGAGGCGCCGGTCCTCGCATCCGACCATGCAGCCACGGGGCTGTCCACCGAGCAGGTCGCCGAGCGTGTGGCACGTGGCCTCACCAACGATGTCCCCGACCGCGCGTCCCGATCGGTCAAGGACATCGTCCGGGCCAACGTGTTCACCCGGATCAACGCGATCCTCGGGGTGCTGCTGCTGATCGTGCTGGCCACCGGCTCGATCATCGACGGCATGTTCGGTCTGCTGATCATCGCGAACAGCGGCATCGGCATCATCCAGGAGGTGCGTGCCAAGCGCACCCTCGACAAGCTGGCCATCGTCAGCCAGACGAAACCCGTCGTGCGCCGGGACGGCATCGCCGCACCGATCGCTCCGCGCGAGGTGGTGCTCGACGACATCATCGAGCTCGGCCCCGGCGACCAGCTGGTCGTCGACGGCGAGGTGGTCGAGGCCCAGGGGCTCGAACTCGACGAGTCGCTGCTGACGGGTGAGTCGGATGCCGTGCACAAGGTGCCCGGCTCGACGGTGATGTCGGGCAGCTTCGTCGCCTCCGGCTCCGGCTCCTACCGTGCGACGAAGGTCGGCCGCGACGCCTACGCGGCGCGACTCGCGGAAGAGGCGAGCAAGTTCACGCTCGTGAAGTCGGAGCTGAACGCGGGCATCAACAAGATCCTGCGTTTCATCACCTACCTGATGATCCCGGCAGGTCTGCTCATCATCTACAACCAGCTCTTCTCCAGCGGCGAGTCGCTCGGCCCCGCGCTGAGCGGCATGGTCGCCGCCCTCGTGCCGATGGTGCCCGAGGGTCTCGTGCTCATGACGTCCATCGCGTTCGCGGTCGGAGTCGTCCGCCTCGGACGTCGTCAGTGCCTCGTGCAGGAGCTGCCGGCGATCGAAGGCCTCGCGCGCGTCGACGTGGTGTGTGCCGACAAGACCGGCACGCTCACCGAGAACGGCATGCGCCTGTCCGATCTCGAGTCCCTCGACGGCAGCGGCCTCGACGAGGCCCGCGCCGCCCTGGCCGCGCTCGCGGCCGACGACCCGCGTCCGAACGCCAGCGTCCTCGCGATCGCCGAGGCGTTCCCCACCGCCCCCGGCTGGGGCGAGCCGACGGCGGTCGCGCCGTTCTCGTCGGCGAAGAAGTGGAGCGGCCAGTCGTACGGCACCCACGGCAACTGGCTGCTCGGCGCACCCGACGTGCTGCTCGACCCCGGCACCGAGGCGGCGCGACGCGCCGAGGAACTCGGCTCGAGCGGGCTGCGGGTGCTGCTCCTCGCATGCAGCGACCGCCCGGTCGACGACGAACTCGCCCCCGGCACGGTCACGCCCGCCGCGCTCGTCGTCCTCGAACAGCGGGTGCGCCCGGACGCGAAGCCGACCCTCGAGTACTTCGCCGGCCAGCAGGTCGACGTCAAGGTCATCTCCGGCGACAACGCGATCGCCGTCGGTGCGGTCGCCTCGTCGCTCGGCCTGCCGGGCAGCGCGTCCCCCATCGACGCGCGTTCCCTGCCGGAGGGCGAGAACGAACTCGCCGACGTCGTCGAAGGCTCGACGACCTTCGGCCGGGTCCGTCCCGATCAGAAGCGCTCGATGGTCGGCGCGCTACAGTCGCGCGGTCACACCGTCGCGATGACCGGCGACGGCGTCAACGACGTGCTCGCCCTCAAGGACGCCGACATCGGAGTCGCGATGGGGTCGGGCAGTCCCGCGACCCGCGCGGTCGCACAGATCGTCCTTCTCGACAACAAGTTCGCGACGCTGCCCTACGTGGTGGCCGAGGGTCGCCGGGTCATCGGCAACATCGAACGCGTCTCCAACCTGTTCCTCACCAAGACGGTGTACTCGGTGCTGCTCGCCTTCCTGGTGGGCGTGTCGGGTGTGCTGTCGCAGGTGTTCGACTTCGAGCCGTTGCCCTATCCGTTCCTGCCCCGGCACGTGACGATCGCGGCGTGGTTCACCATCGGCATCCCCGCCTTCCTGCTGTCGCTGGCACCGAACAACGAGCGGGCACGCTCGGGCTTCGTCTCCCGCGTGATGCGACTGGCGATCCCCTCGGGCGTGGTCGTCGGTGTGGCGACCTTCGTCTGTTACGTGCTCGTCTACGGCGGCCCGGAGCAGACCGAGCAGCAGAAGATCCAGGCCGGCACCTCGGCCCTGATCACCCTGCTGATCATCGCGCTGTGGGTGCTCGCCGTGGTCGCCCGCCCGTACCAGTGGTGGAAGATCGTGCTGCTCGCCGGTTCGGTGCTCGGTTACGTGATCCTGTTCTCCGTGCCGTTCACCCGGGAGTTCTTCGCGCTCGATCCGTCGAACGTCGCGTACTCGACGATCGCGGTGACGTGTGGGCTGATCGGAGTCGTCCTCGTCGAGGCCCTGTGGTGGGTGTCGGGACGTCTCCACGGGGAGCATCGCCGCCTGTTCGCCGCCTCCGGCGATCTGCTCCCGGGCGTACACTGACCCGCAGCGCACGGATCGGTGCGCCCGAACCTCACAGCGATCCGACGAGGGAAGGACCGAACGATGGGTTTCATGGATTCGGTGAAGGGCCTTGTGAACAAGGGCAAGGACTACGCCTCGAAGAACCCCGACAAGGCCGATCAGTTCATCGAGAAGGTCGGAGACCAGGTGGACGGACGTACCGGCGGGAAGTACACCCAGCACGTCGACAAGGCGCAGGACGCCGCCCGCAGACATCTGGGTACTACCGGTAATCCCGCTCCGGGCGCGCAGCCGGAGCCGGGCGGGCAACCGGGTCCCGAGGGCGGCCCCGGGCCCGAAGCGCAGCCGGGACCGCGTCAGCCCTGATCGAGGCAGGGGCGGCAGCCCCGTTCACGGCAGGTACGGCAGTACGGTGTCGCCGAAGGTGTCGAGGAACGGACGCTGATCCGGCCCCACATGGTGCAGATAGATCTCGTCGAAACCGAGTTCGGCGAATTCGCACAAGCGGTCGACGTGTTCGGCGGGATCGTCGGACACGATCACCGCGCCCTCGAGAGCGCCGTCGTCGAGTTCGGCGGCGTGGGCCTCGAATTCCTCGGGCGTGGCGAGTTCTGCCATGAGTTCCGGCGGTAAGGCGTTCGTCGCCCACTGTTCCCGCGCGATCTCCCGAGCGCGTTCCCGCGTGGGCGCCCAACTCAGATGGACCTGCAGCACGGTCCGTCCGCGTCCGCCCCCGTCGCGGTAGGCGCCGAGGATCCGCCGCAGGTCCTCGAGCGGGGCGTTCACGGTGACGAGACCGTCGACCCGGTCGGCGAAACGACCGGCCGTCTCGGGAGTCAGTGCGGGAAGCAGAATGTCGGGAGGAGTCTCCGGCCGGTCCCAGATCCGTCCGCGGTCGACCTTCACCGCGCCGTCGTGGTCGACGACTTCGCCCGCGTGCAGGCGTCGCACGATGTCGAGGTTCTCGCCGAGCAGTTGCTGCCGTTCCTCCTTGGGCGGCCAGGCGACTCCGGACATGCGTTCGTTGCAGTGCTCGCCGCTGCCGAGTGCGAACCAGAAGCGCTGCGGGAACATCGATGCCAGAGTGGCGGTGGCCTGGGCGGTGACGACCGGGTGGTAGCGGAAGCCGGTCGCGGTGACGACACCGAAACGTAGGTCCGTGGTGGCCAGGGCCGCTCCGAGCCACGACCACGCGAACCCCGAGTGTCCCTGGCGACGCGACCACGGTTCGATGTGGTCCGAGCACATGGCCGCCCCGAAACCGGCCGCTTCCGCGAGCCGGACGTCCTCGAGCAGGCGGGATGGGGACGCCTGTTCGTGTGAGGCGTGAAAACCTATCAGCGTCATACCTGTCCGCTCCTCCGGTCGATCGGCGATCAGTACTTCTCGATGAGGGTCAGTGCAGCCGTCATGAGTGCGAGATGGCTCAGTCCCTGGGGGAGATTGCCGAGGAAGATGCCGTCCTCGGCAATCATCTCCGAGTACAGGCCCGGGCGAACACCTTCGCGTCGGCGCCCTGATCGCGCACCACGCGGAGCAACCAGCTCATCGCGGCGTGCACCTCCTCGCGATCGCCGAGACGGATCAGCGCGTGCAGGGTGTAGGCGGCGTCGCGCACCCAGGCGAAACGGTAGTCCCAGTTCTTCTCGCCGTCCGGGCTTTCCGGAACGGACGAAGCCGCCGCCGATCGAGCGGCGGGCGAGCTCACCCCAGGGCAACCGCCCGGCGACACCCGTGTGGATCGAATCGGTCACCCGGACCCGGCCGTGTGAGGTGGTGAAGACGGTGCTCAGCACGTTCGTACCCGTCACGTATGCGCGTTCTACGGTGAACTCGGCGACAGGCTGCAACTCGACGGAACCGCCCGCCGGTGCATCGAGCAGTCGTGCGAAGACCGGGTGCGAATCGAGGAGCGGAACCGGATACCAGTCCACCGAACCGTCCTCGGCGACGAGGGCGACGGTGTCACCGTCACCCAGCGCGGCATAGGTGCGCAGGTCCGCATAGCCGTCGTCGTCGCGGGCTGGGATCACACGCACTCCTCGCTGGGGCCGGGTACACGGCGGTCGATCGGTTGCATACCCCGGCTGCGTCGGGGCAAACGACCTGCCGGTCTCGCTGCGAGATCGGGTGTGCGGGCGCGTCGTGGAAGCAGGAGGGGCGGGGCGAACGGCATCCGGCAGGGTGGCCGAAGAAGAAGACGTGGCCGCCGCGTATCGGGATTCGTTGTGCCACAGCGAATTTTTCACATCTTCTCGACATTGTGCAGGTAAGGGCGTGCAGCTATCGTGCGCCGTATACGTGGTGCAGACATCACCCGTCGTGCGACGACGAAGGGATCGGACGATGACCGCAGCGGCCTATGCCGAGTTCCTGCCCGAGAACTACCGATCGGCCTGTCGAGAACCGGAGTCCACCTGGTGGGACTGGCGCGGTCGCCGCGTCCACATCGCCCGCAACCCTCGCCCCGATGCTCCGGTGCGCGTGATGGGAATCCACGGCGCGGGCGGCCATTCCGCGGCGCTCTGGTCGTTCGCCTCGCTGGCCGCGGACGACGACGTGGACATCCTCTTCCCCGACATGCCCGTCTACGGACGGACCGTCGAACCCCGTCCCTCGCAGGTCCGGTACTGCGATTGGATCGACCTGCTCTGCGACCTCGTCGCAGCCGAACGCGTCGACGATCCCCGGCCGCTGGTCCTCTTCGGCGCGAGTATGGGCGGGATGATGGCCTACGAGGTCGCGGCTCGCACCGGGCAGGTGGCCGCGGTGATCGCGACCTGCCTCCTGGACCCCGGCGATGCCGAAGCCCGGGCGGCTGCAGCCCGATGGGGCTTCGCCGGAAGGATGGCACCCTCGGTTCTGCCGCCCGTGGCCCGGGTGGCGGGTGATCTCCGGTTGCCGATCAGATGGCTCGTGCGGATGAACCGGATGAGCAACGACCGTGACCTCACACGCATGTGCGAGTCCGATTCTCTCGGGGGAGGGGTCCGGATCCCGCTGGGATTTCTGGCCGACTGGTTCACCTACCCGCACACCGCACCCGAGGACTTCACCGCAGTCCCGGTGACGCTCGTGCATCCCGCCGCGGACCGCTGGACCCCACCGGAAACCAGCCTGCGGTTCCTCGACCGCATCTCCGGGCCGAGGCAGGCCGTCCTGCTCGAGAACTGCGGGCACTGGCCGATCGAGGAGCCCGGCCTCACTCGGCTGATCGCCGCGACGCGCGCCGTCATCGCAGGGGTGGCCGAACAGGCGTAACCACGGAGCCGGCACCCGGACGCGGGTTCCCTTCGGGCGGCCGCCGGCTGTGTCACCATCACACCGTGAACCGGACACCTGGCACGGTGCCGTCGCGATGAACGGCGCGTGGATCCTGCTGGTCGTCATCGCCGGGATCGCGGTGACGGCCGTCGCGTCGCGACGCGACCTGCAGGCTCCGCTCGTGCTCGTCACCGTCGGAGCACTGGTGTCGTTCGCACCGGGTCTGCCGCGGCTCGAACTGGATCCGGACATCATCCTCGGGGTCGTCCTGCCGCCGCTGCTGTATTCGTCGGCCCTGCGGTTCTCGGTTCCCACCTTCCGGCAGTACCTGCCGTCGATCCTGCGGCTCGGCATCTACACCGTGCTCGTCACGGCGTTCGTCGTGGCGTGGACGGCGTCCGCGATGATGGCGACGCTGACCTTCGGTGCGGCGCTCGCTCTCGGCGCGGTCGTCGCACCGACCGACGCGGTCAGCGCCGTCGCCGTGGGGCAACGGCTCGGACTGCCGAAACGGGTCATCGCGGTGCTGACCGGGGAAGGTCTGGTCAACGACGCCACCGCCCTGACCCTGTTCACCGTTGCGATCTCGGCCGTCACCGGCACACACATCCTCGCTGATTCGCCGGTACTGTTCTTCCTCTACGAGGTCGCGGGCGGGGTCGCTGTCGGTCTGGCGCTCGCGTATATCGTCCACCTGATCCGCGCCCGGATGTACGACTCGCCGCTCGAGACCGTGCTGGGGCTGGTGCTGCCGTTCGCGGCCTATCTCGCCGCCGAGGAGGTCCACGCCTCGGGAGTGCTCGCCGTCGTCGCCGCCGGACTGTTCCTCGGGCACCGCGCCACCGAGGTCTCGGTGAGCACGCGGCTGCAGGAACGCGCGGTGTGGAAGAGCGTCGACGTGGTGCTCGAGACCTTCGTCTTCGCCTATATGGGTCTGCAATTCCGGTTCGTCCTCGACGACGTCCGCGACAGCGGTACCGACCTGCATGTCGCGTTGCTGGGCGCGGTCGTGATCCTGCTCGTCGTCATGATCGTGCGACCCGCATGGGGTCTGCTGCACTGGGGGCGACGCGCGCTCGTGCGGCGCGCCGGATCCGAACGCCTCGGACGCGACCAACTGAATTTCCGGGAACATGTCGTGGTGTCGTGGGCGGGCATGCGTGGGGTCGTCACCCTCGCCGCAGCCGGTGGGGTGCCCGTGGTGATCGCATCGGGTGCTGCCTTCCCCGGCCGCGAGATGATCCAGATCTCCGCGCTGGTCGTCGCCATCGGCACACTCCTCATCCAGGGCGCGACGATGCCGTGGCTCATCCGCAGACTCGCCGTCACCGACCCCTACGAGCGGCTGCGGACCGAGGAACAGATGACCGTGGCCCGCAGGATCTCGGCCGAGTCGAGCGACCGGGTTCTCACCGAACTCGCCGCGCAGCCGCCCGACGGTGTGGATCCGGAGATCTACGACAGGCTGCTGGCCAAAGCACGCACGTCGCTGCGGTCGCGGCAGGAGGCAGAGACCGTTGAGGACGCGGCTGCAGACGCGGGAGCGCGACTTGCCGCGCTGTTCGACGACATCCGGCGAGCGTCCCTGCGGGCGCGACGACAGGATCTCATCGACGCACGTGATCGCGGGGAACTCGACGACGAGATTCTCCGCGACGTGCTGGAGAGTCTCGATGTCGACGAGGCAGCCGTCGAGGAACGCATCCGCCGCCGCCGTCAGGACGGCAGTGCACAACAGTAGGACGACAGCGCGCAACGGTAGACTTTCCGCAAGTGAACACCCCGCACGGCCCGGAACAGGTGCCGCACGATCCCCGCACCGACGTCTCCGTCCGCTTCGCTCTCCGGTCACCTGCTCGGCTGAAGACCGAACTCCTGGCCGGCCTGGTCGTGGCGCTCGCCCTGATCCCGGAAGCCATCGCCTTCTCCGTGATCGCCGGCGTCGACCCCCGGGTCGGGTTGTTCGCCTCGGTGACCATGGCCATCACCATCGCGATCGTCGGGGGACGGCCCGCGATGATCTCGGCAGCGACCGCGGCGGTGGCGCTCGTGATCGCTCCGGTGTCCGAGCAGTACGGTGTGGACCATCTCATCGCGACCGTGATCCTCGGCGGCATCTTCCAGGTGCTGCTCAGCTTCCTCGGCGTCGCCAAGCTCATGCGTTTCGTGCCGCGCAGCGTCATGGTCGGCTTCGTCAACTCGCTCGCGATCCTCGTCTTCGTCGCCCAGATCCCGCACCTCGTGGACGTGCCGTGGATGGTCTATCCGCTGGTGGCGGCAGGTCTGCTGGTGCTGGTGTTCCTCCCGAAGATCACCGAGGCCGTGCCGGCTCCGCTCGTCACGATCGTGCTTCTCACCGCCGTGACCGTGGCCTTCTCGCTGAACGTGCCGGATGTCGCGGACCAGGGTGAACTTCCCGAGAGCCTGCCCTCGCTCTTCTTCCCGGACGTGCCGCTGACCTTCGAGACCCTCCGGATCCTCGCGCCGTATGCGCTCGCGATGGCCCTCGTCGGCCTGATGGAATCGCTGATGACGGCCAAGCTCGTCGACGACATCACCGACACCCGGTCGGACAAGACCCGCGAGGGCTGGGGCCAGGGCGTCGCCAACATCGTGACCGGATTCTTCGGTGGCATGGGCGGCTGCGCCGTCGTCGGCCAAACCATGATGAACGTCAAGGTCTCCGGGGCACGGACCCGTCTGTCCACCCTGGCGGCCGGCGTGTTCCTGCTGATCCTCGTGGTCGCGCTCGGCGACATCGTCGGTCTGGTTCCGATGGCCGCCCTCGTCGCCGTGATGATCATGGTGTCGATCGCGACGGTCGACTGGCACAGCGTCCACCCGCGGACGCTGCGGTTGATGCCGCTCAGCGAGACCGTCGTCATGGTCGTCACCGTCGTGGCCACGGTGAGCACCGGCAACCTCGCGATCGGGGTGTCGCTCGGAGTGCTCACCGCGATGGTGCTGTTCGCCCGCCGGGTCGCGCACATGACCACGGTCGAGAGGACCCTCACGAGCGACGACACGTGCACCTACCGGGTCACGGGGGAACTGTTCTGGGCGTCGAGCAACGATCTCGTCTTCCAGTTCGACTACATCGGCGACCCGGAGAACGTCGTCGTCGACCTCACCGCCGCCGACATCTGGGACGCGTCCACCGTCGCGACCTTCGATGCGATCCAGCAGAAGTACGCGGCCAAAGGCAAGACGGTCACCATCGTCGGACTGGACGGCGCGAGCCTAGAACGCCTCCACCGGTTGTCCGGCCGACTCGGTGGGGAGAACTGACTGCGCCTCCCGGGAGCAGGCTGCCGTTGTCGAGGCGCAACTCGACGGCGATCGATTCGACGTAACGTGAGCGCATGATCGCGATCGAGCTCGCCGCGGTGGTACTGCTCCTGGTGCTGGTCGTGGTCTCGGTGGTGCTGTGGACCCGGCGGGTGGTCACCACACCCGCCGAACGCGCGGTCCACGCGACCCTGCACACGGCGTCCCTCGCGGCGCGCCCCCTGCGCGCCGGGCTCGACGCGTCGTCCGCGAAGGAGGCCGCTCCGCACCTGCGGATGCTGCTGGCCGAAGCGCGCGCGGTGGCGCTGCTGGACGAGAACGGCGCCCTGCTCGCCTGGGACGGCCCGTTCGAGGAACTGACGGACGCGATGATCACCGCCGCGGGCCGTGCCGTCGCCGACAAGCGTCGCGTGCTCGTCGGGCACCACGACCTGCGACGAGACCACGGCGACCTCGCGGCCCGCGCACTGATCGCCCAGCCGCTCGTCGTGGAGGACATGGGTGTGGCGGGGGTGTTCGGCGTCGTGACGACCGTCGAACCCGGCCCGGCGCTGCTCGGCGCGATCACCGAGGTGGCGCGGTACGCGTGCAGTCAGATCGAGCTGGCCGAACTCGATGCCTCCCGTGCCCGGCTCGACCGCGCGGAGGTCCGCGCGCTGCGCGCCCAGATCAGTCCGCACTTCATCTACAACGCGCTCAACACTGTGGCGTCGTTCGTCCGGACCGACCCGGACCGGGCCCGCGAACTGCTGCTGGATTTCGCCGACTTCACCCGCTACTCGTTCCGCGCGGCCGGTGAGTACACCCTGCTCGCCGACGAACTGCGCAACATCGACCGGTACCTGACGCTCGAACGTGCCCGCTTCGGCAATGCCCTCGAGGTGCGCCTGCAGATCGCGCCCGAGGTGCTCAACGTGACGCTGCCCTTCCTCGCTCTGCAGCCGCTCGTCGAGAACGCCGTGCGGCACGGGATCGCGGGCAAGGAAACTCGCACGGGCACGATCACCATCACCGCGGCGGACGAGGGCGCCGACTGCGTCATCAGCGTCGAGGACGACGGGATCGGCATGGACCCGGAGCTGCTGCGATCGGGCACGCTCGACGCGATCGCCGAGAGCGAGCACGGCAGCGGTGTCCGCGAGTCCGCGCACGTGGGCCTCGCCAACGTCGACGACCGGCTGCGTGCGGCCTTCGGTAACGACTACGGCCTCGTCGTCGAGACCGCGCCGGGGGCCGGCACCCGGGTGAGTATGCGCGTGCCGAAGTTCAGGGCGGGTATCAGGCCGTGAGGAACACCGGGCATGGCACGATGGATTCGCCGTGAACGAGATCACAGACAACCTGACCGTGCTGGCGGTCGACGACGAACCGCCCGCCCTCGACGAGCTGGCCTACCTGCTGCGCGCGCAGGAGGAGATCGGCGTCGTCCACACCGCGGGAGACGCGACGACCGCTCTGCGCGTGCTGCGCGACGGAGGCGTCGACGCGGTTTTCCTCGACATCAACATGCCCGGACTCGACGGGCTGGAACTCGCAGGCATCCTGCGCAATTTCGCGGTGTCCCCGGCCGTGGTGTTCGTGACCGCGCACGACGATCGCGCGGTCTCGGCGTTCGACCTCGGCGCCGTCGATTACGTCCTCAAGCCGCTGCGGGAGGAACGACTCGCCGAAGCGGTCCGGCGGATCGCCGAACGCAGCCGACCCGCGGCGCAGGCCGCATCCGACACCGGCCAGAGCGACGACGTGATCCCGGTCGAGCTCGGGGGTGTCACCACGCTCGTGCCGCGCTCGTCGGTCCACTGGGTCGAAGCCGAGGGCGACTACGCGCGACTGCACACCGCGACCGGTTCGCACCTGGTGCGGATCCCGATATCGACGCTCGAGAGCCGCTGGGCCGATGCCGGCTTCCTGCGCGTGCACCGCTCCTTTCTCGTGGCGCTGCCGCTCGTCACCGGTATCCGCAGTGTGGGTTCGGGTCTCGTCGTGTGCCTGCGCAGCGACAGCAACTCCCCGCCCGTCGAACTGCCGGTCAGCCGCCGGCACACGCGGGAACTCAAGGACCGGCTCATCCGCGGTCCGATGCAGTCGTGGACGTCGCGATGAGCACCACCGGCGGATCGCCCCCGCAGCGGCAGCGTGTTGTCCTCGCCGAACGGCGCGGGGCGCGCATGGTCCGCACCCGGGTCGAGGTGCAGCAACAGACCGAGGTGGGCGACGCGATGGTCCGCGGGCTGGTCCGGGCACAGCTCGGGCTCGCCCTGCGGGTCGCGCTGTTCACCGTGTGCCTGCTGGGCAGCATTCCGGTGCTGTTCCATGTCGCTCCCGGTCTCGCCGTGGTGACGGTCCTCGGGATCCGCCTGCCGTGGGTGTTGCTCGGTGTGGTCGGTTATCCGATCCTGCTCGGTATCGCGTGGGTGTATCTGCGCCTCGCCGAACGCAACGAGCAGGATTTCACCGACCTCACCGACGATTGACGACCCCGTGAGCGGATCGATTCCCGTCGTCACCGTCGTCGGTCTCGTCGCCGCGGCGATCGCCACCGTCGCGATCGGTGTGTACGGCGTGCGGATGGCGCGCACCACCTCGGACTTCCTCGTCGCCTCCCGCAGCGTCGGGCCACGCTGGAACGCCGCAGCCATCTCCGGTGAATACCTCTCGGCGGCATCCTTTCTCGGGGTGGCCGGGCTCGTCGCGAAGTTCGGTGCCGATGCCCTGTGGTATCCCGTCGGTTTCACGGCGGGCTATCTGGGTCTGCTGCTGTTCGTCGCTGCGCCGCTGCGACGTTCGGGTGCCTACACCGTCCCGGACTTCGCGGAGTTCCGGCTGGGGGAGAAGTGGCTGCGCACGCTGTCGATGATGGTCGTGGCGATCATCTGCATCCTGTATCTGGTGCCGCAGTTCCAGGGCGCGGGACTCACGCTCAACATCCTTCTGGGAGTGCCCGACTGGGTGGGCGTCGCCGTGGTCGGGGTGATTGTCGTGGCCAACGTGGTCGGCGGTGGGATGCGCTCGATCACGTTCGTGCAGGCCTTCCAGTACTGGCTCAAGCTCACCGCGGTCGCCCTGCCCGCACTGGTCCTCACGTTGCACTTCGTCGGCGACCACCGGGCCGTCGACGAACCCGTGCCGCCCACCGTCGCGGAGATCACGACCGTCGACGTGACGATCGACGTGGTCGTGCAGGTCGCCGAGCCGTTGCCGGTCGTGGTGACCGGGGAGATCGACGGCCGATCGGTCGCAGGTGACTTCGAACTCGAGCCGGGAGAGCACGTCCTCGGGGCAGGCACCGAACTCGTCCTCGATGCCGGTTCTCCGGTGCCGGTGGTGGCCGGTGCGCCGACCGACAACGACAGCTGGGCGTCGCCGGGGGCCGGATTGGGGGCGAGCAGCGAACATCCGTTGTTCCAGGTCTACTCGCTGATGCTTGCGACCTTCCTCGGAACCATGGGTCTGCCGCACGTGCTGGTGCGCTTCTACACGAACCCGGACGGTCGCGCGGCGCGCATGACGTCCTTTGCCGTGATCGGGCTGCTCGGGCTGTTCTATCTGTTCCCGACGCTGCTCGGAGTGTTCGCGCGCCTGTACGTCCCGCAGTTGCTCATCACGGGACGGTCGGACGCCGCGGTGCTCTTGCTGCCGGGATCGGTGCTGTCCGGCTGGGGAGGGCAGTTGCTCGCGGCCCTCGTAGCCTCGGGCGCGATCGCGGCCTTCCTGTCGACCTCCTCCGGGTTGCTGGTCAGTGTCGCGGGCGTGCTGTCCACGGACGTGCTGCGCGGACGGGTGCGCGACTTCCGGATCGCCGCGGTGCTCGCGGGCGTGGTGCCGCTCGTGCTGGCGCTGTCGGTGACCTCGCTCGACCTGTCGCGTTCGGTGGGACAGGTCTTCGCGATCGCTGCGTCGACGCTGTGTCCGCTGCTGGTCCTGGGGATCTGGTGGCGCGGCCTCACCGCGATCGGTGCCGCGGCAGGGATGGTCGTCGGTGGTCTCGTTGCGGGGGGCGCCGCCCTGGCCACCGTGCTGCTGCCGATCGATCCGTCGGTGGCCGCAGGGTGGCCGACGGTGCTCTCTGCCTATCCGGCGGCGTTGAGCGTGCCGCTTGCGTTCGTCACGATGATCGCGGTGAGCGTGCTGACGCGTCGGCAGATCCCTCGCGACGTGGGCCGGACGTTCTCTCGCATGCACGTGCCCGAGCGGCTCGGCATGGGCCGCGACCGCGAACTCGGTGCGTTCGGCGACCGTGGACGGGGACCCGGGGAGAGGCGCCGTTCGTCGCCGTGATGCGACCGTTCGTCGCACGAGCGCACCCCTCGTCGTTCCGCCCGTTCCGGACTCTGTCCGTGTGACTGCCGTCTCATTAACGTTGTGATCATCCTCACCTCACACGACTACCAAGGAGTCGGCAGTGACCACAGCACCACTCAGCGAGAGTGGCGTACCCCAGCAGCGGCGGATACCGACGCCGCAGGAGTTCGTCACGATGCAGGAGAGCCCGGAGTTCCAGGAACTGCGCAGCCGTCTGCGCCGTTTCGTGTTCCCGGTGACGGCGTTCTTCCTGGCCTGGTACGCCCTGTACGTCCTGCTGGCGACCTACGCCGACGAGTTCATGGCGACGAAGGTCATCGGCAACGTCAACGTCGGGCTGATCCTGGGTCTCGGTCAGTTCGTCACGACCTTCGTGATCACCGCCGTGTACGTGAAGTTCGCCGGCCGTGAGCTGGATCCGCGTTCCGCCGCGATCCGCGAGGAACTGGAAGGGCCGCAGCAGTGACCGTTCTTGCGCAGGGTGGGACCGACGTCGGTAACCCGATCCTCAACATCGCCATCTTCGTCGCGTTCGTCGTCGTCACGATGGGCCTGGTCATCAAGGCCAGCCGCACGACGAAGAAGGCTTCCGACTTCTACACCGGCGGCGGCCAGTTCTCCGGCCCGCAGAACGGTTTCGCCATCGCAGGTGACTATCTGTCGGCCGCGTCGTTCCTCGGTATCGCCGGGGCGATCGCCGTCTACGGTTACGACGGCTTCCTGTACTCGATCGGCTTCCTGGTCGCATGGCTCGTCGCCCTGCTGCTCGTCGCCGAACTGCTCCGCAACACGGGCCGGTTCACGATGGCCGACGTGCTGAGTTTCCGGCTCAAGGAACGTCCCGTGCGTATGGCGGCGGCGCTCTCGACCCTCGCGGTGTCGCTGTTCTACCTGCTCGCGCAGATGGCCGGCGCCGGCGGACTGGTGGCGCTGCTGCTCGACATCGAGGGCAAGGTCGGCCAGGGCATCGTCGTCGCGGTCGTCGGTGTGCTCATGATCGTGTACGTGCTCATCGGCGGCATGAAGGGCACGACCTACGTGCAGATGGTCAAGGCCGTGCTGCTCATCGCCGGCGCAGGCTTGATGTTCGTGCTCGTTCTGTTCGCCGTGCGCGGCAACTTCTCGCAGCTGCTCGCCGACGCGCAGGCGATGGTGTCGAGCTCGTCGAACGAAGCGGTTGCGCAGCGTGACGTGCTCGCCCCTGGCGCCAAGTACGGCATCAGCAACATGTCGCAGATCGACTTCCTCTCGCTCGGCCTCGCGCTGGTTTTGGGTACCGCGGGTCTCCCGCACGTGCTGATGCGCTTCTACACCGTGCCCACCGCCAAGGAAGCTCGTCGCTCGGTCACCTGGGCCATCGCGCTCATCGGCGCCTTCTACCTGTTCACCCTGGTCCTCGGTTACGGTGCCGCGAAGATGGTCGGCCCCGACGCGATCCTCGGTGCTCCCGGCAAGGAGAACGCGGCGGCCCCGCTGCTGGCCTTCGAACTCGGCGGAACGCTGTTCCTTGCGATCATCTCGGCGGTCGCCTTCGCCACGATCCTCGCGGTCGTCGCCGGCCTGGCGATCACCGCCTCGGCGTCCTTCGCGCACGACATCTACGCCAGCGTCATCAAGCGTGGCAACGCCACGGAGGACGAACAGGTTCGGGTCTCGCGGATCACGGTCGTCGTGATCGGTCTGGTGTCGATCGTCCTCGGCATCCTCGCCATGGGGCAGAACATCGCCTTCCTCGTGGCGCTGGCCTTCGCGGTCGCCGCCTCGGCGAACCTGCCCACCCTGCTGTACTCGCTGTTCTGGCGAAAGTTCAACACGACCGGCGCCCTGTTCAGCATCTACGGTGGTCTGATCAGCTGCCTCGTGCTCATCGTGTTCTCCCCGGCGGTGTCCGGTGCACCCTCGGCGATGTTCCCGAACGTGGACTTCTCCTGGTTCCCTCTGTCGAACCCGGGCATCGTGTCCATCCCGCTCGCGTTCGTCCTCGGGATCGTCGGCACCTTCGTCGGACGCCGCAAGCAGGAGGACCGGTACAAGCAGGCGGAGATGGAGGTCCGCTCGCTCACCGGTGTCGGTGTGGAGAAGGCCGTCTCCCACTGATCCTTCGTGCCGCAGTGGCCCGCTCCCGATCGGGGGCGGGCCACCGCCGTGTCTCCGGTCCCCGTCCCGGGAACCGAGCGTCTACTGTTGCGGCTCATGGCGAAACTCGAAGTGTCCAACGATCTTCCGCTCGATCCACAGGCTGCCTGGGAGCACGCTTCCCGCCTCGAGTCGTTCGGGGAGTGGCTGAGCATCCACGACGGCTGGCGCAGCGACCTTCCCGACGCCCTTGCCGAGGGCACCACGCTGCAGTCGGTGGTGTCGGTCAAGGGCATGCGCAACCGCGTCACGTGGACCATCGTCGAGCTGGACGCGCCGCACCACGTGGTGTTGAAGGGGACCGGCAAGGGAGGCACGAAGTTCTCCCTGCGACTCGCCGTCGCAGCTCGCGGGGACGGTTCGACGCTGTCGATGAAGATCGACCTCGGCGGTGCGCCCCTGTTCGGTCCGATCGGATCGGGGGTTGCGCGCGCCCTGCACGGCGACCTGCAGTCGTCGCTCGACACCTTCGCACGCCGCTACGGCGGGAACTGACGCCTCTGGACACGTCCCCGGGAAAGGCGTAGACCCGTAAGGACAACCGCGGCCCGCCCGCGGATCGGATCCGTCGCCGAGTGCTCGGTACTCGACGCGAATGCGAGGTCGACGCCCATGTCCGAGGATCACGACCCGGGTAGCGGCGGGCATGCCGCCGAATCGCGGTGGTGGGCGTGGGCGGCCTGTCTCGCCGTGACCGCGGCGATCGTGGTGCCGCTCGCGGAGGCGGGTCTGCGTGGCGTCGTCGCACTGCTGCTGGTCGCGGTGGCGGTCGCGTGTGGGCGCCGCGCTCTACGACATGCTCGACCGGCGCCGCAGCCGGTCTTTCCGGCCGTACCCGTTCGGCATCCCTTCTTCGTCATGAATCCACGCTCCGGCGGCGGCAAGGTCGTCCGTTTCGATCTGCAGCGCAAAGCCGAGGAACTCGGGGCTGAAGTGGTGTTGTTGAGTGGACCGCAGCAACTCGATGTCACCGAACTGGCGGAGAGGGCCGTCGAGCGCGGGGCGGACCTGCTCGGTGTTGCGGGTGGCGACGGAACCCAGGCTCTGGTCGCGGCGGTCGCAGCAGAACATCGACTTCCGTTCGTGGTGATCAGCGCCGGAACCCGGAACCATTTCGCTCTCGATCTCGGGCTGGACCGGGAAGATCCCGCGGCGGGTCTCGACGCCCTCCGTGACGGGGTCGAACTGCGCGTCGATCTCGGCCGGATCAACGGGTGGCCGTTCGTCAACAATGCGTCCTTCGGTGTCTACGCGGAGGTGGTCCGGAGTCCGCAGTACCGTGCCGACAAGACGGCGACGGTGCTGCAGATGCTGCCCGATCTGCTCGGTGAGCAGGGTAGGCCGGGCCTGCGGGCGCACATCGACACCGAGACCGTCGAGGGACCTCAGGCGGTGTTGGTCAGCAACGGTCCGTACGCCTTCGACGACCTGGCAGGAATGGGCCGACGGCCCCGCCTGGACAGCGGCCGGCTCGGTGTCGTCGCGATCTCGGTCTCGAACGCACGCCAGGCGGTCGGCCTGTTCCGCCGCACCCACGACCGAGGACTGTTGCAGCGCACGGCGACAGAAGTGGTAGTCGATGCGGACGTACCGGAAATTCCGGTCGGAGTCGACGGCGAGTCGGTGATGCTGTCGACACCGGTACGATGCACGATCTCCACCGGAGCGCTACGAGTTCGTGTTCCCCGCAACCGTCCGGGAGTGCGTGTGCCCCCCGCGCCTCGATTCCGCCCGATTGCGGAAGATATTGTGGCCGAATTGAACTCTTCGGATCTCACATTCCGGCGTATCCCACGACTTCAATGAAGGGATGTGCAGATGGATGGCGTATACCGGTGATCCCGTCCTGATGGACGACCTGCTCTTCCGGCCGGTGCACTCCCTGATCGACCAGAGCCTGCATTCCAAGATGGGCGCAACTACCACGAACGGGGACGGCTTCGGCATCGGCTGGTACGGAGAAGGCCCGAGGCCGGCATTGTTCAAGTGCATCGAACCCGCCTGGAACGAGAGCAACCTCCGCGAGCTCGCCACGCAGATCCGTACGCCGTTGATGTTCGCGCATGTCCGCGCCTCGACGGGAACTCCGGTGCAGCGCACCAATTGCCACCCCTTCCGCTACGACAACAGGTTGTGGATGCACAACGGGGCGGTGCACGGATTCCACCTCATGAAACGGGACCTGGCGATGGCCGTAGATCCGGGTCTCTACGACGCGATCCGGGGATCGACGGATTCCGAGATGCTGTTCTACCTCGCGCTCACCTTCGGCCTCGCCGACGACCCGTTCACCGGCGTGGCGAAGGCCGTCGGTTTCGTGGAGGACATCGGAGCACTCATGGGCATCGAGAATCCCATGCAGGGAACGATCGCCACCACCGACGGCAGCTGCGTCTGGGTGTTCCGGTATTCGACGGAGCGGAAGACACGCTCGTTGTTCTACTCGGCCGACATCAAGGCGATACGGGCGCAGCATCCTGAAGTGGAAGTGCTGTACCAGCTGGGGGACGACACCCGCTTCGTGGTGTCCGAACCCCTCCGCGATCTCGAAGGGGCTTGGCTGGAGGTTCCCGAGTCGAGCGCGGGTGTCGTTCGGGGGAGCGATCAGGAGTTCCGGCCGTTCGCGCCGATCTCACCCGTGCGCTCGATGTGATCACGACGAATTCCCCGCTACAGACGTCGCTCCCGCCGAATGCGGCAACGATCAGGTCGTCGGTTGGTTCCCAGGGTTGCGCGCGGGCCTGATCACCAGTTCCAGAGCGAGCAGTGCCAGTACCGCACCCAGCACGATGAGCGTGACCACGAGTCCGGTGGGATAACGCCAGAACATCACGAGCAGTGCGGCCGCTCCGATGACGACCGCCCGGATCGCGACGCGGGCACGGAAGGCCGCTTCTTCGAACGCATTCGGCGGGCGGGGCCGACGTAGCCGCTGGACGGCATCGAGGCCGCGGCCGAACCCGCGACGGACCGTCAGGGCGGAGGACGAGCCACCGGTGAGGTAGGCACCGAGAGCGATCACCAGTCCGAGTACCGCGACCGCCCGAAGGCTGGTCCGCAGCGGCATCAGCACGGCATCGATGATGGCTGCTGCCGCCTCCGGCGATAGGACGTCGGGCGGGACATCGTCGAGATACAGCGATCGAGCGATGATGAGCGCGACCGCCAGAACGAACATTCCTACGACCAGTGCGAGGCCGACGAAGGCGAGTGCGCGTAGGCGACGGCCCGGCGGCGCGACGGCGACTGCGCCGGCAGCAGCGGCGAGAGTGATCCAGGGCAGCACATCCGAAACGTTGTCGAGAGTGTTCACCGCCCGCTGCGCCCGGACCAGTTCCGGTGATCGGAACAGGACCAACTGCTTGTCGACACTCGGGATCTTCTCGGCGAACGTGAAACCGCGGTCGAGAAGACGTCCCTTCACGTTGTCGATCACCGTGCCGAGCGAGATGCTCACCGTGCCCGAATCGTCGACCGTCACCGACGATGGTCCGACGTTCCCGGTCACGACCGCGACCAATGCGTTGTGGGCGCCGCGGTGGGCCTGGATCCACAGGTCCTCGAACTGCTCGCTCTGCACGAGCGACAACACCGTCTCGTTGACGAAGTTTCGTGCCTGCCCCGTGATCACCGGTGCCAGTCCCTCGACGGCGCGGTCGACGCGCGGCGCGTTCTCCGTGGCCGGAACGGCATCGGTGAGAGCAACGAGAGCGTCGGTCGTCAGTCCTGCGACGTCGACGCGCGTGAAGATCTCGTCGGTAACGGAATTCGCGATCTACTGGCAGTACGTTATATGTCGGAATCCGGCTCCGGGTCCTGTGATCTCCCGGGCTCCTCGTCGACGTCGTTTCCCGAGGCTTCCGCATCGACCTCGTCGTTCGCGCCGGGAGAATCGATTTCCCCCGAAGCGTGAGAATCGACGCCTTCAGGATCGTCCTTCCCGTGTACTCCGTTTCCTTCGGGAAGAGACACGGGGAGTTCGGCCGAATACGGTGCACGCGGTGGGGCGATCTCGTCGAGACGTTCGTTGATCGCATGGGCGATCAGATCGTGCTGCAGACAGGGAAGCGGCAACAATCCGTTCAGATACGCCTCGATCTCGACCCTTCCCACTTCGCCCCCAAGGGCGAAGTAGCGCAGCCACAACTCCTCCACACCCAGTCCGGCGTCACGGAGCGCAGCGAGGAATCTGTGACGGTGTCCCCGTCGGGGAGAAAGTGCATTGCGACCTCAAACTGTTTCGTTGTAGGTCGACGCGACTATCTCCGCTGCCAACTCCTGTACGGTGATGCGCCGCTGTGTAGACAATTCGAGCAATCGCTGCACAGCACGATCGGCATCGATGTTCTCGCGCAGCATCACGATTCCTTTGGCAGTAGCGATCAGGTCCGGTCGCGCAGGGCCCATGCATCGGGAGTCGGATCATGCGACTCCGTCATATCCCACCTCCTGCCCGAACGCACCCTCGTGCATCTTCCGATGCCTCGACGCTACCCGCTCCCGAGCATCGACGTTCGTGGACGTACCATCCCGACCGCTCGGTGCGACATCCCACCGGAACGTGCCCGGATTGGCAGAATCCGGAGTATGCCGACCCGGACGATCGATGGTCACCGCATCACCCTGACCAACCTCGACAAGGTGCTGTATCCGAGCACCGGGACGACGAAGGGCGAGGTCGTCGAGTACTACGAAGCCGTCGCCGAGGCGATGCTTCCCCACGTCGTCGGCCGGGCAGCGACCCGTAATCGGTGGCCGAACGGTGTCGGCGAACAGTCCTTCTTCGAGAAGAACCTCCCCGACCACGCACCGGCCTGGCTCGACCGTCGCACCCTGCATCACAAGGACCGGCGGGTCACCTACCCGCTGTTCGATTCCGCCGCCGGGCTCGTCTGGCTCGGGCAACAGGCAGCCCTCGAACTCCACGTGCACCAGTGGCGTTTCGACGGAGAGAAGGCCGGACCCGCGACCCGCATCGTCTTCGACCTCGACCCGGGGCCCGGCGTGGGCCTGGCCGAGTGCGGGGAGGTCGCGCGCCACGTGCGCGACACCGTCGCCGAACTCGGGTGGTCGGCCTATCCGGTCACCAGCGGCAGCAAGGGCATCCACCTGTACGTCCCGCTCGATCGGATGCTGTCGTCGTCGGGGGCGTCGAAGGTCGCGAAGCAGGTCGCGCGCAATCTCGAGACCACCCTTCCCGACCTGGTGACCGCGACGATGGCGAAATCGGCGCGCGAGGGCAAGGTCTTCGTCGACTGGAGCCAGAACAACAGTTCCAAGACGACGGTCGCGCCGTACTCGCTGCGCGGTCGCGACGAGCCGTGGGTGGCGGCGCCGCGCAGCTGGGACGAACTCGACGACCCCGACCTCGCGCAACTGCAGTTCCGGGAGGTCCTCGCCCGCATCGAGGAGTTCGGGGACCTGCTCGCCGGTCTCGACCCGCCCCTCGGCAAGGCTGTGTCCGGAGACAAGGCCGTGTCCGGAGACAAGGCCGGGTCCGGCGGCAAGACCGTGTCCGGCGGAGACGCCCTGGACACCTACCGCAGCAAGCGCGACGCGTCGCGCACCCCGGAACCGGTACCCGACCGCGTCCCCGACGACGGTCCCGGCAACAGGTTCGTCATCCAGGAGCACCACGCGCGTCGCCTGCACTACGACCTGAGGCTCGAACGCGACGGTGTGCTGGCGTCGTGGGCCGTACCGAAGAACCTGCCGGACACCTCGGGGCGCAACAATCTCGCGGTACGGACCGAGGACCACCCGATCGAGTACCTGACCTTCCACGGGACGATCCCGAAGGGCGAATACGGCGCCGGCAGCATGACCGTGTGGGACACCGGCACCTACGAGACCGAGAAGTGGCGGGACGACGAGGTGATCGTGCGGTTCCACGGCGACCGGATCGAGGGACGGTACGCGCTGATCCGCACCGAGAAGAACCAGTGGCTGGCGCACCGCATGAAGGACCAGTCGTCGCCGAGCACCGAGTCGTCCGATGCCGATCCGGCCTCCCTCGTCGGATCGTCGGGGTCCAAGGCCTTCCCGCGCGATCTCGCGCCCATGCTCGCGTCCTCCGGTGACGTCTCGGGTCTCGACGCCGAAGACTGGGCGTTCGAAGGCAAATGGGACGGATACCGCGCCATCGCGGAGATCGAGGACGGCACCGTCAGGCTCCGCAGCCGATCCGGTCGCGATGTCACCGGCGACTACCGGAAGCTCGTCGAACTCGCGACGATCCTCGACGGCCACCGGGCGGTGCTCGACGGGGAGATCGTCGCCGTCGACCGCTCCGGGGTGACGAGCTTCTCGATGCTGCAGCGGGGCGTGAACTACGAGTACCGCGTGTTCGACGTGCTGTATCTCGACGGGGTGTCGCTGCTGCGCAAGACCTACGACGATCGCCGACGGGTCCTCGAGGCGCTCGCCGCTGCCACGGACGGACTGATCGTCCCGGATCTGCTCTCGGGTGACGGCTCGAAGGCTCTCGCGCGCAGCCGCGCGAAGAACTGGGAGGGCGTGGTCGCCAAACGCCGGGACTCCGTGTATCTGCCGGGCAAGCGCGGCGCCGGATGGATCAAATCGAAGAACTGGCTCACCCAGACCGTCGTGATCGGCGGATACCGCCGTGGCAACGGCAACCGTGCCTCGACCTTCGGCTCCCTGCTGCTCGGCGTCTACGACGACGACGGTGAGTTCGTGTACGTCGGCAAGGTCGGCACCGGTTTCGACGACGAGACGCTCCTGTCGGTGGCGAAGGCTGTGAAAGGGCGCACGAGCCGCACGAACCCGTTCGCGAACGAAGTGCCGGCCGCCGAACGCCGCGATGCGGTGTGGTTGCGGCCCGAACTCGTGGGGGAGGTGCGGTTCGGAGGATGGACGGAAGGAGACCGGGTGCGGCACGCGAGCTGGCGTGGTCTGCGCGACGATGTGGACGCGTCGAGTGTGGTGCGAGAAGAGGAAACAGGCGCTGACTGCTAACGTTCGTTCGAAGTCGGGTGATCGGGCATTAGGGGAGGCATCAATAGCCGAGGGCTCGCATGGCGTCGTCCGTCGGATCGGTTTGGTCGAGGATCACGAGTCGGTCGCGCTCGGGTTCGCAGCGATGCTCGCCGATCAACCCGATCTCGAGCTCGCAGGTACTGCCACCACCGTCTCGGGTCTGCTCGAGCAGGTCACCGACCGCGACCTCGCCGTTCTCGACCTGCGCCTGTCCGACGGATCCTCCCCGAAGAGCAACGTCGAGCAGCTGCGCGCGGCGGGCCTCGAGACCCTGGTCTTCACCGGCGCCGAGAACCCGTATCTGCTGCGTTCGGCCGCCCGCGCCGGTGTACTCGGGGTGGTGCGGAAATCCGAGCCCGCGGCCGTGGTGATCGAGGCGATCCGCGTGGCCGCCGCCGGAGGGCAGGTCGCCAGCACCGAGTGGGCCGCGGCGATCGACGGTGATCCCGAACTCGACGATGTCGGCCTGAGTCCGCGACCGCTCGAAGTGCTCGAACTGTATGCGTCGGGGGAGAAGCTCGACCGGGTCGCCCGGCTGACGGGTCTCGCTCCGCAGACCGTCAACGACTACCTGCAGCGGATCCGCCAGAAGTACGCGGAGGCAGGTCGTCCCGCACCCACGAAGACGGATCTGTACAAACGTGCCGTCGAGGACGGGTGGCTGCCGATGCCCGAACGGTCGGATGTCCGCCGTCGCTGACGAGCCGGCCGGGGACACCGGGGAGAAGTCGCACGATCGCAGCACGGCGGCTGCCGACCGACTTCTCCGGATGTTCGCGCGATTCGTCGCGATCGGATATCTCTGCTACTTCGCGTTGCTCGTGCCGGAGATCCTCGAAGTGTCGGCACTCGTCGCGTGGTGGTGGACTCCCACCGCGGCCGTCCTCATGTTCGGATCCGGGGTCGCGCTCGGCTTCGCCTTGTTCCGCGGCACGGTGTGGATGCAGCGGACCGCGACCGTCAATGCGCTCGCCTACGTCGTGATGGTCGCATTGTGGTTCGTGGCGTGGAACGGGACGCAGATCCCGCAGGACCAGTCGTTGTGGTTCACCGCCTTTCCCGGCCTCGCGTCGCTCGCGGCGGCGGTCGCGTGGAGACCCGGGCGGGCGTTCGTCCACATGATCCTCGTGGTTCTGCTCGCGCAGTGCGCGAATCACCTCGCCCGCGACGCCCCCTTGGGATACTTCCTGGCACCCGACCTGGCGTTCGCGTTCGTCTTCTGCACGGTCTTCCTCGCGGCCGCGGTGGTGGGACTCGGCACCGGCCGCACCCTCGACGAGACCATCGCTGCCACCCAGGCCACGGCGGCCGCAGCGGCCGCAGCGGAAGCACGGAACGCCGAGCGCGCACGGTTCGATGCCCTGGTCCACGACCGCGTGATGTCCACCCTGCTGGCGGTGTCACGCAACGCACCCCGAGAGTCGCTCGTCGAGCAGGCCGAACGAGCGGTCGCCGAACTCGACGAGTTGCGGCGCGGCACCGATCGGGAGTCGGCGCTCGACGCCGCCGCGGTCGTGGCGCGGCTCCGATCGGCGGCGACCGAGGCCGACGAGGATGTCGTCTTCACCGGCCGTGTCGCCCCGGGATCCGGCGACGTTGCGTTCCCACCCGAACCCGCGCGCGCGACCGCCGCTGCCCTCGCCGAGGCGGTACGCAACAGCGTGCGGCATGCCGGAAAGGACGCGTCCCGCACGGTCGAGGTCGACGTGGCACCGAGATGGATCTCCGTGCAGGTCGTGGACGACGGCAGAGGCTTCGAACCCGAGGCCGTCGACCCGCACCGGCTCGGTCTGGAAGTGAGCATCCGAGGACGTATGCGCCGGGTGTCCGGGGGCCGGGCGGTCGTGCAGTCCGCTCCCGGCGCCGGGACCCCGGGTGTTGTTGTACTGGCGGGATCCGGCCGCATGAACACTGCGAACTCGACCGTCTCCGATCTGCTGCGGATGCACAGCAGGCCCGCGCGGGCCTTCGCCGTCCTGTACGCGGTGACCTGCGTGGTGCTCGCCCTGAACACCGCGCCCCATGCGGAGGTCCGCTGGCCCCTCGCGATCGCCGTGATCGTGTGTGTGGCCGCCGCCTACGCGCTCGTCGCAGTCGAGGGGGACCCACTACCGGTGCGACCCGCACTGGCGATGACGTTCTCGGGCGCGATCGCGTCGGCGTCGGTGCTGTGGGTGGTGCCCGCCGATCCGGCACCGCACCCCATCGAGTTGTGGCCGTTCGGGATGTCCACGACGATCCTCGTGTTCATGTGCGTGCGGGGACGCACGGCGTACGCCTGGTGCGGGATGCTCCTCATGCTCGTCGTCGCCGCGCTGTGGTCGCATCTCACGGGCCCCGGGATGGGCTACTGGCTCGGCCTGACGATCACGAGTGCGGGACCGGTGCTCATGGGCACCGTCTGCGCCTACACGATCCGCCCGCTCGCGCGGTCGATCTACCTGCTGCGCGCCCGGTCGATGCAGCGGATCGCGGCGGAGTCCGCGGCCGCCGCGGCTCTGGAGGAACGCGACGTCCGCCTCGGAAGCCTCGACGCGTCGGCGCGTCCGTTGCTCGAGCGGATCGTCTCGGGCGAACCCCTCGACGAGAACGAACGGATCGAGTGCGGACTCGTCGAGGCACGACTGCGCGACGGTCTGCGTGCGCCCGTACTCCAGGTACCCGAGGTCGACCGGGCCGCCGCTACGGCCCGCCGGCGCGGCGTCGAGATCGTTATGCTCGACGACCACGCCATGGACTCGGCATCTCCCGAGGTTCGGCGCGCCGTCTACCGGGAGGTGGTGGACGCGCTCGATTCGGTGAGAGAAGGGTCGGTGACCGTGCGTGTGTTGCCGCCGGCCCGCGCGGCGATGGTGACGATGCTCGTGAAGGGCGAGGATGTGCGCCGAATCGAGATCGGGCACGACGGCCGGCGCACCGGTAATTAGGCGAAACACCGATGCCCATATTTTCTTGGGCAGAGAAAAATCTGTCTGGGTAGTTGTCGGTTTCAACCGTTGAGTTGTAGGCACTCGAAACGGAGTTCGTCGGGGGACTCGGTTCGATCCCATGTATTCATCTCGGTAGGGACGCGCTACGACGACGATGCTCGAACATTCCCCGGCGCAGAAGCCTGCGACCTCGGGCCCGGATCGGTCCGTGTGGTCGTCCGCGACGACGGCCACGGATTCGACCCCGCCCAGATCGACCCCTACCGGATGGGCATTCGCGCGAGCATCCACGGACGCATGCGCGGCATGGCCGGGGGCGACTCGGAGATCACCTCGGGTCCCGCGGGCACGACGGTGACGCTGCACTGGTGCGATCCGGCCGAGCGTCGCGCGCCGTGACCGCCGAACCCACCCGCGACGTGCGCGACCTGCTGGGGATGCGCACCACGGCCGCACGTGCGCCGCTGCCGATGCCGGCGACGATCCTGCTCGCCGCCACCGGGACGGTCTCGTCGGCGCTCGTGTTCTCGGTGCTGCCGGTGCCGTCTCCGGGAGGCATCGCGACCTGGCCGCTCGGGATGTCCACGGTCGTCTTCACCTTCATGTGCGTGCGCGGTCGCACCCTCGCGGCGTGGATCGGGTTGGCCTGCATGATCGCGACCGCGACCTTCTGGACCTACGCCACCGGACAGGGGATCGGCCCCGGCCTGTCGCTGTCGCTCGTCAACGCCGCCCCGGTCCTCATGTCCACCTTCTTCGCCTTCACCCTGCGACCCCTCGCCGGATCCATCTACCTGCTGCGTGCGATGTCGTTGCAGCGCAGCGCCGAACAGGCGGCCTCGGCTGCAGCGCTCGAGGAACGCGACGCGCAGCTCGACCGGCTCGACTCCCTGGCCCGGCCCCTCCTCGAACGCATCGCGACCGGAGAGGTACTCGAGGCGGGGGAGCGACGCGCCGGTGTGCTGCTCGAAGCACGTCTGCGGGACGGGCTTCGAGCACCGGCCCTGCAGGATCCCCAGGTCGTCGAGGCGGCCGACGCCGCGCGCCGACGAGGCGTGGACGTGGTGATGCTCGACGATCACGGCCTGGACGGGGTGCCCCCCGACGAACAGGCCCGCCTCCGCCGTGCGGTCGCCGACGAACTCGACTCGGTGTCACACGGTTCCGTCACGGTGCGGGTCCTGCCCCCAGGACGCCGGGCCCTCGTGACGATCCTCGTGCGCGGGGACTCCGTGCGCCGCATCGAGCTCGGCAAGGCGTCGCAGGGTTAGAGTCACCTCTCGTGACCGTGCTGAAGTCGTTGCTGCTGTTCGCCGTTGCCGCCCTGTTCGAGATCGGTGGTGCGTGGCTGGTGTGGCAGGGCGTGCGCGAACACCGCGGCTGGATCTGGATGGGGCTGGGCGTGATCGCTCTCGGCGCTTACGGTTTCGTCGCCACACTCCAGCCCGACGCGAACTTCGGTCGCATCCTCGCCGCGTACGGCGGTGTGTTCGTGGCGGGTTCCCTGGTGTGGGGCATGGTGATGGACGGCTTCCGGCCGGACCGATGGGATGTCGCGGGCGCGCTGGTGTGCCTCGCCGGCGTCGCCATCATCATGTATTCACCCAGGTGACGGCACCACGACGCCGCCGACTGCGGGAGTCGAGTTGCACAGCGGTCCACTGCCGAGATTCACCGAACCGAAGACCGTCGCCACGACCTCGCCCGGACCGGTGTCGACCAGGGTCGACAGGTTCGGATACGTACCGACCAGATCGACGATGCCGGTGCGGCCGTTGTTGCGGTTGAGCCATGCGACGCTGACCTGCCCCGCTGCCGGGACCGGCCACAGGGCCTCCCGTGTGGAGAACAGGACGTGGCCACCGGGGATGCCCTCGTCCGGTCCGGGTTGCGCCGTGACCGAGGTGAACGACGCCAGGCTGCCCTGGTTGATGCAGCCGATGGTGATCGCCGTGCCCAGAGGCTGAGGGGGTGCAGCGGTGGCCACACCGGTGAATGCGATTGCGGCGGCGACGGGTGCCGCCAAGGCGAGAACTCGACGTGGAATTCGCAGTGCAGGCATGGTGCTGCTCCTCGGAAAGGGAAGGTCACGTCCGGGAGCCGACCGCAGCGAGGAATACCGCGGCGCGTCCCGCGCACCGATGACGTGCGTGAGTCTATCGAGACACCGAAGACCCAGGAGCGGTTTCGGTCTCGATCCGATACAGCTCGGAAGCATTGCGGCGCAGTACCGCGTCGGCGAGTTCGTCGCCGAGGACGTCCTCGACGAGGGTGATGTCGCTGTCCCGGAACGGTCGCGGTGCCCGTGTCGACGGCAGGTCGGTGCCGAACACGAGTGCACCGGGATTCACATCGGCAACGGCGCGCAGCGTGTCGGCCACAGGCAGGTCGACGCGTCCGAACCCTGTTGCCTTCACGTGGATACCGCTCTCCACCAGCCGCAACAGTGACGGCAAGCCGTCCTGCGGCAGTCCCAGGTGGTCGACGGAGACGGCGGGCAGTGCCGCGATCGTGGTGTGCAGCTCGGCCAGATCGCGCGAATCGATGTACAACTCGGCGTGCCAGCCGACGAAAGTGGGCCCGAGCCGGTCGAGCGCGTCGAGGAGATAGCCGTGGTCGAAAGCCTGGAACGACCCTGACACCACCGTGCCTCCGGTGACACCCAGATGCGCGACCCGCGCGAGATAGTCGTCGACGGTGAACGGTTCGGGCAGATAGCCGTCGTTCTCGACGAGCGGGAAACGCGGATCGATGATGTGCAGGTGGGCGTCGAACATCTCCCCACGATAGGAAGCCCGGTCCGAGCGGAACAGGGTTCGGATCAGCGGGAGTTCACTCGCGGCGGCGATGCGCGGTGTGACGGCGGAGGAGGGATTCGGCCAGTTCCGCCACGAGGTTCCGTGCCTCGGGTGGCCCGACGATCTCGATGTGCTCACCGAACTGCAGCAGTTGCCGCACACCGTCGATCGAGTCGTAGGCCACCGTGATCCGCGAGACGTCCGGTCGCGGCCCTGCGGTGCTCCCGCGCAGGCGGGCACCGAGGATGCGCCGGGCGAGATCGAGGCGGTTCGCCGCGAGATCGGCGGTGACGACGACGTCCTCGCGTCGTTCGAGTGCGTCGCCGAGTTCGCGTGCCAGCGCGGGCAGGGTGCGGCCGGGGGACAGGCGGCGCGGCCGGTCGAGCACTGTCCACGCACTCAGGCGGGTCAGTGCGAACAGTCGTGGTCGCCCCTCGTCGTCCGCCACGAGATACCAACGGCCGGCGCGGGAGAGCACACCGTAGGGATCGACGACGATCTCGCGTTCGCCGCGGTGCCCGCTCGACCGGTACGTGATGGCGAGTTGCCGTCCGCGCCGCAGGTCGCGGGTGAGGGCAGCGACGTCGGCCCGGTCCTCGGTGGCGAACCATCCCCGATTGTCGACGGTGACCACCTCGGTCAGTGGCAGCAGGTCGTTCTCGCGTGCGGTGGAGGGCGTGCGCCGGGCGCGTGCGGTGAGCTTGTGGACGGCGTCCCGCGCGGCGGCGTCGACACCGAGTTGGCGGGCCCGGCCCATGTCGACACCCAGGGCGCGCACGACATCCACCTCGGACGCGTTGAGCCGGTTCAGGTCGGTCTGCCGGCCGGGGAGCATCACGATGCCGCCGTATCTGCCGCGTTCGGCGACCACCGGAAGGTCCGCAGCAGCAAGCGTTTCCACATCGCGCAACACGGTGCGCTCGGAGACGCCGAACTCCTCCGCGAGTTCGGCGGCCGTGACCCGGCTGCGGGCCCGCAGGACGACCAGCATGCTCAGCAACCGCTGCGGCCGGTTCATCGGATGCGCGATCTCCTTTCGAAAACACGACAGGAACTGTCGGGTTTCAGTGTCACGGTAGTCCTCGAAGCCTTCACCGCCTACCGGAAGGAGGGACCGATGACCGTGTCGTCGCCCAACCTGTTCCTGATCTGCGTGACCGACGTCGAACGCGCGACCCGCTTCTACAGCGACCTGTTCGCCATGACCCCGCAGATGACGACCCCGCGCTACGTCTCCTTCGAAGTGGCGCCGGGAGTGCTGTTCGCACTGTGGTCGGGTCGCGCGGAGACCGTGGATGCGACCGCTCCGCGGTTCTCCGAGGTGGGCGTGATGGTGCCGGGCTCGACCGCCGCCGTCGATGCGATCCACGACGAGTGGGCCGGTAAGGGGGTGACGGTCGTGGAGGCGCCGCACGACGAGGTGTTCGGGCGGACGTTCGTGGTCTCGGACCCGGACGGGAACCTCATCCGCGCCTCCCCGCTGGATTGAGCCTCCGCTCGACCGACCGGCCTACGACGCCTCGCGCATCGTGAGCCCACCGAGTTCGACCGTGTACGTCTGCGACGCCTCGTCCCACCACACGGAGTAGGTGGTGGGGTAGAGGCCCTCGCGTTGGTACGCCTCGGGCAGACGGAGTTCCTCGTGGTGCGCGGGCCGCGTCGCGAGCCACTCGCGGCTCAGCATGGGTTCGATGAACGCCTGCCGTCCGTCCCACGTGCCGTAGAGCACGGTCTCGGTGAGGTGGTGTCCCGCTGCCGGATCGTGCTCCGCCTCGGTGGTGTCCACCCAGTGCAGTCCCATGCCCGCGACGGTCGACGTCAGCGGATCCCCGGACGGTGCGTACCCCTCCGGCACGTAACGCGGGTCGGGCACGCGGGCCGCGGCCGGGATGTAGCCGGGGGCGAAGGGATGGATCGACTCCGCCGTGGGCCGATCCAGGAGATAGAAGTGGACGTCGAAGTGCGGGACGTCGAAGCCGTGCTGGGGGTCGTGGCCGTGCGAGTTCCAGTCGACCGTGACGTGGTCGAACGCGGTGGCGGCCGCCTCTTCGGGCAACTCGAGCACGTAGGCCTCGGTGACCGGCAGCAGCGCACCGGGCAGGTCGTCGAGGGCCGCCGCATCGAGTCGCACCCCGATGGTGGCCGGCGTGCCCGCCTCGTCGACGGTGACGTATGTGCGGGCGTTGCCCGCCCCGACGGGATGAGCGGGTCCTTCGACCAGGCCGGAGACTCCCCCGGCTCCTGCGGGAGCGGGAGTGACGAACAATCCGAGGACCGCCGCCGAGACGATCACGGCGAGATGTCGGGCACGAGGCCGAATATCCATGCGGGGTCCTCGATTTCCGTCGTCGTCGAGCGGCATCGTTGTGGATGCTAACTGTCGCGCGAACGGTGGAGGGCTGACTAGATCGAACCGTGATGCGTGGACGGGACGGTGCCCGTGACGTTCCGGGGGTGGGGTCCGGGAGTGCTCGCGGAGCCGGCGGACCCGATGTGTGCCCCCGGCAGGATTCGAACCTGCGACACCCGCTTTAGGAGAGCGGTGCTCTATCCCCTGAGCTACGGAGGCGTCCGGCCGGGCGAAGCCGACCTTGGCGCGTTGTGAGTGTAGCCGCCGGGCGCGTGCCGTAACCAAGCGCCCGTTCTCGAGGCTCTCGAGGCCGGGCGTACGACCTGCAGGTTCCCGCCGATTGAGATCAAGGAAAGGTAACACTGGCCTTTCCCTATACCGTTTTGTTACCTTGGGTCGCCAGGAGCGGCCGGGGGGATACCCGGTCGAAGTCGGGACGAAACAAGGGGCACACTGTGGGACGCCATCAGCGCACACGCGAAGACGAAGCATTCGACCTCGAGACGATTCGCGTGCCGTCCTCCGGCAAGGGCCGTCACCGCGTCGAGCCCACCGGTACGTCCGCTCCGGTCAAGGCCGCCACCGTCGCCGCTGCCACGGGTGCCTTCTTCGCGGTCGGCTCGCAGATCGGCGCCGGCACCGCTGCCGCGCATCCCGGCCACGACCACGTCCAGGCCGAGGCCCCCGCGCCCAGCCTGCCCTTCGAGCTCCCCGCGGGCCTGCTGCCCGAGGGTGTCGAGATCCCGGCCATCCCCGGCATCACCACCCCGGCCGAGCAGGGCGCACCCGAGCTTCCGGCCGAGGTCACCGGCTTCCTCGATCAGTTCTCGGGTCCCAGCTGGCTCGACCAGCTCAACCCCGCTGCTCCCTCCGCCGTCCAGCCCGTCTCCGGCACCCTCACCTCCGACTGGGGTCCGCGCTGGGGCGCCCACCACGGCGGCATCGACATCGCAGCCCCGATCGGAACGCCCATCAAGTCCGCGGCCAACGGCACGGTCCTCGACGCCGGACCGGCTTCCGGCTTCGGCCAGTGGGTCCGCGTCCTCAACGACGACGGCACCACCGCCGTCTACGGTCACGTGAGCACCTACCAGGTCTCGGCCGGTCAGCGTGTCAACGCCGGCCAGCAGATCGCCACCGTCGGCAACGAGGGCTGGTCCACCGGACCGCACCTGCACTTCGAGGTCTGGGACACCGAAGGCACCAAGATCAACCCCAACGCGTGGCTCAGCGATCGCGGCGTCGTCACCGACTGGGGCGGCTACCGCGCCGTCTGATCCCACCGCAGTGTTCGATCCCGCCGCAGTGTTCGATCCCACCCGACGGCACGCCGTCGATCCCACCGCCAGCATGAGCGCGCGCTAGGCTTGGCTCGACAGACCGCGCGCCGACCCGGGGGTTCCATTGGGAGCTGAGATATCCGCACGTTCGTTCACCGGGGAAGACCGGCGGATGTTCCGGAGCAAGGTTCGCGACTGCATGAAGGCGCTCGAGCGGATGCTTCGAGAGGACGTCTTCGTCGACGTGCACTCGTCACCCGAACCGCATCTCGGCATGGAGATCGAGTTCAACCTCGTCCGCGACGACATGTCGCCCGCGATGTCGAACCTCGAGGTGCTCCAGGCGATCGACGATCACGCGGTCTTCCAGACCGAACTCGGCCAGTTCAACGTCGAGATGAACGTCGAGCCGCGACGTCTCACCGGCGACGAACCCTTCGAACTCGAAGAGTCGCTGCGGTCGTCGCTGCGGCGCGCCGACGAGCGGATGCACCTGCACGACGCGCAGCTGGTCATGATCGGCATACTGCCCACGCTCGAACTCGGCGATCTCGAACGGGGCCGGATCACCGCCAATCCACGGTACGAAGCGCTCAACGAGCAGATCTTCGCGGCGCGCGGCGAGGACATCGAACTCGATCTCGACGGTGTGCCGTTGCCCGGCAGCGATGTCGTGGAAACCCTTCGTGCAGACATGAATTCGGTGGTCCCCGAGGCTGCCTGCACGTCCCTGCAGTTGCACCTGCGGATCGCCCCCGAAGATTTCGCGACGCACTGGAACGCCGCCCAGTGCCTGGCCGGAGCGCAGGTCGCGCTCGCGGCGAACTCGCCCTTCCTCGCCGGCAAGGCGCTGTGGCACGAGAGCCGGATCCCGTTGTTCGCGCAGGCCACTGACACGCGTCCGCTCGAACTGCGGAACCAGGGTGTCCGTCCCCGCGTGTGGTTCGGTGAGCGGTGGATCGACTCCGTCCTCGACCTGTTCGAGGAGAATTCCCACTACTTCACGGCTCTCCTTCCGGAGGTCTCGGACGTCGATCCGATGGCCGAACTCGACGCCGGCCGGATTCCCGAACTGCGCGAACTGCAGATGCACAATGGCACCATCTACCGGTGGAACCGGCCCGTCTACGACATCAGCGACGGCCATCCGCACCTGCGCGTCGAGAACCGTGTGCTCCCTGCAGGACCGACCGTCCTCGACACCATGGCCAACGCCGCCTTCTACTACGGGACGCTGCGCGCCCTCACCGACGCCGACGAGCCGCTCTGGCGCGACCTCAGCTTCGACGCCGCCGAGCGGAACCTCGTGCTCGGTGCGAAGTTCGGTCTCGACGCGAAGCTGTACTGGCCGCGCACCGGATGGGTCGGCGCCGACGAACTCGTGCTGCGGTGCCTGTTGCCGCTTGCGCACCAGGGCCTCGAGGCATACGGACTGTCGGCGGCGGTCCGCGACCGCTATCTCGGCATCGTCGAGGGGCGTGCACTGACTCGGCAGACCGGGGCGGCGTGGCAACGACGGCAGGTGGCCCGACGCGAGGCTGCCGGCGAGAACCGTCGCACCGCCCTGCTCGGGATGATGAAGGACTACGTGCAGAACATGGCCTCGGGTACTCCCGCTCACGAGTGGGAGTGACGGCCCTACAGTTGTAGGGTCCGCGTCACGGCCACCGTCGGCTGGACGACGACGCGATCCGCGGGTGGCTCGAAGCCGGCTACTTCGCCGAGATCGTCACCGAGATCGGCGACGCGGACGCCTAGGCGGCTCTCGAGCATGCTCAACGTCAGCTCGACCTCGATCCCGTCGGCGCCGGGAGCCCAGAACAGGAAACCGAAGTCGTCGGACGGTTCGGCGCGGAAGCCGTCCACCGTCGCGCCGTGGACGTGGGCGGTGGTGCTGTCGATCCACAACCCGACAGCCTGGGCGTTCCTCGGTGAGCTCAACCGCAGTCGTATCTTCCGGGCGCTTCCGCCGGTCGTGTCCTCGAGGATCTCGACCTCGGGCGCCTCGAGGTCGGCGACCGGAGCGGGCCCGTGGTACATCGGCCGGTGCTCCCGCCACGGGAAGGCGGTGGGGAGCGATTCGGGACCGGTGGTGAGCAGCCCTTCGCTCCAGTCGGATCTCGGGCCGTCCGGCGATCCCCACACCGCGGCACCCCGATCGGCGTCGAGCGAGTACCAGAGATATTCCTGCCGGGGATCGGTCGCCCCGTCCCGGTTGAGGTAGCCGGCGAGCAGCGTGCCCACCACGACGATCGCGATCGTGCCGGTCGCGGAGACGACGAGCCCGCGGCTGGTCGACGCGAACGGCTCGCACAGCGGGAGTACCGCGGCGAACGTGAATGTGACGAACAGACCGGCCACCGGTGCCCCGTAGAGGAGTCCGGCGTCGAACGACACCAGCACGGCGGGCAGGCCGAAGATCAGCGAGCCGAGCGCGCCGAGGGCGATCGCGACGAGCGGCCACACCGTGTCGTCCTGTGGGAGAAGCAGCGCCACCAGCAGACCCAGCGCCGTCGGCAGGACGAGTACGAGCATTGTCAGCGGCACACCGGCGAAGGGGATACCGGCGAGAGCGAGCACCGCGACGAGCGTGAACGCTCCGCACGTGAGCGCGGCGGCCGGACAGCCGCGACCCCACCACGATCGCGCGACCAGCAGTACACCGAGGGCCGCGACGACCGCCGCGAACTGGAAGACACCCGGCCGGTAGGGTTCGTCGGCGACCGGCGCGGCCATGCCCGGATCGACGGTCTGCACGATCCACCACGGCAGCCACGCTGCGCCCGCCGCGAGGACGGCGGCGAGCAACGACACGGCCACGGCAGCGCCGGCCTGCCAGGCCGACGTCTGGCCGCGGCGCACCCACAGCACGACGATCGCCCCCACGACGCCTGCCAGCACGATCGCCCCGACGACCTCGGCCCACCGCGGCGCGTGGAGCAGTCCCCAGGGCGCGGTCGTCACGACCTGGTCGCCGCCGTCGCCGACGGTCGCGAGATCGGATCCGGCGAGGGTGCGGGCCGTCGCGAGGGAGGTGTCGCCCATGTGCTGCAGCGACGTCCGGCTGAGACGGTCGGGGGTGTCGAGAGGGCTGTGGTAGTACGCCGAGCCCGCGGAGATCGCGGTGTCGAGGGCGTGGTGGCCGTGCTCGGCGAAGCGGCGGTAATCGGTGTCGTTCGGCAGCGCCTCGAAGATCAGTTCGGTGAGGGAGTCCGCGTTCGCGCCCGGTGCCCCCGCCAGACTGTCGATCAGGACGCCGTTCGGTGAGGTGGTCCGGAAGGTCGTCGGCGTACCGGCGTTCCCGCGCGCCTCGTGGTTGAGCACGACGACCGGACCGGCCCGCACGGACTCCGTGCCCACGAACCGGTGGGCGCCGAGCAGACCGTTCTCCTCACCGTCGGTGAGCAGGACGACGACGTCGTTCCGCGAGGGAGGACCGGACTCGATGGCACGGGCGACCTCGAGGACCGTGCCGACGCCGATCCCGTCGTCGCTCGCGCCGGGGGAGCCCCGGACCGTGTCGTAGTGCGCGGCGAGCACGACGGTGCCGGTGGGATCGGTACCGGCTCGGGTCGCCACGATGTTCTGCACGCGGGCACCGCGCTGGGTCGCCTCACCGGACCGCGCCATCCATCCCACGCCGGAGTCGACGCGGGTGGACCACCCGAGATCCTCGAGGACGGCGACGAGATGGTCGCGGGCGGCGGCGTGGGCGGTCGACCCGGGCGGTCGTGGGCCGGTGGCGATCGCGTCGATGTGTTCACCGGCGCGGGCGGCGCTGAAGACATCGGCGGGTGCATCGGTTCCGAGCGGCTCGTCGGACCCGGGGAACAGCGCAACGAGGCCCGCCATGAGAAGGACTCCGATCAGCGCGAGGACACTGCTACCCAGTGCCTGGAATCGGCTACGCGGGGACGGGGCCGGGTGGCGAACAGCCGCGGCGGAGTCCATGGGTGCAGCCTAGCCGCGAATGCAGCGGTGCCCCGGCAGACTCGGCCGGGGCACCGCGATCGGATCGGGTCGGATCAGGAGGCAGGCGCCCAGCTGTCGGGTCCGAACACCTCGTAGTGGATGTTCTCGGCCGGGACGTTGCGCTCGATCAGGGCCTCGCGCAGCGAGAGCATGAACGGTAGCGGGCCGCACAGGTAGGCCTGGGTCTTCGGATCGAGCGGCAGATCGGAGATGTCGGCACGTCCGACGCGGACCGTCTCGAGCGGCCGGCGGTTGCCGAGGTCCTCGTACCAGCGGTACAGCTGGGCCGACGGGATCTTCTCGGCAAGGGTCTCGAGCTCGCGGCGGTGGGCGTGCGCCGCGACCGACCGGTCGGCGTGCAGGACCGCGACGGGACGCTCGTCGCCGACGCCGGCGAGATGATCGAGCATGCCGATCATCGGGGTGCATCCGATGCCGGCGGACGCCAACAGGATCGGGGTGTCGTCCTCGGTGAGTACGAGATCGCCGAAGGGAGTGGTGACTTCCAGCTCGTCGCCCTCGAAGACGTTGTTGTACAGGAAGTTCGACACCTCACCGGCGGGAAGCACGGTGCCGTCGGGTGCGGTGGTCTCCAGGACCCGCTTGACGGTGATACGCCAGTCGCCCTTCGCGGGTGCGCTCGACAGGCTGTACTGACGGATCTGGCGGGCGCCGTCGGGGAGGCGGACGCCGACCGAGAGGTACTGGCCCGGACGGAAGGTGGGCAGCGGGGAACCGTCGAGCGAGGTGAGCACGAACGAGACGGTGTCGGCGGACTGGTGGACGCGGTCGGCGACGCGGACGGTGCGCCAGACGTCGCCGGCCTCGACACCTGCGGCCCGGTACAGATCGGCCTCCATCGAGATGAGGGTATTGGCCATCAGCCAGTACAGCTCGTCCCACGCCTTCGCGACTTCCGGAGTCACTGCCTCTCCGAGGATTTCGACGATCGCCTCGAAGAGGTGCTTGTGGACGATCCAGTACTCGTCGGGCTTGATGCCGAGCGAGGCGTGCTTGTGGGCGATGCGGGACAGGATCGCCTCGACACGGGCGGGATCGGGATCGAGCTGGAGCGTCGCGAAGGCCGCGATCGATCCGGCGAGTGCCTTCTGCTGCTCGCCCTGCTTCTGGTTGCCGCGGTTGAACAGATCGCGTTCGAGCTCGGGATGGGCGGCGAACATCTTGCTATAGAACAACGGGGTGATGTCGCCGATGGCGGCTCCCACCGCCGGGAGGGTCGCGGCGATGACGTCCTTGGATTCGGGTGAGAGCGGCATGGTATGTCTCCTCGTGTGTGTCGTGACGGGCTGCACCGGCAGCCTCGCCGTGGGTCAGCGGCCGGTGGGTGGTTCGAGGGTGAGCAGGACCGGACCGGCGTCAGGGGTCGCCAGGTCGGCGATCGTGACGTCGTCGAGAGCGGCGTAGAAGGCGTCCTGTGCGGTACGCAGCTTCGAGCGCAGGGTGCAGCCGTGACGCAGGGGGCACGGCTTCGCTCCTTCGCACTCGACGACTTCTTCTTCACCTTCGAGGGCTCGGGTGAGCCATCCGAGGCTCGCCGTGCGGCCGAGTTCGGTGACGGTCAGGCCTCCGCCGCGTCCGCGGCGGGTGGCCACCACCCCGAGCTCGCCGAGTCGGGCGACGACCTTCGTCGTATGTGCGTACGACAGATCGAGCTGGTTTGCAATCGTTCTGGTACCGGGCGTACTCCCCGCCGGGCCGGCGACGAGATGCATCACAACTCTCAGTCCGAGATCGGTGAACCTGGTGAGTTGCATGGCCCTACGCTAGTAAATTCGCATTCGCGATGACAATTTTATGTGACGCACATCGCTGTCGATGGAATGCATTGCCACCGAAGGAATCCCGATGTGATGACCAAAGTCCGTATCTGGACGTACCGGATCCGACTAGCCTCACGGACGTGAAACCTCTCGGTGAAGCACCCCGCGACCACAACCACGTAACCGTCGGTGCCGACGGTTCCCCGGCCTCCGAGCGGGCGGTGAGGTGGGCTGCCGCCACCGCGGCCGGCCGGAAGATCCCACTGCATCTCGTCCACGCGGTGGACTTCGCACCGTCGGGTTGGACGAAACTTCCCTTCTTCCGCCCCTCGCAGGTCTTCGAATGGAGCGAGGCCGAGGCTCAGGCACTCCTGAAGGAGGCTGCAGAGACCGCCGAGGCGGTGGCGCCGGACCTCGAGATCACCGCCGAGCTCGCCCTCACCGGAAGCGCCAAGTGGCTCGTCGAACTGTCCCGCACGTCGCGCATGATCGTCCTCGGGGCCACCGGCAGCACCAAGATGGGGGAGGCCTTCCTCGGTTCCACCCCGGTCTCCGTCGCCGGTCATGCCGAATGCCCGGTCGTCGTGGTGCGGGGACCGGAAGGGCCCGTCCCCGACGAGCGACCCGTCGTCGTCGGCGTGGACGGCAGCCCCGCGAGCCGCCAAGCGGTCGATCTGGCGTTCGAGGAGGCATCCTGGCGCAGGGTCGACCTCGTCGCCGTCCACGTCTGGAGCGACCTGAAAGTCGGGGAGATCGACGAGTCGCCCCTCGACTTCGATCCCCGCGCGTTCGAGGAGTACGAGCACTCCCTGCTGTCCGAGTGCCTCGCGGGCTACGGCGAGCGCTATCCGGACGTGACGGTCCACCGGAAGGTCTACGTCGACGGCCCCCGCGCCCATCTGCAGTCCTGGAGCGAGAAAGCCCAGCTCGTCGTGGTAGGGACTCGCGGCAGGGGAGGCTTCAAGGGGATGGTGCTCGGTTCTACCGGAAACGCGCTCATGCGCGAGGCGCGCTGCCCGGTGATGGTGGTGCGACCGGTCACCTCCTGACGGCGGTAGTGTGCGGGGCACATGGACGATCGCGCCCCCGAACGGGGGTGTGCAGCAGGGACGAAGGTGGCGCATGCGCATCGGGATGGGACTGAACTACAGCGGAGGTTTCGCGGAGACCGCGGCGGAGGTGGCCGACCTGGAGAAGGCCGGCCTCGACATCGTGTTCGTACCCGAGGCCTATTCGTTCGATGCGGTGAGTCAGCTCGGCTATCTGGCGGCGAAGACCTCCCGGGTCGAACTCGCCTCCGGCATCCTCCAGTTGTTCACCCGGACACCGACGCTCACCGCCATGACGGCGGCCGGCCTGGACTTCGTCTCCGACGGCCGATTCGTGCTCGGTGTCGGCGCGTCGGGCCCTCAGGTCATCGAAGGTTTCCACGGCGTTCCCTACAACGCGCCGCTGGGTCGCACCCGCGAGATCGTCGACATCTGCCGGCAGGTGTGGCGCCGCGAGAAGGTGGACCATCAGGGCAAGTACTACCAGATCCCGCTGCCCGAAGACCGCGGCACCGGACTCGGCAAGCCGCTGAAGATCATCAACAAGCCTGTGCGCGAACGTATCCCGATCATCATCGCGTCGCTCGGCCCGAAGAACGTCGAGATGACCGCCGAGATCGCCGAGGGCTGGCAGCCGCTGTTCTATTACCCGGAGAAGGCCGCCGACGTGTGGGGCGAATCGATCGCGAAGGGCAAGGCCAAGCGCGATCCCGCACTCGGCGACCTGCAGATCTACGCGCAGACCCCGCTCGCCATCGGCGACGACGTCGACCACATGTTCGACTGGGTCCGGCCCATGGTCGCGCTGTACGTCGGCGGCATGGGCGCCAAGGGCAAGAACTTCTACAACGACCTCGCGATCCGCTACGGCTACGCGAAGGAAGCCGAGACCATCCAGGAGCTCTACCTGGCCGGCAAGAAGGAGGAGGCGGCCGCGGCGGTGCCCGTCGAACTGCTCCGCTCGATCTCCCTGATCGGTTCGGAGGGCTTCGTGCGGGAGCGAATCGCTGCCTTCGCGGAGGCCGGGGTCACCACCCTCAACGTCACCCCCTTCGCGGCCGACACCGCAGGTCGTGTGCGACTGATCGAACAGCTGCGGCAGATCTGCGGCTGACCCACCGAGAAAGGTTCCTCGTGCGATGACCGAGAACAAGCCGATCGTCGTGGCCGTCGACGGATCCGACGCGTCCACGACCGCGGTGCACTGGGCGGCACGGACGGCTGCGATCCGCGGCCTGCCGTTGCGCATCGTCACCGTCGTGCACATCCCCGCCTTCTACTACTCCGAGCCCTACCTCGCGCAGAGCTTCCACGAGGAGATGAAGGCGACGGCCCGCGACCGGCTCGACAACGCGGCCGTGCTCGCCCGGCAGATCATCGACGAGAACCGTCACGGGAACGTCGAGATCACCACCGAACAGCTCGAAGGCAAGGTCGTTCCCACGCTCATCGCACAGGCCGAGCACGCCGACCGGCTCGTCGTCGGCTCGCGCGGCCTCGGCGAGGTGAAGGGCCTGCTCGCCGGTTCGGTCTCCACGGCGGTCGTCTCGCACGCGACGGCGCCCGTCGTCGTGGTGCGGGGCCGCACCTTCGACGGTGCGCCGCCGACAAAGGGGCCCGTCGTCGTCGGTGTCGACGGCTCGGTCTCGTGCCGCGACGCGGTGGAGGTCGCGTTCGAGGAGGCATCCGCACGCGGCGCGACGCTCGTCGCGGTGAACGTGTGGAGCGACGTGAGCGTCCAGCCCTCGCTCGGCGCCGTCCCGGAGGACCCGCACTGGAGCCGGATCCAGACCGGTGAGGAGATCGTGCTCGCCGAACGTCTCGCCGGATACCAGGAGCGGTACCCGGACGTCACCGTCGAACGTGTCGTCGCCCGCGACCGGCCGGTGCGAGTGCTCAGCGAATACGCCGAGGCCGCACAGCTTCTCGTGGTCGGAACCCGCGGACGCGGCGGCTTCAAGGGGTTGCTGCTCGGCTCCACGAGCAACGCGCTGATCCAGACCGCGGACTGCCCGGTCCTCGTCGTCCGGTCGAAGCAGACCGAGGACTGATCCCGGACGAGGGAGCGATGCGGGGCGTCACCCGAAGTCGTCGACGCCCCGCTCGCGCAGTTCCCTCCACGCGTCGGCCGGATGCAGGCCGCGGCTGATCGCGCCGTTCTCGATGAGCACCCCGAGCATCTGCGAGAGTACGAACGCGACGTCCTCGACGCGCCCGCACTCGTAACGGGCGGACAGCCACCCGGAGACGTTGCCGGCCTTGGCGGCCTGCGCCATGTCCAGGGCCGTGCGGAACAACTCGCGGGTCGGATCGTCGATCGGATCCTCGGTCGGTGCGCTCATCGTCACCTCGATCTCTCTTCTCGTCAGAAACCCACGCGCAGGATCACCAGCGGCACGACCGGCAGGTCGAGCATCTCGGCCAGGCGCGAACCGGCGTCCTCGACCCGCAGCGGATGCGTCACGACCGACGCCGACAATCGCGCATCGATGGCCGCGAGCCAGCACCGCTCCACCGCCGCGCCCACCCGGACCAGATCCGCCGGCGAGGTGGACGGGGCGGAGAACAGCAGCACCGATTCGCGCGCGATCGCCGCCGCCAGCGCATCGACGTCGGGGATCCCCGACGTGACCATGGCCTCGCCGGCCGCGCCGTGTTCGTCGAGGGTCGCGCTCCAGGTGGTGACCACCTCGGCGTTGCCGCGCGGCTGCCAGTGGGAGGTCCACGAGAACATCTCCCGCTGGTAGTGCGGGTGACGCCGGCGGGCCTCCGCCGCATAGGCGAGCACCTGCGCCAGGGCGACGGCCTCGTCGGCGGCGAGCAGACGCACGTCGACGTCGGGTATCTCCCCGGCCGCGGCGACGACGTCGGCGAGCGTCTCCGTCGGCACCGGGATGTCGGTGAACGATTCGCGATGGCTGCGCCGATGCGAGATGGCGGCGTACAACCGTAGGTCGCGGCTGCTCGGGGTACCCGAGCCGAGCGTCTCGATCCGGGCGATGAGCTCCGGACGTTGCGGATCGGGCAGCACGGAGGTGCGCGATCGGTTGCCGAGGACCCGGATCGCGAGCTCGAGATTCGCGAGGGCCGTGCCACACGAGATCAACCGGTCGACGCGCAGCGGGTCCGGTCCCGGCTCGGCGAACTCGAGGCGTTCCTCCAGTTCGGCGCTGTGATCGGGCAGTCGCAGATTCCACGGTTGCGTGTCGTGTACCGAGGGTGCCTCCACCACCGCACGCGCAATGATCTCGGTGTCACCGAGCGACCAGGTTCCGGCATCGACAGTCACGACATCCTCCGCGTCGGCTCGTTCGTCCCACATGTCCACCTCTGCTCCTCCAGCGTCTCCCGGGCGGGTGCCCGCGGGGCAGGGGGAGAAGGTCCCCAGATGGGTGTCGAACGGCCCCGAGGACGTGGGTATCGCGGTACACCTGGGACAATGACGGGACAGCATGTCAACGAAAGGTGCCCGAGATGACCCGCGTGTTCCTCGTCGACGATCACGAGATCGTGCGGCGCGGCCTGGTGGATCTGCTGAGCAGCGTGCCCGACTTCACCGTCGTCGGTGAGGCCGCCTCGGTTGGGGAGGCCCTGGCCCGTGTGCCCGAGAGCGGTGCCGACGTCGCGGTGCTCGACGTGCGGCTTCCCGACGGCAACGGTGTCGAACTGTGCCGCGAGCTGCGTACCCGCATGCCGGGTCTGCGCGCCCTGATGCTCACCTCCTACGCCGACGACGAGGCGCTCCTCGACGCGATCATGGCGGGTGCCTCGGGGTTCGTGCTCAAGCAGATCCTCGGCACCGACCTCGTCTCGGCGATCCGCACCGTCGGCGAGGGCGGCTCGTTGCTGGACAGCCGCGCCACCGCCGCCCTCATGGAGCGGATCCGGGCGTCGCGCACGGCCGATCCGCTGGCCGAGCTGTCGGAGCAGGAACGCGCCGTCTTCGAACTCATCGGTGAGGGCCTGACCAACCGGGAAATCGCCGAACGGCTGTTCCTCGCGGAGAAGACCGTGAAGAACTACGTCTCGCGGCTGCTGGCGAAGCTCGGCATGCAGCGCCGCACGCAGGCCGCGGTGCTCGCCACCGAGCTGCGCAACGAGCGCGGCAAGCCGACGTCCTAGTCCGATGCGGGCGGGACCCGTTCCGTCAGAGCGGGACCGCCCACAGCACCCGGGTGCCGCGCGGGTGGGCCGGACCGATCTCGCACGACCCGCCGCACTGCACGGCGCGCCGCTCGAGGTTCGCCAGCCCGCTGCGGCTAGGCATGTCGGGCAGACCCGTGCCGTCGTCGAGGATCTCGATCCGGAAGTCGTCCTGAACCGAGACCGACACCGAGATGTTGTCGGACTGGGAATGGCGCAGCGCGTTGCTCAGCCCTTCGCGGAGCACGGCCTCCGCGTGTGGGTGGATGCGCATCGGCACCAGCGTGTCGATGGGTCCGACGAACTGCACGTTGGGCGCCACCGAGGAGTGGATGCTCAGATCGCCCACGACGTCCAGCAACCTCCGGCGCAGACTGTTCGACGCCGCCGCGCCGGTGGTGTGCAGATCGAATATGGTCGTGCGGATCTCGCGCACCGTCCGGTCGAGCTGTTCGATCGCGTGGCGGATCACCTCCACCACGCGTGCGGTGTCCGCCCCGTCCGCGGTCGCACTCTGCAAGCTCATACCCGTGGCGAACAGGCGCTGGATGACGTTGTCGTGCAGGTCCTGTGCGATGCGATCGCGATCGGCCAGCACGTCGAGCAACCGTTTCTTGCGTTGCTGTTCGGCGAATTCGAGGGCCACGGCCGCGAGGTTCGCCATGGATTCGAAGCGGGCCACGTCCTCGTCGTCCCACGGTTCGGTACCGGCCTCGCGGGTCGCGACGAGCACACCCGTGACCGTCGACGTCGCCGACAGCGGCAGCACCACCGCGTGTCCTTCGTCGCCCTGCTCCATCGGTGGCAGTCCCTCGAGGGTATCGAGGTGCATCGGCTGCCTGCTCTTGAGCGCTTTCAGCACAGGCGATCCGGTGAGATCGAAACGCTTGTCCTTCCCGCACGGCGCCGCGGGGGACGCGGCCTGCAGGCGGCCGTGGTGGCCGTCGACGAGCATCACATAGGCGCCCGCACACCGGGCGAGTTCGCGGACCTGGCCGGTGAGCATCGACAGCGTCTCGTCCACGGACCCGCCCATCAGCAGCCGGGAGTTGATGGATGCCATTGCGGTAAGCCATCTCTCGCGGTCGAGGGAGCCCTCGAACAGGCGCGCGTTCTCGACGGCCACACCGGCGGACATCGCGAGCACCTTGAGGATCACCTCGTCCTCTTCGGTGAACTCGGGTGCGCCCAGTTTCTCGGTGAGGTAGATGCTGCCGAAAACCTTGCCGCGCACCATGATCGGAGTTCCGAGGAAGCTCTTCATGGGCGGATGGTTGGGCGGGAAACCGATGGAGGCGGAATGCTTCGACAGGTCGCCGAGACGGACCGGCCGGGGATCGTTGATGAGCAGACCCAGGATGCCCCGGCCCTCGGGCAGATGGCCCATCACCTCGCGCTGCGTCGGATTGATCCCGACGTACACGAACTCCGACAGACCACCGTCGGCGGCGCGCACGCCGAGCGCGCCGTAGCGGGCGTCGAGAAGGGCGGTCGCGGCGGAGACGATGCGCTGGAGCATGGAGTCGAGTTCGAGACCCGACCCCACCACGAGCACCGCTTCGAGCAGTCCGCGCAGGGTCGTCGGGGCGTCGACGGAATCGTCGAGCCGGTCGCGGAGCTCGGCGAGCAGCGTGTCGATGGCGACGTCGGTGGGTTCGATCATGACTTCTTCTCTTCCAGCAGGTGCAGCGCGGCGGACACGGCGGATTCCGAGGGATCCGTCTTCGCGCGGCTCAGGTCGTGTGCGGCCCCGGTGACCTCGATGAGAGTCGTGGCCGCGGGCAGGAGATCGAGTGCCTCCCGCAGTTCGTCGAAGGTACCGAAGGGGTCGCGGTCGCCGTGGACGAACACCGTGGGCACCGATATCTTCGGCAGGTGCTCGGTGCGCAGCTTCTCCGGCTTGCCCGGGGGATGGAGGGGATAGGACAGCAGGACGAGGGCGTCGGCGATGCCGGGTTCGTCGGCCGCGAGCATCGACGTCTGCCGGCCGCCGTAGGAGACGCCGCCGAGCAGTAAGGGCCCGGACACGCGGTCGCGCAGCTCCGCGGCCGCGGAGGACACACCCTCGCGGTCCTCCGCGGCGCGGGACGGCTGCGGGGGTCCCTTGGGCTTGCGACGGCGAAACGGCAGGTCGTAGCGCAGGGCGAGGAAGCCGGCATCGGCGAACCGGGAGCACATCAGCTGCAGGATCCGGGCGTCGCAGTTGCCGCCGGCGCCGTGCGTCAACGCGACGGCACCCCGCGGACTGCCCTCGGGAAGATGCAGGTGACCGGCCACGGTGCCGGTGTCCAGCGGTTCGACATTCACACCGATACGGTAACCGCCGCGTCGGCGACGGCACCGGTGACGAAGCCGTAGACGCTCTTGTGGAGGACGTCGATCGCCAGCTCGGAACGGGGCCACGTTTGCGGGGGTGCTCCCACGCCGGTCGCGTTCTCGAGGATCTGGTCGTTGGTCAGACGGACGACGGTGAACTTCGACGATGCGAGCGGCCCCCGCAGGCCCACCTCGGCCATGACCGAACGCAGGACGCCGAGGGCGATATCCTGCCCGAAGTGCATCGCCCAGTTCAGGGCGGTCGAGTGCTGTCCGGCCGATTCCGAGGCGCCCGTCAACCGTGCGAGTACGCGGCCCGGCACGTGGGAGTTCGGTCGCCCGGCGACGGCCTGCTCGATCTTCTCCCCGATGGTCATGGCGGCCACGCCGGCCGCACCGGCGACCAGGCCTGTGGCCCTGGCTGTCGTGCTCGCCGTCCGCTGGTACGGCGGGATGGGGCGGGCCCGAGCACGGGCGGTCACCGTCGGTCGCGCTCGACCGGCCGTATGAGCCGTACCCACATGCGGTGCAGCATCGCGGCGAACACCGCGACCCAGGCCGCCACCGCGACCCAGGCCGCCACCGCGACCCACAATTCGGCGGCGCCGATCGCGCCGACCAGTGGCAGATCGTCGGCGCGACCCAGATACATCCCCGCGATCGCGTACATGCCGAGCGGGAAGACGATCGACCACAGGGACGAGTCGTAGTCCAGCCGCACCCGGTGGACGCGGTGTCGCCACCAACCGGCCGCGACGAGCGGGGGGAGCAGCCACGTCGCGAAGACCCAGATGACGACGGCGAGGCCCGCGATCAGTCCGCGGGTCGCGTCGACCATCGGTGCGTCGTCCATCTCGACGATCCGTGAACCCGCCACGACGGTGATCGAGCACGCTCCCATCGACACCCAGTAAGGGGCTCTCCGCATTTGAGCGGGGCGTGTGCTGATTTCATGCTGCTGGTCTCTGCCCTCGGGTGAGGGCGATGTGGACCATGATGCGCCTTCGGTAGTTGTCCATGTTGGTGAAGCCGCATCCGACACGCTTGGTTTGCTTGATGATCCGGTTGAAGCCCTCGGTGCGGGCGTTGGTCACGTCCTCGGTGAGCGCGACGAGCACCGCTGGCCACCAGGTGTCGATCGTGGTCGCCAGGCGGCTGGTTTCCTCCATGTCGGCGCGGGCGGCGGCGTCGTAGAAGTCGTACAGCCTGCGCCGGATCTGGTGCGGCTGGTGTTCGGCCAGCAGCAGGCGCAGGCGTTCCTTGACGGCATGCGCGGCGGCCGTGCAGTTGCCGGGTGATCCGTTGACGGACCTGGGTGACCATGAGGTTGGCGAGGGCGACGAGATGCCACTTGTCGACTGCGATCCGCGCGTCCGGCAGGGCGGTGCGGATCCCGGATCGACAGGTACAACAGCGCCCGCCCGCACACCCGCCTCGGCAACGCCCCACCCGCCGAGTACGAGGCAGCGCACTGCGCTGAGCCCACCAAGTCATCGCGACCGGCAATGACACCTGCATAGACGTGGCATCAACGCGTAGATGTTTCAGTTTCTTCTGTGCTGGGGCTGTGTCAGGTGCTGGACCGGGTGTAGGCAGCGGCGCGCACCACATCGTCGTCCTCCAGTCCAGCTCCTAGTGCTCCGCCCACGGTGGCCAGGCTGGCGGTGAGCCAGCTGATCTTCGCGTAGTCCAAAGCGTTCACTGGGTGACCGGCGACACCGGCCAGTACCTGCTCGTCGATGAGCAGCAGCGCGCCGACCCAGGACAGGATGAATAAGCCGAGGTAGAACACCACAACCCCGATGGCCACGGTCGCGGTGGTGGCCAAATTGAACAGGATCACCTGCTCACGTTGGGCTCGCCGCCGTGGGCGCTCCCACAAGTCGGCTCCCAGGATCAGGGTGGCACTCACCGCCCCGATCGCCATCACCGCCAGCAGGACCAGGCGCACTGGCCCGTAGGCCATGGCCAGTACCCATAGGTCCGAGGCCACCAATGTCAGCATGCCGGTGGCCGCTGCCACGACCATCGCCCGGGAGAGCCGGGCCACGAAGGCCCAAGGCTGGTTGGCGCGGATCATGCCCAGCAGCAACCGCACGTTGCCGCTCAGCACTCGGGCCGTGAACTGCACGACGTTGTCGTCCGGGCGTTCGTCGAGATCGGTGGACAGCTGGTGGGCTCTTCGAGCAAGATCCCGCTGGGCGTTGAGGTCTTCGGCGTCGTAGCCCAGGAGCTGCCCGACCACGTGCACGGTGGTCTCTTGCACCTTCTGCCGCACGTGCACGGCTCCCAGGGTTGGGACGGAGACCAGTCCTACCCCGTGCACGGGGCTGAGCTGGGTGAGCACCGGACGTCGGCCGGTCTTCAGGGGGATCTCGGTGAGCACCACGGCCAAATCCCAGTTCTCCTCCAGCACGCGGTTTCGGGCCGCCTCCAGCAGGTCCAAGGTCTCGGTGGGTGGATCGACCAGCCGGTCTTCGGCCATCTTCAGTTGCCAGCGCACTCCCGGATACCGCTGCACCAAAATCTTGCGCACCGAGGTGGTGACCTCGGGGCCGAGCATCGCACTCAGGGATGGTGAGACCACCAGGCCGATGAGCAGCTCGGCATCGGAATGGGGTTCGGCAGGATCGGCGGTGGATCGGCAACGCTTAGCAGTCACCGCTCCATGGTGAGGCAACCACGGGCCGATTGCCACTGGCTCGATGGAGCCCCAAGATTTCGTGCAGCACCGCGGGCCGGATTCGGTGGTCGCCTCGATCCCGGAGAGAGCGGTGCTGCTCACTGCGAAATCCTCTCCCCGCCGACGCCGCCAGCGCGAAGACATCACAGCCAGCGGGCCCGGGACCTGCCGGTGTCGAGGACGGCTTCTCGATGATGCTGCAGTGACGGATCGGTTGAAGTGCTTCGGCGGTGTGGGAGCAGTGATCAGCGTGGGGCCGGTCGATTCCGTTCGGACAGGTGATGCATCGACTGCCCAGCGGCAGGTGCGGTACTGATGCGGGGGTACCCGGTGCAGGGGTGTCAAGGCCCAGCTCCGAAGACGGCAAGCCGGGCACGTGAAAGGCGAATTATGGCCCGCCGCAACCCGAGCGGGAAGGCATGTGTGGCACGAGGCGCCGAAGACGGGCCGGGCGTTTACTGCAGAGATAAATGGCTCTCCGCATTTGAGCGGGGCGTGTGCTGATTTCATGCTGCTGGTCTCTGCCCTCGGGTGAGGGCGATGCGGACCATGATGCGCCTTCGGTAGTTGTCCATGTTGGTGAAGCCGCATCCGACACGCTTGGTTTGCTTGATGATCCGGTTGAAGCCCTCGGTGCGGGCGTTGGTCACGTCCTCGGTGAGCGCGACGAGCACCGCTGGCCACCAGGTGTCGATCGTGGTCGCCAGGCGGCTGGTTTCCTCCATGTCGGCGCGGGCGGCGGCGTCGTAGAAGTCGTACAGCCTGCGCCGGATCTGGTGCGGCTGGTGTTCGGCCAGCAGCAGGCGCAGGCGTTCCTTGACGGCATGCGCGGCGGCCGTGCAGTTGCCGGGTGATCCGTTGACGGACCTGGGTGACCATGAGGTTGGCGAGGGCGACGAGATGCCACTTGTCGACTGCGATCCGCGCGTCCGGCAGGGCGGTGCGGATCCCGCCCGCGTACGGCGCGGACGGGTCGATCACGACCAGGTCGATGCCGGCCCGGAACGCGGGTGTCTGCAGCGCGAGCCAGTCGATCACGCACGCCCCGGAGCGTCCCGGGGTCAGCCCGAGAAGGTGCCCGGGCAGGGTGGGGTCGGCGTTGACGAACGAGGTCATCCACGGGTTCGACCGTGTCCAGCCGGCCTCTTCGAGCACCCAGCGCACCGACCGGGCGCGGGTCTCGTCGATGCCGAGCACGCGGGTGGGTTCCGGCTCGGGCAGCCACTGGTTGGCCAGTGCGATGAGCGCCCGGTGCGCGGTCGACCACGCCACCTGGTACTCGCTAGTGGTCTGTCTGCGAAATAATACGGTAGATTGTAGTATGCCTGTCATGACTGCGGCGGCCATGCCTGCAACCGATACCCAGCGTGTGGAACTGGCG